>DFFH01000047.1:0-5291 GCA_002368805.1 Mageeibacillus sp. UBA3781 | reverse complement strand
CTCATGGTCTGATAGAGCTTCTCACACGCATTGATGATCTCTTCTTTTCTTGCAGCTGTTCTCTCCGGTGATCCCTTTGGCATGGTGCGCCTCCACAAATTCTTTTCGTAAATCCTATTCTGACATCGTGTCAACTTGAATTATAAACTCATTCTGACACGATGTCAAGATGGGAGGCATTGCCAGTTGGCTCGCTGTTTGTTACCATAGGTTCTGGCAATCTTTTAATTCTCTCGGGGGCGTTATCATGAGAAGAATATCTCTTTTTATGAAAAGAACTATCGCGTGTATGCTTATCTTCAGTCTTATGAATGTCTTTACAGGATGTCACAAGACCGATACCTCTACTTCTACATCAGCGGTGAATGGAAGCAATAATACACATACAGAAACAGAAACAGATTTCCAGACCGGACCTGATACTTCAGAGTATTTTTCAAGTATTAATCCGGATTACTCGTTACCGGATCAGAGTAATACTCCCATCGTATTTGACGGAATGCTATCTGACACATCCGTATGGGTACTGGTAGTATCTGATTCTGATGATCCGACAGTATATCTGGAACAATTCGATTTTGACGGACGGCAGACAGATGTAGTCAAGTTAGGGACTTTCTCTGAACTTAATTTCGGATACAGCGCATATATGTTTGAGGATGCGCAGAATCTCTACGTCGTTTACTACTCATCAAAAGATAGATTACGAGTCATATATCTAAATAAATCGAATCACGAAACCGGCTCTTCTTTCATTAAACCGGAAGGTAGTCATATCGGTGAGATACTCGGTTTCCACCAGGATCTCATTTATGTGATGAATCTAAATGAACAAGGAGAACTGGCCTGCTTCGGGTATGATATCTCTTCCGGCGAATGCCGGTTCCGGTCCAAACGTGATTCATCAGCAAAAGACTACATCTGGTATGGAGATCATCTGCTTCAATTGAATCTCACATCAGAAGAAGACGTCTATCAGATAAAGGATCTTTCGACAGACAGCGATGTTTCCTATCACGGAGAACTGACCGCTCCTTCAAAATATGGAAAGTTTCATTATTATAATGAAGAACAGTATTTCGACAGTGATAAAGGTATCTGGCATTTGAATAAAACGACCGGAACCTGGGACAACATCATTCTATGGAACAACTCTGACGCAGATAAAACAGATTCACCTACGGATCTTCGTATCGTGTCGAAAAACCATGACAGGATCCTGGCCTGCGGACCCAACATGAAGAAAATCTATCTTTTCAAAGCCGGAAAAGACCCGCGCGTTGGAAAGACAACTCTTCAGTTAGTCGGGGCTGATATCCCGGAAGAAATAATATGGGCAATTCAGAAATACAATTCCGAAAACTCCCAATATGTGATCGAATACAAGACCTTCGAAGATCTCATCAGTTCCGATGGTTTCCTGAATCAAGATGGATGGATCGATACAGATGCATATGACGAAGCGATCGCTACATATATCTGGAAGGAGATCCGTGACGGAGAAGGTCCGGATATGTTGTTACATTTCTCCGGGAGCGGAGACAAATACGATTCCAGATTCTATGAATATGGAGGATTACTTCAGGACCTTGGCCCTATGTGGGAAAATGAAGATCCTTCGTGGAAAGACCAGTATTATACCAATCTGTTCAACATCATGAAAAACGGAGATACATTGTATTCTATTCCGTATAATTTTGAAATATTGAATTATACGATCTCCGGGAATGACAAAAATGCAGCCAATATAGCTCCGACATACAGCGAATGGCTGAAGTACATGGATGCCCATGCAGACGGCCGAGTACTGCTACAGATGACCGGGCAGGATTTTCTGCGGGAGTGTCTGGTTATCGATGCCGCATCTTTCATTGACAAGGACAGCCAAACCCCGCATTTCTCTTCTGCGGAATTCAAAGATCTTCTGAGATTGTCGAAAGAATACTGTTTGAATATGGACGAGTGGAATAACGGAAACTTCAGGGAAACTGTTCTTTCCAAGAATCGCATCGGCGGCCAGGATTGCAAAGAGATCATCGAAGAATACTGCTACGCTTCATCGGGCCAATTCTATGGGGTGATCTCCAAGGATGGTGGACATGCATCTTTTTCCTGCAATAGCATTTCTGTTACTTCGAACTGCAAAGACGTAAATGCTGCCTGGGAGTTTATAAAACTGCTTTTGTCTTCCGATGTCCAGGAGTATTATCTGCGGCAGGACGATATTGAGTCTATCTCAAGAGGAGCCTTCCCCGTCCGAAGATCTTCGGTAGATTACCTTCTGGATTTTGAAATGAACCCCAAAGATCACGAGGAATACTGGAAGTATTATAATTCAGATATTGAGGAAGAATGGTCGATCGATATGATGACTCCCATGACAAAAGAGGAAGCACAAAAAGTCCACGACTTTATTTCCGCCGTAGATTATGCTTACTACAGCGATATAGAAATCATTAATGTGATCATGGAAGAAACTGCACCTTATTTTGCAGATCAGAAATCCATCGATGATGTCGTGAGCGTGATCGATAACCGTATAAGAACCCTTCTCAGAGAAAGGCAGTAATAACGACTATCGTTTCTTTACTAAAGATCACGAAATAGTCCATCACCGAACTATAGTGCGTATCGACTTACACACCAAAGCCCAGCCACTTCAGGACATGCTGAATGTATTCATCCCAGAAGTCCCAGTCGTGGCGGCCTTCACCTTCTTCATAGGTGACATCCGCGCCTGCGTCTTTCAGTGCTTTTGCAATGGAGCGGTTTGCTTCCAGAAGCTCATCCTGAAGTCCGCATGCCACATAAAACGATGGGAAACTCTTAGTCGGATCGTTCTTGATTCTCTCCATCAGGAAGCGTGGATTTCTGTCCGAATTCCTGGTCTTTTCCAGATCACCGAAGTTCTTCACCTCGCCAATCGTGTTTCCTTGCGTATTCACCCATTCTTCAGGGTATTCATAGAAATGCAGCGCACCCGACAAAATGGCGGCTTTCCCGAACGTCTCACTATACTTCAGTGCATTCCGGCACGTGCCGAAGCCACCCATGGAGAGACCGGCAAGGAAAGTATCTTCTCTCTTGGTGGAAAGAGGGAACATCTTCCGCGTCACTTCGACCAGTTCCCGTCCGACGTATTCGCCAAAATCACCCAGGCAGCCGTCTTTCACAAGAATATCCATATAAAACGAGTTTTCTCCGGAAGGCATGACCACCGCAAGCCCGCTTTCTTCCGCCCATTTACGGATCCGGGTATAACTGAGCCACCCGTTACAGTTATCTGTCAGTCCGTGAAGAAGATACAATGTCGGATATGGACCATCGCAGGTCTCTATCGGAAGAATGACATTTGCCTGCACGCTTCTCTTTAGAGTTTCCGATCTGAAATCAATACTAATCAGTGCCATATTTTTCCTCCCTGTAGCGATTCTCTATCGCAGTATTTGTCCGGTACTTTAGCACTATATATCCACATTTACTCGCAAGTTACTTCTAGCTGAAGATCCCGGTCAGATCAGCTGCTGCTCGTTGATGATCAGCTTAAACTGCAGGCCGAGTGTTTCTGCGGCCTTACGGCACAGGACCATGCGCTGCAGAAAGATCTCGAAATAGTCCATCACCGAACTATAGTGCGTATCGACCGAGAGCTTGAGTTTGATGATCGTGTGCGCCTCGTTGATCTTCAGTTCGGACTTCGTGACCGAATAGTTGACACGGTCATGAATATCAAACGTCGACTTATCGTCATGACGGACACGGTTACGGCGCACATCGCTCTTATCTGCCAGTATCAGCGCCGCTGCAAGAGAACTTACCGGGACACCGGTTCCCTCATCGTGGTTTCCGATCGCCGTAACGATCATGCCGATTTCCTCCGGCGGGAATCCCATCTCATTTAATATCCGGAAAGCGATCAGCGCGCCTGACTGGCTGTGATCCGTCCGGTTCACCAGATTGCCGATGTCATGGAGATATCCGGCGATCTTCACAAGTTCCACGGTCCTCTCGGGATATCCCAGAGTCTTAAGGATATAGCCTGCTGTCTCTGCCACAAGCGTCACATGCGCAAACCCGTGCTCCGTATATCCCAGCGCATCCAGCGACTCATTTGCCTGCTTGATATAAGTTTTGATCACTTCATTATTCTTGATCTCTTCGTAAGTCATATGACTTCTCCCACTAGTTTCTTTTCTTCATTTTCGTGGTTCATTATACCATTCAATCCATCGAAGAATTCATGTTAATCTATCATAGCAGACGTCATGTTAATATGTCTCAGTCGTCATGCAGCTGACCTCATCCTCATCGACCTTTTCCCATTTTCCTTTTGCGCGATCGAATTCCTGCGTGTAGTACCACATGATGTCATACCCTCTCGCAGTGTATCTAAGTTCGACCGTATCCTCGGTGATCCAGATGGTCATGCCGCTGATATGAAGTCCCAGGATCTCAAAATCCTCATCGGGATCTTCTTTATAGGACTCCTTGTTCGGGAAAATGATGGTGACTATGTAATGACCATCTTTAAGTTCGATACTGCTCTTATCTTCCTCGGGCCAGATATTCTTCATATTTTCTACTGTAAGGCTGAAGCCCGCATTCTTCTTACCCAGATATCCTTTGAGACTGAACGTATCAAAGTCATTCTCATCGTACTCAAAACCCTCGCAGAGCTTCTCGTCAAAAACAGCCACCGCCCGGTCTTCAAATAACGCGATCTTTTCCAGCCCGAACATATTCTCTTTCGGGCATTCGATGACTTCTTTAGCATCCGCCTCATTTTCAATGAGCTTTTTGGTTTTTTTACAGCCAACGAGTGTGATCAGTGTAACAGCCACCAGAAAAAAAGCGAAAACACGTTTTCTCATAAACAACTCCTCCTTTTCAAGACATCCTTTCTTTTCCTAAAAACTATATTTCGTCGATCCCGTATATATACCGGAACTCCAGTAACGAAGCAGAATCTTTCTCCTGTCCTTCCAGTTCTTCCTTAAGGGAATTCTCCTTATCGATAATGAAATAAATGATCCGGCAACCGTATTCTTTAGCCTTCGGCATGAAATACTCCGCCACCCACTTTGTGTCCAGCGGATTATCCTCAAAGCCATCTCTGGTATCCGCCACATAATCGCATCCGGAGTGATTCCTGATCACCACAAGTGCTTTTTCCAAAGGCAAACGATACTGCTCGAGCTCACAGTACTTTTTCCAGTGAACCAGAACCACATTCTTCTCCAGAACGTAAAACACGTCGCAGAATTCAGATAGATAAATAGTTTCGCAATCGG
>DFFH01000155.1 GCA_002368805.1 Mageeibacillus sp. UBA3781 | reverse complement strand
TGTCCGGCAGCATCTACAGAGGCCTGATCTTCCTCGTGGTCTCCTGCCCGTGCGCACTCGTCGTGTCCGTCCCGCTCTCGTTCTTCGGCGGGATCGGCGCCTGCTCGCGCCGCGGCATCCTCGTCAAGGGCAGCAATTACCTGGAAGCCCTCTCTAAGATTGACACCGTCGTGCTCGACAAAACAGGAACCCTCACGGAAGGTGCATTTGCCGTGGAAGACATCCACCCGAGCCAGATCGATGCGGACGAACTGATCGATATCGCCGCGCTCGCGGAGAGCCGCTCGCACCACCCGGTCGCGGAGTCTATCGTAAAAGCACACGGCACACACATCGATGCCTCCCGTCTCGGTGACGTCGAGGAGATCGCCGGCCGCGGTATCCGCGCGGTGATCGATAATAAAGAATACTTCGTCGGAAACGGCAAGCTCATGGAGGACGTGCACGCGGACTTCCACGAGTGCCACCTCCCCGGCACTATCGTTCATGTATCCTGCGGCGCCGAGTATCTCGGGCATATCATCATCAATGACGTGCTGAAAAAAGACTCGAAGTCCGCGGTCGCCGCCATGCGGAAAGCCGGTGTCAGAGACATCGTCATGCTCACCGGCGACAATGAAAAGGTCGCCTCGAAGGTCGCTTCTGAGGTCGGTATCACGAACTATCACGCGGGACTTCTCCCCGCCCAGAAGGTCGAGCATCTCGAGTCCCTCCTCGGCGCGAAAAGCACCAGTCCTGCAGCTTCCGCTTCCGGTGCAGCATCAGCCTCCTCTGCAGCAGCTTCCGCCTCAGACGCCTCCGGTGCATCCGATCTTTCCAGGTCCTCCGGACTTGTGGCCTTTGTCGGTGACGGCATCAATGACGCACCGGTCCTGACCCGCGCGGACGTCGGCATCGCGATGGGTGCGCTCGGATCGGACGCCGCGATCGAGGCCGCAGATGTCGTTCTGATGGACGACCACTTAGGTAAGATCCCCGAGGCGATCCGCATCGGCAGGAAAACGATGCGGATCGTCACCGAAAATATCGTCTTCTCGATCCTTGTCAAGATCGCGATCATGGTGCTCGGCGCACTGGGTCTGGTCGGCATGCGCATCGCTATTTTCGGTGACGTCGGCGTCCTGATCCTCGCGATCCTTAATTCCCTGCGCGCCCTCTCCGTCCGTTCATAAGGTTTTCCGCCGGGGGCGGCCGCGCGATCATCTTATCCTCCGGGTCCCCGCGCGGAGGCGGCCCGGCCGCAGGAATACCCGGGTCCCCGCGCGGAGACGGCCGCGCCGCAGAAATACCCGGATCCCCTCGCGGAGGCGGCCCCGCCGCAGAGTGCCCTTGAGAGCAGTCCGTCCTCTCACTCCCCCCCAATTCTTTTCAACTCGTGCTATACTGTTATCGGAAACTATCTTCAGGCCGCATCCTGAAGTACGGGGAGGAAAAAGGAACATCTATGAAAACAGGAATGACACGGGTAAGTGCTTTTCTAATGAGCGCGGTTTTACTCATCGGTATGACCGGCTGTTCCGGAAATAAGAAAACGAAAGAGATGAAAAAGACGGCGGAAGGTGTAGTCGAGAACTATCTCGTATTCCTTGCCACCGGGAAATATGACAAGCTCTCCCGCTACTGTGATCCGGAAAACGATCAGTTCCAGGATATCCTTAAACTAAAAAACGATGATAATGCGGACTCCGATGACGATAGCACCGGCGATATCTACCCGGAGCCGGATTATCTCCCTTTCTGGCAGGCCTACCTCAGCCACACGAAGTTCACATTCGGTGAGTTCACACTGGACGGCGACGAAGGAAAACTCGATGTCAGCCTCGACCTGATCGATGCGAAGAAAGCACTCCGTTCCTCCATCAAACCCAGTTCAGATCAGATACTTAATTATCTTCAGGATGCAGATACGTACACAACAAAGCCGATCACGCTGACGATGGACTGCGATACAGACAGCGGGAAATGCAAGATAAAAGACACGAAAGTGCTTTTCAAGGAGTGCAAAAAGCAGTTCGATATCATTCTCAAAGAGCTTCCTGTCAAGAACCCGAAGCTCGACGCGATGTTTAAGGAGTTTATGGATCACATGCTGGCCATGGATATGGACTACCTCGATAACGACGGATTCTATCTGGGCTTTGACCCGAGCGAATATGCTTATTCCGACCTTTCTCTTTATCGGGCGATGACCGAGCTTTACACCTACGACTATGAGTTCGTGGCCGGAAGTGATGACTGGGCGGAGTTTAAGATGACTGTTCATAAGAAAGACGAGGCGGATGCACTTCTGCTGTTCTTCGCATCTCCGGCAAACTGGGCGCCGTCTTACAAGAAGATGCTCAAATACGCTCTCGAAGCACCGGTCGGGTTCAATGGTCTGGAGGATCTGTGGCCCATCGATGAGATGGCTCCCGGGCTCCAAAGCTACATGCAAAACAGGGCCAAAGATAAGGACTATATCGTCCGCGGCGAGATCCGGATCGATCAGCATGTCTCTCACGGCTACCGCATGAACGGTGAATTCGAGGATGCCTTCCCGGCCATTATCGAGGATGTATATATGGTTCCGTCTTCAACTCCTGATTTTATAGACGATGCCTATCGCGAGGCGATGCAGCAGCTTCTGTCCGATCTTGAGATCTCCCAGCAGGAGTACGACCGACTGTATCGTATGCTGGATGCAGGTCTCAACGATACAAAGTATTCCGAGGTCATGGAAAAGCACGGATACACGATGTCATTGACGAATCATGACGGATTTAATAATTACTCCAAGGATTCCCGTATCACTTTCGAGATCGTAAAGGAAGATTCGGTGAACGGAGCGCTTATCACCGGTCTTCAGGACTACACGGAGATCGAAGCAGCGATCGCTGATGGCAGTTATACCGGAAATCTTTCCGGCGGCTGGATGTCCTACGAATTCCGCGGTCAGAAGCCCGAGGGTGACGCGATGAAAGATGCCTATGAGCGGTACATCGTTTTCTCCGATCACGGCTTGAAAATCACTGTTACAGATTGTACCGACGCTGACGTTGACGAGATCAATACGATCCTTTCGGAGCTCGGGCTGTATTAAGTCACTGCGGGCGCGGCTCCTGCGTGGCATCCTGCGCAGCATCCTTCATATTCTGTGAGTGGCATCCTGTGCGGCGGGCATTTATCGCCGCGCTCAATTCGCCTGTTTCCACGCAGCACGAAGCGCTCACTTTACCTGTTCCCACGCAGCGTGAGGATCTTTGATCTCGACGAAATTGTCGCCTGTATCGATGCCGTGTTTTTCCAGAAAAGCACTTAGCCCCGGTGTGTTTTCGGGCTGTCTTATGAGCAGCGGCTGGTGGGCGTCGCATCCGAGGACGAACTTCGCGCCCATGTCTTTCGCCATGCGGAAGAAACGGTCACAGGGGTAATTACGGTCGTCGGAGAATCCGTACATATTCACTTCCAGAGGGATATCCAGCTCGAGCGATTTTTCGATGATGCGCTTCATATGCTTGCAGAAGATCTCATCCGATCCTGTATAGTTCACCAGATCCGGGTGCGCAAGGTAGGTAAAAAGTCCCGTCTCCATGCCTTCCACCGTGGTATCCACGTAGCAGATCAGGTCCTCTTCTTTCTCGGTCGCACCGCCGACATAGATGCCTTCGACTTCATTCGGTGCGAAGTGCTGACCCTGGATCAGGTAGTCCAGAGGGAACTTCTTCAGTTCTTCCATCAGAGCCGGGAAATACTTTCTCGAGTACTCCACTTCGTATCCGATCAGGATCTGAATGTCATTTTTATACTCTTCCCGCAGTTTTACGAGTGTCTCCGTATAGTCTGGAAGCTCGGACATGCGCATGCGGATCCAGGAATAAAACTCCTCCTCAAAAGGCTGCGGCGAGTGGTCCGAAAACCCCAGCACCTTGAAGCCTTCCTTAATCGCTTTTTCAATATATTCCCGCTCGGAACCCTTTGCGTGGTTACAGCGCGGCGTGTGTGTATGGTAATTCGCTAACATCTTTCTACAACCTGGTTTCCAGGGCACATCTGCCCGAATTGTTTTTTGCGCGGCCCGCGTTTCAGCGCTTCTCTTTTAAGAAGAATCCGCACTCATTCGCGGCATCGCGGAAGCACTCGAGGATGCTCTCTGCGTACTCACCGAGGTTCTCCTCCAGGATCGCCGTATTCACGAAAAGAACTGCGTTATCAGTGCTTTTCGAGCTTAAACAGTCATAGAGGGCATCGAGGTTCCTGCCGAAGTACTCCGGGAACTCCATCTCCTTTGCGATCACGGCATATGCCTCTTCCCTG
>DFFH01000098.1 GCA_002368805.1 Mageeibacillus sp. UBA3781 | reverse complement strand
GACTATCACTTCGGCGGCGTGCTGGTGTCGAATGCGGACATCGGTGTCAACGGGAATACCGAGGCCATGAACTACCGCGGCAACACCCACGGCAGCGTGGCCTTCGTCAACGGGAAGTGGTATGTGTTCTACCACCGCCAGACCAACCGCCATTTCTTCTCCCGTCAGGCATGCGCGGAGGAGATCGAATTTGACGGGGAAGCTTTCCATCAGGCGGAGATCACGTCCTGCGGATTAAACGGCGGACCGCTCCGCGACGAGGGTGAATATGAGGCCCGCATCGCCTGCCATCTCTTTAGTAAGAACGGTACGACCGAGAGCCTTGCCGAGCAGCAGGATGAGCATCACCCGGCCTTTACCCAGGAGGGGGAAGACCGCGAGGATAACCCGAACCAGTACATCAACAACATGGTGGATGGCGCGACAGCCGGCTACCGGTATTTCGAATTTTCTTCTGCAAAAGCACTGTCCGTGAAGGTGCGCGGTACGGCGGATGGTGAGTTCGTCGTACGCGACGGAAGAGGAGGCGAGGTCGTTTCCAGGATCAGAATCGCCCCTTCGGAAAACTGGACGGAATATTCCGCTCCGATCACGATCGGAAACGGAAAACATGCCCTCTATTTTACCTACGAAGGGCAGGGTGCAGCTGACTTCTATTCCTTCCGTTTCGATCGATAAGAAAAGTCGCCGGATCTTCCCGGAATTGCCACAAGGAGCGGAATACTGAATATGAAAAACAGGACATTATAGGGATCAGAATATGCGTACGGAAAAAGGCAGAAAAATACGGCAGCTCATCACGAATATAGTGATCGTCATTCTGGTGTCGATCGGCACCTATATGACCATGACTTACAGAAGTGCGTGGATGGAGTTTCAGATGCGCGGCATCATGTGCCTTAGATACTTCACGGTGCAGTCAAATATCTTCGCCGGTGTTGTCGCACTGATAGCGCTTTTCTATCAGGGGAAAACTACGAAGGTCTTAAAGCTGATGTCTGCGACCGCGACCGGTCTGACCTTTGCCGTGGTGGCATTTTTCCTCGGGCCGATGTATGGATATCAGCGCATGTATAAGAACGCGAATCTGTATTTCCATCTGATCGTTCCGCTCATCGCCATGATCGATTTTATACTCCTTACGGATGTGCCGAAGAAGATGAAGTGGAAGATCCTGTCGGCGATGCTGACGGTGCTTTATGGGATCGGATATATCCTGAACATCCTCATTAACGGCATGGGTGGAAGATATCCGCGAAACAACGATTTCTATTTCTTCCTGCGCTGGGGATGGGGCGTCGCGATCCTGATCTTTGTGGCAATCATACTCATTTCTTTCGGCATCGCAAATCTTCTTTGCGCTCTGAACAGTAAAGTGGGCGGTGGCCGGAAGACCTCCCGTCCCATAAAGGGAGAAACGACGGCATGATCTATCTTCAGATGAGTGCCAAACGCGACGACTGATTTTATACTGTCGGGAACTAGTATTCCCTATTTCGTTTCGTTACAATGGTTAGAAATATTTCATAAAAAGGCAGGTGTAGTAATATGGTCATCCGTTTCGCTAAAGAAGACGAACTGGAGAGGATCAACGTGCTTCGTAAGCAGGTCAATGATCTTCATGTCGAAGGAAAACCGGACGTGTTTAAACCGGGATTTAATGAGGAACTTCAGAACTATGTCTACTACATCTTTAAGGACCCCGAGCAGAAGATCGTCGTCGCGGATAAAGATGGCGAGATCTGCGGATTTGCGATCCTCCATCACATCTATAAGCCGGAGAATCCTTTCATGAAGGTCCGTGATTTTCTCGATATCGATGAATTCTGTGTTGATGAGAAACATAGAAGAGAAGGGATCGCTACGGCTCTGGTCGAGTTCATCAAGAACTTTGCAAAGGAACAGGGATACCATCGTCTGGAACTCAATATGTGGGAATTTAATCAGGACGCGCTGGCTTTTTACGAGGCGGCCGGTTTCGAAACTTTCCGAAGATATATGGAAATGTTCATCTGAACAGAACCGCAACAGGGAGGATAGAATATGAAACAGGTCATACACATTTTCGGCGCATCCGGCGCAGGAACCTCCACTTTAGGAAAGAAGATCTGCGAGGAACTTGGTTTTTTCTTCATGGATACCGACGATTATTTCTGGGAGCCGACCGATCCGAAATATACAGTGAAGCGAAGCTTTGAAGAGCGCCTCCGTCTCATGAAAGAAGATATCGAAAAGCACGATCAGATCGTGATCTCCGGTTCTCTCGTGGACTGGGGAGATGAACTGATCCCGCTCTTTACACTGGCGATCCGCCTGGTGACGGACACGGATGTCAGAATCGAGAGACTTTGCAAAAGAGAAAAAGCGAAGCACGACGAGTGGCAGAAACTTCTTTCGTGCAAGCGGATCGTGATGGATGGTGCCGGTGACCTCGATGCGAATTTTCAATGCGTGAAGCGCGAGCTCGACCGTAAAGAAAGCGCTCCGGTGATGCCTTATTACCGGGTCCACACTTCAGATATCGCATATATGACGAAGCAGCCCCGGGGGATCTTCACCGCGGTGTGGAAACTCGTGGAAAATAAGACGCTCACGGAAGAAGAAGAGAAAGAATACTGGAAGAACAGAGAATACTTTGAGAAAGTCCTTCCGGTTCCGCCGTTTTACGAGCAGGGCAATCCCGATAACGCGACCACCTGGTTCAAGAACGCAGAAGCTGGAAACGACATCTGGAAGCAGATGACTTTCTACCGCGATATGTGTAAGAAGTATGGCGTCCGGCTGTATCTTACCGAGTGCGAAGAGCTTCCCGGAGAACTGGTCTATGAAGATGCTTTTCAGATCGGCATCAAGAATACCAGGCCGGATCTTACGGTCGTGACACAGGTGCTGGAGTAAAGGGATCCACATCAGATTATTGATATAATTTAACCAGAAAACACATATACATTTGGAGGCGTCAATGGATAGAATACGCGCTGTTTTTACTGACCTTGATGGAACCGTTCTCCGGAACGATAAAACGATCTCCGACAGAACCATGAATGCGATCCGGTCTTTCCGTGAAAAAGGCGGAATCTGGGCGGTCGCTTCTGCCCGGCCCGAGAGGGCGATCTCCGCGATGTATAAAGAGTTCACCGAGGCTGATGCCCTGATCACATTGAACGGCGCGCGGATCAAGTTCGGAGACACCATTATCAGTAACGGTTTTTCTTCGGATGCCGCGGCAAAAGCACTGTCCGCGGTCCTTTCCCATGATGACCTGATCGTGGTCCTCGAAACCAGCAAAGGCATCTTCGGAAATATCGAGATCCCAGAGTGGGATACACCGAAAGTACCGGATCTTCTTTCACTTTTGAAAGAAGTGGATCTGTATAAGATCCTGATCGCAGGAAAAGAACATAAACTTTCTTCCGTGACGATCCCGACGGAGCCCCTTTGTCCGTCAGATGAGATACCGGATAGGATCCGCAAGATTCTCTCTGAAAATGGCCTTTCGGAAGATGCATATTTCACCGTTGCCGAAGGGTGGCTTTTTCAGATCATGAGCACCTCAGCTACCAAGTGGAATGGCGTGAAGAAGCTTCTGGAAAGAGAGAATATACCAG
>DFFH01000165.1 GCA_002368805.1 Mageeibacillus sp. UBA3781 | reverse complement strand
CGTTCACCTCCGGAAAGCTCGCTTCCGTTCTCTCCGATCCTGGTGCTGTATCCTTCCGGAAGAAGTGAAACGAATTCCTCGCAGTTTGCCATTTTAGCGGCTTCGATAACTTCCTCATCCGTTGCTCCGGCCTTACCGATACGGATGTTTTCCATTACGCTGTTGTTAAAAAGTGTTACGTCCTGGAACACGATAGAGTAATTCTGAAGGAGAGTCTCGGGATCGATCCCGGAGATATCGGTTCCTCCAAGCGTGATTCTACCTTCTGTAGGATCCCAGAAACGGGCCGCCAGACGTGAGATCGTCGTCTTTCCTCCGCCGGAAGGGCCGATCAGGGCTGTAACCTCACCTTGTCTTGCAGTGAAGCTTACATCTTTGAGTACCATCGTATCATCGGAATATCGAAATCCGACATGGTCAAATGTTATATCATATCCGGAATTGGTCATCTTATCCGACCCGGTCTGGATCTCATGCGACAGGACTTCATCGAGACGCTCACACTGGATCCCCGTAGCGATGATCGCCGCAAAGTTCTGAAGCGTGATCTGCATCGGATCATAAAGACGGGACACCACCATAAGGAACATGAAGAATGTGAGAATAGAGATAGATCCATCCGCGAATAGTGCGCCGCCGACCAGTGCAGTCGTTCCGATACCGATCTTTAAGATGATTGCAGCGGAGTTCACATATACAGCCATCTTAAGTTCTGTAAAAAGAGCCATCTTCTCTACTCTTCGGATCTTCTTTTCCAGCCCATCCATGTATTTATCCTGTGCATTGTTGGCACGAAGGTCACGGATCGACTCCAGACATTCCTGGATCCCATCCGCCATATCCATCTTGATGGCTGTATTTTTTCTCACTGCTCTTTTCTCTGCACCGGAACAGCTGATCACGATCAGGAAAGCAACCGGGATCACCCAGAAACTGGAAAGCGCCATCCGCCAGTCAAAGAAGAAGAAAAGGCTGATACCGACCAGGCTGGTAGATATAATAGCACCGATCAGTTCCGGGATCCAGTGGCTGGAAGCCGTTTCGATAGAAGCACAGTCACCCATAATATTGGTCGTCAGATCAGCGATATTCTTCTTCCCGAAATAAGAAAGAGGAAGTTTTCTTAATCTCTCGGCAATCGCTGTTCGTCTTACGCCACTTTCACGATAAGTAGATAAGAAGGTGGCATTATACTGCAGGAAATTCGTGAAAGCAATCAAGGCTAAAATGACGGCACTTACGATCAGATAGATCCCGATCCTGCTCCTGCTGAGATTATCCTCCAGAAGGTCCTTGATCAGCATGTAGAGAACTCCGGACGGCATCATCAGGCAGAGATTTGTCAGTGTACAGAAAAGACAGGCCTTCACCATATCTTTTGCGCCTTGCTCTGAGAGCGCATATTTGTGCATCAGTTTCTTTATCATTTTCAAACACCTACCTTCCACTCGATCGAACGGCTGTATTCGTCAAACATGCGTCTATAAAGGCCATTCTGCCGCATGAGATCAGCGTGGGATCCCTGTTCTTCCAGTTTTCCATCCGACAGAACGAAGATCCGGTCGGCATCTGCCACCGTACTCAGACGATGTGCGATCATGATCACGGTCTTTTCCTTCGCCATCTCCGAGAATGCAGCCTGTACTTTCGTCTCATTATCCGGGTCTGCAAACGCCGTCGCCTCATCGAGGATCAGTATTGGTGCATCTTTCAGGACGGCACGGGCAATGGTGATTCGCTGCTGTTCACCGCCGGAAAGATACGTTCCCTTTTCTCCAAGGATCGTATGGATCCCGTTCGGGAGTTTGTCGATAATGTCCATGCACTGTGCTTTTTCAAGAGCAGCCAGCACCTCTTCTTCTGACGCGGAAGGTCTTCCCATCCGGACATTTTCCAGGATCGAGGTCTTGATCAGACGGCTGTCCTGAAATACGAAGGATACCTGCTTCATCAGTTCTGAAGAAGACATATTCTTGATGTCAACTCCGCCGATATCGATCTTTCCTTCGGAAACATCAAAGAAACGGACCAGAAGCTCCGCAAGAGTTGTTTTTCCGGATCCGGAAGGCCCGACCAATGCCACATGTTCACCCGGCCGGATCGATAGTGTCACATCCGAGACGGCGTCTCTGGTCGCATCTTTATAGCGGTAACTGACGTGTTCGAGCTGCACACTGCTGTCTTTGGGAGACAGATCAGACTTATTATCCGGGAGCGGCTTTATCTCCATGATCTGGTCCACACGCTTGAGTGCATCGATCAGTGTCATCTCCGCCTCACCGGAATAAGCGACTTTCGTCAGAGACACAGTGATCAGCGGCGTAACGATAATGTAGTACATAATATTCAGGACATCTCCGCTTGAAACACCATCCCCCGTGATCAGGAAAGCTGCGATAACCAGTGCCAGGAAGATCGCATTGATGCATGTCATAAATCCGATCATCGGCATACGCAGCATAAGCGTATAATCTGTGGACCATTTTCCGAACCCGTCGATAGATGACTTAAAGCGTGCAAAGGAATGGACCGTCTGCCCGAAGGTCTTGACGACCGGGACAC
>DFFH01000111.1:4921-6388 GCA_002368805.1 Mageeibacillus sp. UBA3781 | reverse complement strand
CTTCCCAATCCGGGAAACCGCAGCCACAGATGACCAGCGTGTGGATCTTTGAAAAATCAGCCAGTGCTTCGTGATGGACGGTGCCGTCCTTTTCTTCTACCATTTTCATCTTTACAAGCGGGATCGTACGATCCAGTAAAGCTTTCAGATGAGACGGCATGGCATAGCAGTAAAGCGGGAAGCTCCAGATGATCACGTCTGCTTTTACATAGAGATCCAGGATCGCATTTTGGTCATCCGGGATCACACAGTGACCGTCCTGTTTCTGCCAGCAGCCGAAGCATCCCTGACACGGGGCGATGTTCTTTTCGATGACATTGATCACTTCCACTTCGTGGTTCTGCTCTTTGTATAATCCCTTAAGAAAAGCTTCCGTCAGACGAAATGTATCGCTCTTCTTTTTCGGGCTGCCGTTTAATACCAAAACTCTCATAATCCTGTACTCCTTGTTTCATTTTTTCTTACCGACACCTTAAAAAGCACCAGCTCCCTATAACCATTAAAAAGCATAAATCCGTTTTTGATAACTCCCATTAAATTATCTTGTTTTTCTGCGTGGATATTCAGATGTTTGGATTATTGCGGAAAGACCGGGAATAAGTGCTTTTCGCTAAGGAACTTCAGAATTTCATAGCATCTAACCTCGGATTTCAATAGTTTTAAACTTCAGATTCTCGTATAATAGTGACTGATAAGGAGGCACACATGGCATCGAGCAAAGAATACCTGGATTTTATTTTGGAACAGCTTTCGGAATTGGAGGACATTTCGTACCGCGCTATGATGGGCGAATACATCCTCTACTATGGCGGTAAGATCGTCGGTGGCATTTACGATGACCGTTTCCTTGTGAAGGTGACGAAGTCTTCGCGGGAGATGATGCCGGATGCGGAACTGGAGCTTCCTTATGAGGGAGCGAAAGAAATGCTTCTTGTAGATGACGTGGAGAATAAGGAGTTTCTGCGGGAACTTCTGGAAGCCATGTATCCGGAGCTCCCCGCGCCGAAAAAAAAGAAATGAACCGTGGAGGGATGCTCGATATGGAAAAGCACATTCACGCATGGGAACCATGCTTCTTTATCTTCTTCGGACTCTTTCATATGCATCGGATCTGGGCTCTTCTTGATCGGTCGTCCTATGCTTCTTTCTGGATGGGAATCATGGATGACAAGGGCTGGCCGTATTTTCTGATCATGGGAATCCTTGCCGGTCTTTGTGTCCTCGGGATCGTCACATTTATCCGGGAGCGAAAGGCCAACTATCTCTGGCGCTGGATCTATTTTTTCGGCGGGGGCTATGTCCTCTTCGATCTGTTTGCCATTGCCACCGGACTTTCCTTCTGGCAAAAACTTCTTGACTTCATGTTCGACACTTCTTCTTCCTACTGGAATTACATTTGGTCGTTCTTTATCCTGCTCGGCACGGTTGTATTCATTCTCGGGGTCCGGCTTCTTCTTGATCGCCGGG
>DFFH01000111.1:0-4855 GCA_002368805.1 Mageeibacillus sp. UBA3781 | reverse complement strand
AAAAAAGGCAGAGGAACGCACCTTGTAAGAAATTACGTGTGGAATCTCGTTTTTGAAAATCCACACGTAATCAAAACTCGCCTCATGCCACTCACCCGAAGATCAGTTTCTTTACGATCTCGATGGTCTTCTTACGCATATAGGTCTGGTCCAGTTTGGGGTCGATAGGATGCATATAGGTATGGCAGAAGCACTCGATATAGTTGACCGCCATGCGGACGTTCTCGGCGCTTTTCTCCGGATTGGCGCCCTTCAGGAGGAACACCTGCTCCATCTTCTCATACATATTCTGCCAGAAGCCGTCGGCCACTTCCGCGATATCCGCATCCGTGTGGTATAGCGCTTCCAGCTCTTCGTGCACGGCCCAATTCCGTTGGTGATATTCCAGTAAGTAGTCCAGTGTTTTCTCGGCAAAAGCATCAAACTCGAGTCCTTTGTCTCCTTTTTCGGCTTCGTGGTAGAAACGGGTGACATCTCCCATCAGCTGATCTGCTGTCATTTGAAGAGCCTGGATCAGGATATCTTTCTTGTCCCGGAAATAGTGGTAGACGATCCCGGTGGAGAGACCTGCCGCTTTGGCAATGTCATCGGCCGTGATGTTGTGGTAGCCCTTCTGAAGGATCAGATCCCCGCCGACACTTAAGATTTTCAGGCGCGTCTCGATGGAGCGTTTCTGCTTCGGCACTGCCATAGGCTTGACTGTGGTCTCAGCCTTATTGGATGTTTTCTTGTCCGCGGCACCGTTCTTTTTAGATACAGCATCACTCTTCTTTGCCGCGTTCTTCGGCGTATTCTTCTTTTCCGGCTTTTCCTTCGCCATGAGACGACCTCTCCTTATCTATCAGATAGCTACCCATATTCATTAAAACACATATTTGATTTGTTGCAAGCAAATATTGAGACTTTTCTCAATTTTCACAATAAACCGCAACCCATTTTTATTCACTTTGTACAAAGTTGAGACATTTCTCAATTTTTGTATTGACCTGATTTCAGGGCGGTCGTAGAATGAGGATGGTTAGCGGAGACTTACCACTATTCTTATATATTAAATACACAGGAGACGAGAAAAATGGGAAACACGATCGTCGAATTTAAAAATGTCATGAAACAATACGGCCAGGGCGAAGCTATCCAGCTGGCCAATAACGATGTCAATTTCACCATCGATGAAGGTGAATTCGTCGTCATACTCGGGCAGTCCGGCGCAGGTAAATCCACAGTCCTGAATATGCTGGGCGGAATGGATACACCGACCTCCGGCACCATCACGGTTGCCGGCCAGGAGATCTCGAAGATGAACGATAAAGAGCTGTCGGAATATCGTGCCGGCACCATTGGCTTCATCTTCCAGTTTTATAACCTCCTCCCTTCCCTCACCGCGATCGAAAATGTGTCACTTGTGAAGAACATCGTCAAGTCCGGTCCTGATCCTATGGAGATGCTCCGCGCGGTGGGACTTTCCGATCACGCGAAGAAGTTTCCTTCGCAAATGTCCGGCGGCGAGCAGCAGCGTGTCTCGATCGCAAGAGCTCTGGCCAAAGATCCGAAGATCATCCTCGGAGATGAACCAACAGGTGCTCTTGATTCCGAGACCGGCGTGATCGTTCTGGAGCTTCTTTCCGACCTTTCCAGAAAGCAGGGAAAGACGGTCATTCTGGTTACTCATAATGCCGATATCGCAAAGTGTGCAGATAAAGTCATCCGCATGAAAAACGGCAAGATCCGCGAGATCCGCATCAACGAATCTCCGGTTCCGGTCCGGGAGGTGGAATGGTAATGCTTGTACGTAAAATGACAAGAGAGATCAGAAAGAACCTCGGCCAGTTCCTCTCTCTCTTTATCCTCTCCTTTCTGGCCGTGTCACTCTTTGCCTGCATGAAGGCAAGTAATATCAGCGCCTATAACAAGCTGGAGGATCTGCGCGAGGCGACGAATTGTGCGGACGGCTGGATCTTCAGCGAAGGCTTTTCCCCGGAAGATCTTTCTTCGGTAAAAGCACTTCCTGACATCACTTCTGCGCAGAGGCGTCTTCACTTCACGGCGACCGCAGAAGGCTTCGATCAGGCTCAGCTGGAGATCTATGGGCTCGAAGAGGATCTGGTTTCCAAGCCCTATTATGTTACCGGCAATGAACTGGATCTTTCCTCAAAAGACAGTATCTGGATCTCCGAATCATTCGCTAAAGAATGGGATCTGAAGGTTGGCGATGCTTTTTCCTTTTCTGCATATGGCAGGATCGTGACGAAGAAGATCGAAGGCACCATCGTCTCTCCGGAGTATCAGTATCTCAAGGCAGATAAGGATCTGGATATCGTTGCAAAGAATATCGCCGTGATCTATATGCCTGTTTCCGGGTTAAGCGAATACTTCAGTGCGATCCCCGGTGGCATTCCATTTAATGAACTTCTTTTCACCACAAGTAGAAAGGATGTGAAATCCCTGGAAGCTTCCCTGGATGAAGCACTACATGGAAACTACGCAGTACTCTGCGATCGGGATGATATGCCCGGCATCCGCATCATGAAAGACGAACTTTCCCAGCATGACCAGTTCGCCATTACTTTCCCGGTCGTTTTTCTGGCAATCGCCTTACTGGTCATTATGACGACCATGAACCGCATGATTGCCAACCAGCGCACCCAGATCGGAACCCTTCGTGCCTTGGGCATGAAAAAAAGCAAGATCATCCTGCACTATCTGAGTTACAGTTTCATCGTTTCCCTTCTCGGTTCTGTCGCCGGACTCTTTGTCGGTACCTATCTTTTCGGTGAAGGGATCGCCATGATCTTCCGCGCCTGGTATCTGATCCCCGGCTGGACAGTGGAAATGGATGCGTCTTTTCTTCTGGTTGTCGTTCTGATCGTTACTTGCTGCACACTGGCCACCTATCTCAGCTGCAGAAAAGTCATGAATGTCCATCCGGCGGAAAGCCTTCGCCCGGCCGCGCCGAAATCCGGTAAAACCACTGTTCTGGAGAAGCTTCCTTTCTGGAATAAGTTCGGGTTCTCGACCCAGTATAATCTGAGAGATATTACCAGAAGCAAACTCCGCTCTTTTATGGGTGTCTTCGGAACTGCTGCCGGCATGATGATCATGGTGGCGGCTATGGCCTCGATCACGACGATCCAGGATGCATCGTCCTGGACATTCGACAAGCTTCAGAACTTTAAAAATGAGATCGATTTTTCCGACGATGTCACCACGGAGCTGGCAGAAAAGTATAAGAAAGAATATGGCGGGGAACTGATCCAGACTTCCGCTATCGAGATCGCTAAGGAGCCGCATGCGGATTCTTCGAAGAAAAAGACCACTTCGCTGATGGTTACGGAAGGTGCAGACTACTATCGTCTCACCGATAAAAACCGTGATCTTGCGGAGCTTGCTCCTGGCACCTGCGCTATCACCATGAAGCTGGCACGTTCTTTGGATATTCACGAAGGAGATACCATCTACTGGCACCTCTATGAGAAAAACACCTGGTACGAGGCAAAAGTCGGTCTTATCAACCGTCACCCGAACTTCTCCGGTGTGACCATGCTCCGCGATGACTACGAAGAAACCGGTGCGGCCTATCTTCCGAATATCCTCTATACTTCTTCTCAAGAGGTCGCTTTGGAAGATCTGCCCGGGATCCTCGCGGTCCACGATGACAAGGATCTGAAAGAGAGCTTTGACATCATGATGGAAATGATCTACGCCATGCTCTTCGTTTTCGTGGCATTCGCGACTGTCCTTCCGATCGTAGTGCTCTATAACTGCGGAAACCTGTCTTTCCACGAAAGAGTGAAGGAGTTCGCCACGCTGAAAGTACTGGGCTTCACCACGAAAAAGATCCGTAAGCTTCTTTCTCTTCAGAATCTGTGGCTATCCATCGTCGGCGTATTCATCGGAGCCCCGTTCGGAACCGTTATGCTCCAGTATATGTTCGACAGTAACGGAGACAGTATGGACTACCCTGTCTCGGCAGGGCTTCCAGTTTACCTGATCTCGGGACTGTTCGTCATGATCGTTTCGGTACTTGTGAGCTACATGTTCAACAAGAGGATCAAAAAACTCGATATGGTCGAGACACTGAAAGGCATCGAATAAAGATTTGGAACACATATCGAAAAGCACTTTAATCGCTAAATAATTAGAAAAGACAAGGGCGGCAACGAGGTACTGTTGCCGCCCTTTAAAGGATTATACCTAAAGATTGCCTTCTGCCGTTCTCGCTAAACAGCATTTTCTTAACGGCAACTTCCTGTCCGGGACATTTCAAGGAGAAGTGCGAAAGGGGAGTTGGTCTTCTGCAAGAAAAATATCAGGAACCCCCGGACCGGTATAAGTATGACATAGAACACAAAACCAGTTAGCTCGCGCTAACTGTTAATGATATTATCAGATGTTTTCCCACATGTCAACAGTCATTTTTCAAAAATCTTCAAAGGCTTTAATTTGAGTATTGACATCACTCTTTTTGATTGGTATATTCTTAATGTCGTTTAGTTAGCATTTGCTAACCTTAATCTAATCTACGGCACAGCGAGCGGTTTTTTCATCAAGCTCGGAATCTGTTTTAAAGGAGAGGTATTCATGCTGGAACGTTATCTGGTCGATCAGTGCTCACCCACTCTGGCCGGAATAAAAACAGGAAGTCTGTTTTCCATACATGGCGAAGATCCCGAACGTGTCCTGCATGAAGTTCAGAGGGTCAACCGGATCTTCTATGGCAAGGGGCTTCTGCTTCTTCCTCTGAAGACCACATACGGGTATTCTCTTCTTTATTTGTACCGGCCGTGTTATCTGAAGAGAGACCTCGGTGACAGAAAGTGTTCTTCTCTTCTTAAAGAACTCGGATACACCTCTTCTC
>DFFH01000007.1 GCA_002368805.1 Mageeibacillus sp. UBA3781 | reverse complement strand
GACGAGAAGGATCAAGCATTACCTTAAGATTGCCGATAGCATCCGTTGCCGGGGTCTTCTTTGTAAAAGGACCCGTACGCGATGTGCAGACAATATGCATCTCACCGGATCTGTCAATGATACGTACCTGATGCTCTTTTCCTGTCGGAATGAGATTCATGCTCTCCTTGATTACATAAGCATATACCCAGATAATATCGCGGGCAGGAATGCAGTGGAAGCATCCTTCGCTTAAATAGCAGACTGCTGTCGGAGTAAATACCGCTCTTTTCATCACGATCTCAGCGGTCTCAAACTCCTGGTTCAGCTTCGCCAGTTCTTCCGGCATAAAGCTGTTCCACTCTTCGATCGATCTTGCATACGCCTTCTTATTCAGATGGCCCTGCTTGATCTTACCGATCTGCGCAACCTTCGCCGCAATCGCCGGATACTGCGCAATTGCATCATTCATGTCCATAATCTTCTCCTCCTTGGAAAGCAAAAATGATTTATCAACAGTTTATAATTCTATCATTACGAATAACGGAGTTACTAAACGAATCGTCACAATAGATCAGAAAATACGGATCACGCTCAGAACATCGTCAAAGCTCTGAAGTCCGATCGCCAGTTTCGCCTCATTCAGGTCACCATCTTTTCCGAGGATCACAGCCTTCTCGCCTTCTGCCTCATAGACACAGGGCTGGCTGGAGATCTCCGGGAATGCTTCTTCGATCTGCTCATCGGATACTGAATCCGGAAGACGAAGAAGTACAGATACCTTATGTTCTTCGATCGGAACAAGCACAGGCTTCTCTGATTCATACCAGGGAGCCACATGTGCATTTCTGGACTGGTGCTCGATCGCATCCATCACATCGCCGACAACCGCAGAAGCTGTCGCGAGTTTTCCTGCGCCCTGTCCGTAGAACATGACATCACCTACCGCATTTCCGGTTACCATGATGGCGTTAAAAACATCGTTTGCACATGCCAGCGGATGACTCTTGGAGACAAGATGCGGAGCCACATATGCAAAAGCACCATCCTCGCCATTTTCAAATATAGCAAGAAGCTTGATCGATGCATTCATTTCCTTCGCATATTCCATATCCTTTGTCGTAACGGCTGTGATACCGACAGTAAAGAGCTTGGTCGGATCGACATATGCGCCATCCAGTGCAATCGTACTCAGGATCGCGATCTTTCTCTGTGCATCGATACCATCAACATCGGCAGACGGATTCTGCTCCGCGTATCCCATTGACTGTGCCTCTTTGAGTGCGGAATCGAAATCAGAGCCATTCTCTGCCATCTGTGTCAGAATATAGTTTGTTGTACCGTTTACGATACCGGCGATACGCTCGATCTTATTTCCGGCCAGACATCTGTGCATCGGACGGATGATCGGGATACCGCCGCCGACAGCTGCCTCGAAAATGTAGTTGCACTTATTTGCATGTGCGAGCTGCATCAGTTCCACACCGTGGGTGGATACGAGTTCTTTATTCGAAGTTACCACGGTCTTTCCGGAAGAAAGAGCCATCTTGGTATATTCATACGCGATCCTTGCGCCGCCGATCGTCTCGACTACGACAGTGATCTCCGGATCATCGAATACTTCTTCTTTTTTATTTGTAACCAGCGCGGCAAAAGGACTATCCGGGAACTCACGGATATCGAGGATCTTCTTTACTCTCAGCTCTTCACCGAGACGGCTGGCGATCCTCTCCTTATTCATCTCGATGACTTCGGCTACACCGCAGCCGACAACTCCAAATCCTAAAATTGCAATATTCTTCATTTATATCACTCCCTGGCCATGATTCTGCAGGATCGGACTCCCGGTATCTTTTCCACTTCATTAATAAGAGTATCAATGGAGCACGTCATACGGTCTGTCTCCATGGAAACGGAAACATCCGCAAGTCCATTGATCGGAATATTCTGATTGATCGTAAGGATATTTCCCTTGGCAAAAGCGATGCACTGGATAATACCGGCAAGGATACCGGGGAAATTCTCGACAGCGACGATAAGCGTCACGATCTTTCCCTGAGAAGTCTCGTAAAACGGCATGACAGCATCTTTATACTTGTAATAAGCGGATCTGGAAAGGCTTACCATCTTGACCGCCTCGTTGACCGAAACAGCCTTACCGGAATTCAGAAGTCTCTTCGCTTCCATCACCTTTACAAATACTTCAGGCAAAACGTCTGCTTTTACCAGTAAATAATCGTTACTTTCAGACATATCCGTCCTCTTATCGGAGTAGATTATTTGCGAGAAAGTGTCCACAGCACGTGAACACTTGTGCATGACAGAAAGTATATCACGACTCTTTTAAAATGGCAAGCATCGAGCGCAGAGCCTTTCCACGGTGACTGATCGCATTCTTCTCCTCATCGGAGATCTCAGCCGTCGTCTTTCCGATCTCGGGAACAAAGAAGATCGGGTCATAGCCGAAACCATTCTCCCCTCTCGGAGAATCAAGAAGAACACCATCACACTGCTCTTTCACCACAAAATGAGAGCCATCCGGACGTACGACAGCGATCGCACAGACAAAGTGAGCTGTCCACTTATCCTTCGGGACACCTTTGAGCATCTCCCAGATCTTCTCGAACTTCTCCTGATAGGTAGAGTCTTCTCCGCAAAAACGTGAGGAATAGATACCGGGGGCACCATCGAGTGCGTCGATACAAAGACCGGAATCGTCCGCCATAACATATCCGCCCACCTGCTTTTGGATCGTACTTGCCTTGATCAGGGCATTTCCTTCGAAGGAATCCGCATCCTCGACGATATCCGTGTGGATGCCGATGCTCTCCATACCGATGATCTCAAACGGGAAACCGTCCAGGATCTCCTTGATCTCATGGATCTTATCCTTATTCTTACTTGCAACCAGAAAACGCTCCATATATATTCACTCCTTATTACATTAATCTCCATGCTTTCGGATACAGATTCTTCAGTACTCCTCCGGTGACCTTCGCAAATCCGAGAGGCAGTCCTTCGACGGCAACTACGACATATTCTCCCTGATCGAGCATCTCCGTCTCCTGCTCTTCGAGCATGATCGTCTCGCAGCGCAGATAGCGGAGAAGTCTTTCGTCCGATCTTTTTAATGAGAAGAACCTCGAGGGGCGGATTTTTTCGACCGGAAGCTCCAGCGCCAGTGCCTGCGAGGGGATGAATGTCCGCCCCTTTGCCGTCTCTTTTATTTCTCCGGGAAAATCACCCATCTTTACCACTTTCAGTCCGGAAAAGAGTTTTTCCGACACCGGCAGCATATGTACTTTATCTTTATGAAGGACGAAGTCGGTACGGATCCTGTCCATATAAGCGGAAGATGCTTCCTCTGTAAGAAGTCCCTTCATGAAGTTTTCGAAGCACTCTCTTGCCTTCACGAAGACGAACTGCGAGGATCCTTTATTCTTCGTCGTCTTTCTCAGGTCTTCGGAAAGCTCTTCATCAGAAGATCTCTTTCGAAGATGCACACAGAAATGTCCCTCTCCCTCCGTCTTATGCGGCCAGATACGCATCATTCCCATATCATCATGAGATACACCGGCAAGTTCCCTATGCGGCACGATCTCATATTCGGGATGATTGGAGAGGAATGTCAGGATACGCTCTTCATTCTCCGCTTCGCCGAAGGTACATGTCGAATATACGATGCTGCCTCCGGGCAGAAGCATCTCATGTGCATACTCCAGGATATTGCTCTGGATCGGCACACAGCTGGCCGGTCCGAACTTCTCCCAGCTCTTCGGTGCGAACGGGTCTCTTCGGAACATGCCTTCTCCGGAACACGGCGCATCGATAATGATCCGATCGAAAAATGAACGGAAAGACTTGACCATATGAGCCGGGTCCTCATTCAGGATCACAACATTATCCGCACCGCAGCGCTCCAGATTGCGAAGAAGTGCTCTTGAACGCTCGGCATTGATCTCATTTGCAATCAGAAGTCCCTGTCCTTTCAGATCTTCCGCAATACGTGTCGCTTTTCCTCCGGGAGCGGCACACATATCAAGTACATACTCTCCCGGCTTCGTCCCGAGTACAGATGCGGGAAGCATCGCGGACGGTTCCTGAATATAGTACGCTCCGGCATGATAGTACGGATCTTTTCCCAGTGACACATCCGGCGCATAGAATCCTCCGTCACACCAGGTGACCTTCTTTGCCGGAAGGCCCATATCTTTCATATAGCGCTCGTAGGAATCTTCACTGATCTTTAACCGGTTCCACCTTATACCGTGTACAGGTTCTTTTTCATAAGACGCAAAGAAATCGGCCTCCTCGGAAAGGCGGCCTTTCTCTTCAAAGTAATTATGCATTCTGGATGTAAAAGCTTCCGGCAGTTTCATAGGTCGAGATAATCACATACCTGATATGCGATCTTCTTCATCACATCCAGTGAGAATGGAGATTCCAATCCCGCGGACTCCACCAGGTCGATCAGCGTCCTGGTTCCGCCGGCGGCACAAAGATGTTCGTAGATCGTCATTGCTTTCTTTCTGTTCTTTCTGGAGATGCTCCAGATCTGAAGCGCGCATACCTGCGCCAGACAGTAATCGATATAGTAGAACGGCGAAGTAAAGATATGTTCCTTCTTCATCCAGGCGCCGCCCTTCTCATAGAACTCGTCACCATCATAGTCGATGTCCGGCTGATACTTCTTCTCCAGTTCTCTCCAGGCGGCATGACGCTCCTCCGGTGTCATATCGGGATTGCTATATACCACATGCTGATACTCATCCACGAGACATCCGTAAGGAAGGAACAGGATCGCCAGCGTCATGTGCTGCTGACGGTATGCATCCGCATTATCCCCGAAGAACATCTCCATATACGGATATGTCATATACTCCATCGCAGTGGAATGGATCTCACAGGCTTCCAGTGTCGGTGACAGGCACTCGATAAACTGGGAAGAGTCGATACTTCTGAGTGCGGCATATGCGTGACCGGACTCATGTACCATCGTCGCTATATCATCGGCTGTATGATTGGCATTCATAAGGATATACGGGATTCCATAGTCCAGAAGGCTGGCGCAGTATCCGCCGGTCGCCTTATTCTGTCTGGAGAAAAGATCCATAAAATCGTGCTCTCCGAGTACCTGGAAGAAACTCGGTTCCTTATCAAACATCTTGGCAAACATCCGGGATCCCGTCTCGAAATAGTCTTTCTCCGGGATGATCGGTGTCGGGTTGCCATGTACGAAGAGACACGGCAGATCATAGTAAAGGAGCTTATCCAGATCGAGGCGGTTCTTCTGCAGTCTTCTGATCTCGGATGTGATCGGGACGATGTACTTTACCACATTATCCCTAAACTCTTTTACTTTGGCCGGATCATAGTCGTATCTTTCCATACGCTTGTATCCGAGCCCGACAAAGTCGGAAAAACCGAGTTTATGCGCGATCCTCGTACGGATACGGACCATATTGTCATAGATCTCGTCAAATTTCGCTTTCTGTCCGGCATAATAATCCGACACAGCTTTATGGGCTTTCTTTCTCTCCTCACGATCCGTTGACTCGAGGAACGGCGTCATCGTGGAAATCGTATGATGTGTCCCCTTAAAGACGATATCCGCTTCCGAGAGGATCTGGCTATAGTCATTTTCCAGAGAACTTTCCTCGGCAAGATCTTCGAGAACTTCGGAATTCACGATCTCGCGCTGGTTCTGTGTCTTACGGAAGATCATCTCACCGAATTTCTCTTCGAGCTCCGGACGGATCTCCGAGTGAAGAAGTGCCGTATAGACTGTCGCGGAGAGATCTGAGATGACAGGATAGTTCTCATCAAAAAAATCCATCTCGTCATTCCAGAATTGATCGGATGTATCGAGGTCATGGCGGATCATGCATATCGTATATGCCGTGTCAAAAGCACTCATTTCGCGCTGAAATGCCATAATGGCTGCCTCGGCCGCATCTGCTTCTCTTGCGGCCATCAGCTTTAATCTTGTGCTCATCGCACATTCACGGAACTGCTCCACCGAAGGACGGACATACTCGATCTCCGAGAACTTCGGCATTTTCATATTTTCATCTGACATTTCCAAACACTCCTATTTGACCCGAAGGTGGAATCACATCTGCTCTACTACGGAGATACCCAGAAGATACGTTCCCGCCTCGATCGCATCACAGACAGCCTCGCAGAGTGCAAGTCTTGCTGTCTTTAATTCCGCATCGTCGCCACCGAGGATCGAGCAGTTATTATAGAAACGGTTGAAGCTTCTTGCGATCTGAGCCACTGCTCTGGATACCATGAACGGTTCATTGCTGGCCGCCGCCTTCTTGATCGCATCCGGAAGATCCGCGATCGTCTTGACGCAGGCAAACTCTTCATCACCACTGAGCTTATTCAGAAGATCACTTCCGGATGCTGCCGGTGTGAATCCCTGTTCTTTGGCTTTTCTCAGGATGGAACGTGTACGTGCATAGGTATAAATAAGATAAGGTGCAGTATCTCCTTCGAAATCGAGCATCGTATCCCAGGAGAATACGATATCTCTTTCTCTTCCGGACTTCACATAAGTATAGACGACAGCACCGAGGCCGACCTTTTCGGCGATCGCGCGCAGTTCCTCATCGGACATATCGGAGTTTCTGTTCTCCGCATTAGCCTTGATGAGCTCATATGTCTTCGCAACACTCTCATTGAGGAGATCCTCGAGAAGTACGATATTTCCGTCACGGGTAGAAAACTTCATGTTCTGGAACTTTACAAGACCGAATCCGACGTGCTCGCACTTATCCGCACACGCATAGCCCGCCTTCTTCAGTGTGGAGAAGACCTGCTTGAAGTGAAGTGCCTGCGGAATACCGACGACATAGATATTCTTATCGAAGTGGTATGTCTCATCACGATACAGGATCGCTGCGATATCACGTGTTCCATAGATCGTGGTTCCGTCACTCTTTAAGATGATGCAGGGCGGAACGCCGTACTCTTCGAGATCGACGACCTGCGCGCCTTCGCTCTCTACGAGGAGATTCTTCTCCTTGAGCATGCTGACGACCCGGTCTGCCATCTTCGCATAGAAAGACTCACCGTTATAGTTATCAAAGGTTACGCCCATTCTCTTATAGAGCTGTTCGAAAACGACGAGAGACATATCACGGAACTTCTGCCACAGCGCGACTTCCTCTTCACAGCCTTCTTCGAGCTTTTTGAAGTTCTCTCTGGCGGAGGTCGTCAGTTCCGGATCATTCTTCTCTTCTTCATGGAACTTGACATAGATACGGAGAAGCTCCGTGATCGGATCCTTCTCAAGAGCCGCCTCATCGCCCCAGAGACGGTATGCCGTAATGAGCTTTCCGAACTGTGTGCCGTAGTCACCTAAGTGGTTCATACGTACGACTTTATAGCCGAGTTTTTCATATATACGGGACAGAGAATGGCCGAGGATCGTGGTAAATGCATGTCCGACATGGAACGGCTTGGCGATATTTGGTGAACTGAACTCGACGATTACGGTCTTGCCGGCACCTTCCTCCGACTGACCGAAAGATGTTCCCTTCGTAAGGACTTCCGATACGATCTCATTGGCAAAAGCACCTCTATCCACAAAGAAGTTCAGATACGGTCCTTTTGCCTCCACTTTGGACAGCCAGGATTCCTGAAGTTTATCACTGGAAGCCAGATCAGATGCGATCATGTTCGGTGCTTTTCGCATCGTTTTAGCAAGAGCGAAGCACGGGAATGCAAAATCTCCCATATCTTCCTGCGGAGGGATCTCGATCAGACGGTTTACGGTCTCCAGATCCAATTCCGTCAATTCCGATACTTTTTTTGCCACGGCCTGTCTAAAATCCATGATTTCAACACCTATCCTTCTTCATTCTTTTCTTTTCAATAACATTCGTCCGTATATTATACTATATAATCAGCTTTTGTGATATCATAGGTTCTAATTTGAATTGAAGGAAACAGGGGGCTTTTTATGTTTGCCTATTTATTTGATACGAGATACATGTATTTGATCGGGCCATTCTTTACCCTGATTTTCACATTTCTTTCGATCCGGCATCAGAATAAGAGGCTTCCTTCCGACGGAGGAAGAGCTTTTGCCGTAGATGGTGCTTCTGCTAAAGGTAAGCCGACCTCTGCCGGCGTGATCTTTATTTCCTGCATGTTCGTAGGTGTCGGTCTCTTTTCCCATGTCACCTGGCAGTATGCGCTTCTTTATGCCTGCGCGATGGCCGCGATGATCTGCGGTTACTTAGATGACAAGAATCCGTGGTCCGCGACCAAAAAAGGACTGACCGACGTTATTATCGCTGTTGCTTCCGGTACACTGGCATCTTTCCTGTT
>DFFH01000078.1:5372-6378 GCA_002368805.1 Mageeibacillus sp. UBA3781 | reverse complement strand
AGGTTGGTCATCTCAGCAAGGTTTGCGCCCTTACCGCCGAGGAGCTCACGCATGTTGCCGTTGCCCTCAGAAAACAAGTAAACATATTTAGTCATTGTTTAGCCCGCCTTTCTTAATATATCTTACTTCATACTCTATTTTTACGGTGTTTTTCAAGTGGGAGTCCCGAAAAGCACCTAAAAACCAAATTTATCTGCCCGATTTCTGATTACGGAAACCGGGTCTTTGTCCGACTTCTTTATCAGAAATCGAACTTGCCTTCGAAGAACTCACCGAGCTTTTCGATCGGGAAACGGATGTTGCCCGGCTCGTACTCGACATTCTTCATGGAATCACGCTCACGGATCGTAACGCAGTTATCATTCTCGGAGTCAAAGTCATAAACGACGCAGTACGGAGTACCGATCTCGTCCTGTCTTCTGTAGCGCTTACCGATGGACTGTCTGTCATCGAATTCGCACATATACTTCTTGGAAAGTTCTGCGAAGATCGGCTCGGCTTTCTCGCTGAGTTTTGCAGACAGCGGGAGGATACCGATCTTGATCGGAGCAAGGAACGGATGGAAGTGCATAACTGTACGAACATCCTCTTTGTCGCCGTCGACGATCTTTTCTTCGTCATATGCGGAGCAGAGGAATGCGAGTGTAACACGGTCTGCACCGAGCGACGGCTCGATAACGTACGGGATGTACTTCTCATTCTTCGCCGGATCAAAGTAAGAAAGATCCTGCTTGGAGAACTCCATGTGCTGCTTGAGGTCATAGTCTGTTCTATCGGCAACGCCCCAGAGCTCGCCCCATTCGCCTTCTTCCTTGAAGGGGAACCAGAACTCGAAGTCTGTGGTCGCATTGGAATAGAAAGCCAGTTCCTTCGGATCGTGATCTCTTGTTCTGAGCTCATCTTCCTTCAGGCCGAGACCTGTAAGCCAGTTGTAGCAGTACTCTTTCCAGTACTTGAACCACTCGAGGTCAGTTCCGGGCTCGCAGAAGAACTCGAGCTCCATCTG
>DFFH01000078.1:3305-5311 GCA_002368805.1 Mageeibacillus sp. UBA3781 | reverse complement strand
TCCATCTGCTCGAACTCACGTGTTCTGAAGATGAAGTTACCCGGTGTGATCTCGTTTCTGAAGCTCTTACCGATCTGGCAGATACCGAACGGGATCTTTTTTCTTGCGGAACGCTGAACATTCAGGAAGTTAACGAAGATACCCTGCGCGGTCTCCGGGCGGAGATAAACCTCACTCTTGCTATCTTCTGTAACGCCCATGAATGTCTTGAACATCAGGTTGAATTTTCTTACATCGGTGAAGTTATGACCGCCGCATGTCGGGCACGGGATGTTCTTCTCCTTGATATAAGCAACGAGTTCCTCGTCGTTCATACCCTCGACAACAACATCGGTGATGCCGTTCTCAGCATTATAATCTTCGACCAGTTTATCGGCACGGGCACGGGCCTTACACTGCTTACAGTCGATGAGCGGATCGGAAAAACCGCCGACGTGACCGGAAGCTACCCATACCTGCGGGTTCATGAGGATCGCACAGTCAACACCAACGTTATACGGGCTCTCCTGAACGAACTTCTTCCACCATGCCGCTTTTACGTTATTCTTGAGCTGGACACCCAGAGGACCGAAGTCCCATGCGTTTGCCAGACCACCGTAGATATCGGAACCCGGATATACGAAACCTCTTGTCTTCGCGAGGGCTACGATCTTTTCCATAGACTTTTTCGCAGGCATCAGGAATCCTCCTCTGAATCATCAGATTCTTCATTTTCTTCCACAACATCTACGAAAGACTCTGTCTCTTCTACGAAAGACTCAGAAGCAGCTGTATCTGTCTCAGCAGACTCAGTTGCAGCAGGAGCTTCACCGGCTTCTGCGCCTTCACCCTCTGCATCCATGCGGGCCTGATTCTCAGCAGCTTCTTTTGCAAGACGGCGTGCTTCCTCGATCTCCGGACGGAGCGGTACATATGGAGTATGCTGTCCTTCCACACCTACGACCTTATCAGCAGCTATTTCCTTGCAGGCAAGGGTAACATAGCTCGGTGTCGGATCATCTACCATCGGCTGCGCACCATCAACGAGCTGACGGGCACGCTTCGCTACCAGCATGCAGAGTGAATAACGACACTCGGCCTTTGGTAACAATTCTTCAACTGACGGATCTACTAACATTTTTTCGTTCCTCCCTTTTTCGGTTTTTCCCTATTACTCAGAAAGAAGTGAATCCACTTCTTTGCTTCGTCTAACAAATCTTGCATGCTCTGCCGCAACGATCGCTGCGATCTCTCCGGCGGCCTGCTCTACGGTATCGTTCGTCACCACGTAGTCAAACTCCGGTGCGTTTTCGATTTCTTTCTTCGCCTGCGCCATGCGCTTATCGACCAGTTCCTCCGACTCTGTGCCGCGGCCGATCAGTCGGGAGCGCAGTTCTTTTAGCGACGGGGGAAGAAGGAAGATCGTTACCGTCTCTTCAAACTTCTCCTTCAGTGCCAGCGATCCGGCGACGGTCAGATCCAGAAGGACATCCTGTCCTTTTCCCGACATCGTCAGAAGTGGGGAAAGCGGAGTTCCGTAATAGTTTCCGACATAGACATCGTACTCGATGATCTCGCCTTCCGCGATCAGCTTCTCGAACTCTTCCTTACTGCGGAAGTAGTACTCGACACCATCCTTCTCCTGTCCTCTCGGATCTCTCGATGTCACCGAGATGGATTGTCCGAAGTCCGGGATCATCTCGCGAAGCTTCGCGATGATCGTTCCCTTACCTACACCGGACGGACCGGATATCGAAATAATCAAGCCATTACTCATTTTCTGCCTCCTTCTGCCTTCGCAAGCATCTCGGAGATCTCTTCCGGAGCAAGTGCCGAAAGAACGATATGACCGCTGTCCGTTACCAGAACAGCTTTGCTCTTCTTGCCGGAAGAACAGTCTACGAGGGCGCCTCTGTCTCTGGCATCCTGTACCAGTCTTCTGATCGGAGCAGACTCTGAGCCTGCGACACATACCAGCCTGCCGCTGGAGACCATATTGCCGAATCCGATATCAATAAACGCCATCG
>DFFH01000078.1:0-3204 GCA_002368805.1 Mageeibacillus sp. UBA3781 | reverse complement strand
TTATGCCAGGTTCTGGATCTGCTCGCGGATCTTCTCGAGCTCCGTTTTCATATCCAGAACGTAATTGGTGATCGTCAGATCATTCGCCTTCGAACCGATCGTGTTCACTTCACGGTTCATCTCCTGAAGGATGAAGTCCAGGCGCTTTCCGATACTGCCGGTGCCCTTCAGGGTCTCCCTCAGCTGGGTCATATGGCTGGAAAGTCTTGTCAGTTCCTCATCGATCGCGCACTTATCGGCAAATACAGCGACCTCCGCCTCACGTCTTGCTTCGTCATACACGAGGTTCGCCTTCTCTTCGAGAAGATCCTCGATACGCGCCATCAGGCGCTCCTTATATTCGCCGGGTACCAGCGGAGCGCGCAGTTTCACTGCCGCATGCATACTCTCAAAACTGTTGACCTTTTCGAGAAGATCATTCACAAGTTTCTCACCCTCGATACCGCGCATCCTGAGGATATCGTCGATCGCCGCATCCAGTACCGGCAGGAGTTCCGCTCCCGCTTCTTCCGGAGTAAGGCTTGTGGATCTTGCCACCAGCACATCCGGGAATCTCGCGATCTGAAATGCATCGGAATTATCTTCACGGCTGGTAAGCTCCGCGATTTTTCTGACCGCATCGGAGTATGCCTTCGCCAGGCCTTCGTTCATTTCAACGGTGGAATTTCCGTCCCCGACATCCTCGATCGTTACAAAAATATCGATCTTGCCGCGGAACAGTCTCTCGGTGATCTTTTCACGGATCTTGGTTTCCAGAACCGCATACCCTCTGGGCATACGTACAGATATATCGCAAAAACGGTTATTTACGGATTTGATTTCTACCAGATAGCGACGTGTCGCATATGTTGCTTCGGCCCGGCCGTAGCCCGTCATGCTTGATGCCATGCAAAATTCCCCGATTCCATAAGATATGCGCGCGCGAGGGCTCCCGCACGCCTGAATTTTTAGTACAAAGATTATATTACAGGGCGCAAATTTGTGCAAGTGTCAAAATCGCCGCTTGGCTTACAGCCGCAGGCGTTATAAGAAATTTTCAGGTCGCCGTTTTCCGATCATTTGATAAGGAAAGGATCAAATTTCAGGAAATCCGCCGCGATCAGGCGGTATTCGATGCCGTTTTTCTCACCGTTAAACGCATTCTGGTGCGCCCGTCCGTGCAGGTGCCCGTAGATACAGAGATCCACGCCATACTTTTCCAGCGTTCTCGTGAAACCGTTCTCCCGCTCCAGGTCATAGATCGGCGGATAGTGGAGCATCGCGATCTTTTTCATCGCTGATGCATCAATGCCCTGCTTTTCACAGGCATCAAGCGAGTCGAGAAGCGACCTCTCGAGGCGTCCGACTTCGCGGGCGTAGATCTTCTCATCATCCTTCTTGCTCTCCGGATTTTCCGGGAGCAGCCAGCCGCGGGTTCCGGCGATGAGTGTGTCTTCGACAACGAATCCCTTGTTTTTCAGGATCTTCATAGAAGTAAGGCCATGGGCCGCCATAAAGTCTTCGACTTTTTTCGTGGTACCCCACCAGTAGTCGTGATTTCCTTTACTTAGGATCTTTGTGCCCGGGAAGGATTCGATAAACTCCAGGTCAGAAAGCGCCTCTTCCATCGAGATCCCCCAGGAAATGTCGCCCGGGATCAGGACGGTGTCATCCGGACCGACCTTCGCGCGCCAGTTCTTTTCGAGCCGTTCGACGTGATCGGTCCAGGCAGGGCCGAAAACATCCATCGGCTTATTGACCGACAGTCCGAGGTGAAGATCTGCGATGGCAAAAATACTCATGTCTCCGGTTCCTTTCTACAGGCTTCTTTCTGGAAATATCATACCATATTTACAATGTGGTCAGATGGTGAGTCTAATTTGCGCGAATATCTGCCAGTTATTAGACTTTTGGCATATTTTTCTGACACATGGCCTAATTGGGGGTATTCATCTGACGTCCGATCAGACATTCCGAAAGTGCGCGATAATCGCGTCCGCATCTTTTTCCGAGATGCGCTCCGCTTCCATCAGCTCCTCTTTCGAAGCCTTGGAGATGGCCTTGATCGAACCGAAGTGCTTCATCAGTGCTTTTCGCTTGGCAGTACCTATTCCCGGGATCGTCTCGAGCGAATAGGTGAGATTTCTCTTCTTGCTGAGCTTTCGCTGATAGGTGATCGCGAAGCGGTGTACTTCGTTCTGGATTCCCGTAATCAGACGGAAAAGCACCATCATGTCTTCATCTTCTCGGGCGTCCTCTGCCAGATCGATCGTCTCCCCGTCAAGTTTTACGAGACCGTGCGTTCTATGGCGGCGGTCCTTGACCATGCCGGCCAGCTGGACCTTATCCTGAAGGCCGAGTTCCTCGAGAACACTATAGATCGCGTGTACCTGTCCGAGGCCGCCATCCGCGAGGATCAGGTCCGGCATCTTGGCGAACTTCTCATCCCCTGCGTGCGAGAACCGGCGAAGCAGAACCTCTCTAATCGACGCGTAGTCATCCTGTCCCTCGACCGTCTTGATCTTGAAGAGACGGTATGCCTGCTTATCCGGGCGGCCATCCGTAAAGACCACCATACCGCCGCAGCGGTCGTCGTTGCCGAGGTTACTGATATCGTAGGATTCGATGCGCTGCGGGATATCCCGAAGCGCGAGCTTATCGCGGAGAAGTCCGAGCGCGGTCTCGACGCTCTGCTGAGAGGTACCCACCCGCAGGATCCTCCGGCGCAGCGCTTCCTTGGCATTCGCATTTGCCATCTCCAGAAGCCGTGCGCCATCGCCTCTCTGCGGGACATGCACAGAGACCTTATGTCCGGCCATGTCGGAGATCGCCTGTTCGACGGCATCATGATTCTCGAGATCGATCGACACGAGGACCTCTTTCGGGATCTCCGCTGCCGTCGGGTAGTACTGCATAAGGAAAGCTTCGAGGAGACTGTCTTCCGTCTCTCCCTCATCTTTCAGAAAATAGGTGGAAGAACCGATGATACGGCCTTCACGAAGCTCCAGTTTTCTAAAACACATCTCGCCCGCATCACGGAAGAAGCCGACCGCATCACGGTCGGACTCACGCGGGAAAGAGACATTCTGGTTTGCCATCACGGCACGAAGCGCATTCAGCCGGTCGCGATAGACCGCTGCTTTCTCGAAATCGAGGTTCTCCGAGGCCTCCTGCATCTGCGCTTCCAGATCGCGGAGGATGCCGTCGTATTTACCTTCGAAGAAA
>DFFH01000066.1 GCA_002368805.1 Mageeibacillus sp. UBA3781 | reverse complement strand
GTGCGGTCATCATCAAGTTCTGGGTACAGATCGATAAGGACACCCAGCTCGAAAGATTTACCGACCGTCAGAACACTCCGGAGAAGCAGTGGAAGATCACGGAAGAAGACTGGCGCAACAGAGAAAAATGGGACGTCTATGAAGATGCGATCAATGAGATGATCCAGAAGACTTCAACCAAGTTTGCCCCTTGGCATGTCCTCGAATCTGTCGATAAGAAATATGCGAGAATCAAAGCACTCGAGATAGTTATCAAAGAACTGGAGAAGAAACTCAAATGAAAGACTGGGAATTTGCCGGCCTATCTTTCGGAGGATGGATCATATTGATTATATGGTTTTTTTCCGGCGGTTTGATCACAGCCTTTCTTGCTTCTTATCATGCGGAACATATCCGTCAGATAGGTGAGTACGCGCATGCGTCACCTGCCTATTGGAAGGTGGCAGTGACCGTTCTTGTTTGTGTGCTGATCTGGATAGTGATTGCTGCGCTTCTGATAAAAACGGGAAGAAAAAGTATTTCCGCTATGCTTGTGTTATGCGTGATTTTTACATTTGTATGCTTTATCGCACACCTGACAGTCATGAGTGAGATGGATATTAAGGCACACGAAGCATGGCACGAGTATCACAAACAGCCGTCGATCAGTGAGCACAACCCTGCGATTCAAGAGGTTATCGCTAATCTGGAATAATAAATCAGAAAGGATACGAGAAAGACAGTTGCCGGATCTTGGAAAACAAATAGACGTATCAGAAACGAGAAAACAGCCGTTTTTCTCAAAAGATACTACATCCGTTATTAAGGGCGTGGCGATCATACTCATGTTCATGCACCATTTTTGGGGCTTTCCGGATTGGATTCTTCCGGAGTACGGCGGACAGTCTTATGAAAGACTTTCTATTTTGCGTTTTCCGCTGAAGATCTGTGTTCTTATATTCTGTTCGCTTTCCGGATATTTCTATTATTTCAGCAAAGAGAAGACGCTGCGCTATTCGCTTCGGAAGATCCGCGCCATTGTTGTCAGATATTGGGTATGTCTTATCCTTCTCGGGACAATCGGCGTTCTGTTTTTTCACCATTACTACGGTGCATCTTCCGTGGTAAAAGAACTGTGCGCGCTCCAAAGCACAACGATCCGCTTCAACTGGTATGTGTCCTTTTATGTTATTTGTATGCTGCTGGCACCGCTTTTGACCAGATTCCTGACAGGGAGACCGGCTTTGGAGATGATCGTATATTTTGTCGTTATCCCTATGTTTTTCCAGTGGATAAGAATAGGATTTCTGTCGGAGTTTTTTCTTCACTTTTCCACTTGGCTTCCGGCTTTCTTTTTTGCATACATGCTGGCAGAATACTCTGTTTTTGAAAAGATCGCGCACCGGTACCCAAAACTGATTTCAAGTGAGATCTGCCGGGGACTGTTTGCGCTCTCGATGCTGGTCGTCCTTTCTTTCCTGAACGCGAGATCGCACATATATTTCAATATCGCTTTTTATCCGGAAGAGTTATTGATCCTTCTTGATATTATCATCATGCCTTTGGAATTATACTTTCTCTTTGAACTATGTAAGCTCATTCAAGCGCATACGAAAACAGCGGCCCGGATACTTTCCGCACTCGGAAAAGAATCCACTCTCATGTGGTTTCTGCATAGTGTATTCTTCACCTATGAGAAGACTTTTTTTCAGCCGCTGGCATATTTTACGGGAATCCCTGTACTGTCATTGATCATAGGCCTGACACTGACGTTTGTTGTTGCCTTTCTGCTTCGGATCCCGATCGAAAAGTGTGAGATGCACTTCCGAAACTCTTAAATCAAATTGATAAGCCCGCCTTGCCCCTCGTATTATATAAGTGTTATGTAGAGTTAATGCTTTCGCATAGTTTTTGGTTTGGACAAGGGGTTTGGGACTATGCTAGACGGCGCAATTTTTTGTCACTTTTGATGCCATTCAGACGGGGACGATAAGGGCATTATTTGCGAGCGCCAAATTACAAGAAAATGGAAGCGTGATGTTTAACGAAGACGATATTGCGCACTATAAGGTACGTTTAGGGGAGTACAAAACAGTTAAAAAACTTGAGAATAGTGGAATAAGTGATACCAGAATGTCACTGACGTTCAATTCAAGGATGGTCATCAATCTGTATGCGAAACCTGAAGATGGAGTGAACATCACTGCGCCACGAGGAACGAAGGCTCAGCTTGGGAAAGATACATATTATAAGTTCTCTTCCAAGAGACTGTGTCCGATGGAACTTTTGGCAGACCAGACATTTATTATCGAAACAGATCGTCCGGGAACGGCAGTTGTCACAGCATCACCAATATCATATGTATATCTTGTTTTGAATTCAGATCTGGCGAACATAACATCAGCGGAGAAATATGCGATGATCGCACTTTATAATTTTGCATATGATGCAACATACTATTATTATGCAATTGTCAGAGGAGGCTAAGAACATGGAGGAATATGAAATGCTGGAAATGGAAATGATTGTTTTCCATTCGGAGGATATTATCGTCACAAGTCCGGGCGATCATGATTCCGATACCTTGTAAGAAGATTCAGTTTGCTATCTAAAACAGACATAAAGAAGCCTCGGCGCCATAACGTGGTGCTGAGGCTTCTTAGCGTGTTGGTGAGTTTGATAAGACCGACAGGAGTCAGTTGCGTCCGGCCTTGTGAGCTTTCTTGACCTCGTACATCTTCGCATCTGCAATCCGCAAGTACTCCTCGGAGAAAGAGCGGATCGTTTCTTCGTCATTTCCGGCATCCTTTGGCGGGATCCTGATACATACTCCGGTACTGACATCGAGAGGATAGACCTTCTTGTCACGGCGGACGCACTTCTGGATGTATTCGGTCAGTGACTGGACATAGATCGTTGCTTTTTCCTCGGAATAATTCTTCGCGAGAACGACGAACTCATCTCCGCCGGTACGCAGGCACACTTCACCGTTGATTGCGGCAAGACGCATGCCGTCAGCGATCGTAGTGAGGCTGTAATCGCCTTCTTCATGACCGTAGTTATCGTTGGTGAGCTTTAAGTTGTCCATGTCGATCATCATTACTCCGATCGGGACGCCTTCCTTCTGACATGCCTGGAAGATTTCCGAGAAGAAGGATTCATAGCCGCGGCGGTTATATAGATTCGTCAGCATATCGCGGTTATAAAGATTCTCCAGGCGCTGCACCGCGAGGTTCAGCTTGTGGCGGATCCTCCAGTTCTCCAGCATGGAACCGAGGTTTACATACCAGGATTTCATCGATAGGGAATCGATGGACTCCTTCTGCGGGGAAACGATGAGGTATCCCATATAGTACTGCAGATGGTGGATCGCACAGATATAATACGGGTTCGGGTCAGCAAGAAGGTCAGGCGGAAGAAGGTCTTTCTTCCGGAAGACTTCACGCTTTACCGGCTCCGCGCCGATAAAACCGGCGACTACCGTCATCTCTTCGTCCTGCTTGGCAAAATCAGGTGGGATCACGCGCTGTTCCTCCCATTCCGGCGCCAGACATAAAAGCATATTCGTAAAGCCGGATTCGATGGATGAGTTCTCCGTGATCTCCTGGAAGCATTCATCCATCGTCTGCGCGCTCGAGACACTGAGGATCAGATTCGTCGTGGACTGCGCCAGGACAGAGACACGATCCATACGGCGGGTGTAGAGGCTTCGGATATCTTCGATGTTATAGGTGTTCATGGACTTGCATCCGCAGGACTGGTTGCAGATCAGGTCGCCGGGAATGAGGATATCGTCTTTGATCGTTTCGCCGTCCCATATTTTCTTTAAGGTTAAAACTCCTTCGTATCCGGAAGCGGAGAAGGGCTGAGCGACAGTCGTGATCGACGGATATCCCTGATTTGCCTCATCAAGACCGTCGTAGCCGGTAATGATGATGTCTCCCGGAATGTCGATCCCTCTTTTATGACAGGCTTCGACCAGACCTACGGCAGAATAGTCGTTGGCGCAGACGATGGCATCCGGGTATTTCTTTCCGTGTTTTTCACAGTCGGCAAGGATGTAGTCGAGCGCGGGCTCTCCGCAATCATGCCAGAGTGTGCCGTAGTAGATCTTGTCCTGATCGAAGGGAATGCCATGTGATTCGAGAGATCTGCGGTACGCATCGATCCTCGACTGGGTAAAGGAACGCTCTTTAAGACCGGCCAGATGATAGATATCCTTGCAGTTATGCTTTTCGATAATATGGTCGATGAGAGTTGTGAATGAGTCGTTTTCGTTTGTCACGACATTGAGGTAGCGGGGATCCTGTCCGCCGACATTCACGATCGGGATCGAAACATTACTGAGCCTTTCATCAAGATGTTTCTGTGAGTATGGACCATATGCAAGATCCACACGGATGATCCCGTCAAAATCATCGAGATCCGGAAGTTCGAAGGCTGCGATATCACCCTCGTCGTAGTTCTTATATTCGTCATATAGTCTGGTGGTGAAATCATCACTGAATGTAACGAAGAAAATGGCCTTGATTCCGAGATCCAGCGCGGCTTTGCTGATGCCGTCCTGGATCGCATGCGCCATCGGTTCATATATATTCGGTGAAAAAACGGCTATTTTCTTTCTCTTTCCCATATGCTGCCTCGTAA
>DFFH01000037.1:7020-8527 GCA_002368805.1 Mageeibacillus sp. UBA3781 | reverse complement strand
AAGATTCCAGATGTGCATGACGATCGATATATTCATGCACGATTTTCTGATAGCTCGCCATCAGCGCCTGGATCTTCGGGCACTCGGCCGATCTGAACTTCTGATCATCGATCGACTCGACCGGTAAGATATCAAAGGGCGAGCTGGTAACGAAAAGACCGAGAGACGGAGGTCCGTCATCCTCTTCTTTTTCCATCTTTACCAGATCCTCCATGGTAAAAGCACCTTCCTTCAGGAAAAGGCCTGCGTCTTTGATCGCGTCTTTTACATACTTTCTCGTAATGCCGATCAGGATCAGATCCTCCGACGGGGAATAAACCGTATCTTTATACAGCACGAAGAAATTCGATCTTCCGCCCTCGACGAACTTTCCGTCATTACCGCGAAGAATGACCTCATATGGCATACCGAAGGAAGTTTCTGTATTCTGCGCTTCCGCCACCGCTTTCTTATAGTCGCCGCGGAACACCTTTACATGCGGTTCCACACGTTCCCAGGTAAGGCTCTTCGTCACGATACCTTCCTCATACATCTGCTTGGTGGGATATGTCATATTGCTGAAATAGATAAGATTTCTGGTCTTAGTTATGACCACACGGACATTTCCGTCCGACATACCGGATTCCCAGATCATATTCTCCGCGATAAAGCGGTAAGCATCCGGATCGATCGGGAAATCTTCCTTCGCAGCAACAGATTTATGCAGTCTCTCCATATGGTCGCCCCAGAAAAGCAGTACACCTTCCTGGAACCTTACGGATTCATAATATGTGATCTCGTCAGTAGGGAGAAAAAGACCGGCTCCTTCCGGTGAATCAAAAAGAACCTTTTTCCCATTCAAAGTACAGTACTCTCCGATGTTTCCTTCTACCAGCGGATACGCCATGCACCTTACCCCTTTCAAAAAAAGCTGACTTTTATGCAGAAAATCCCCTGCATACCGTATAATTCTACTCTTTTATAGTGCTTTCGTAAACTCATAAAAAATCGTTATTTGCACAACGATTAATGTATTGAGTAATAATGAAGATATTCATACAATAGATTTCGGAACATGCATGAAAATCAGTGTTGACGTACTCAATACTGTCTGCTAAAATGCGTTTATGCAAAATCGTTAATAATTATTCATGGAGGTGCCTTATGGCAAAGGAAAAATTCTTACTTGCGTATTCAGGCGGACTGGATACATCCATCATCATCCCGTGGCTCCTGGAGAACTACGATTGTGAAGTAGTTGCTTACTGCGGTGAAGTCGGCGTAGGTGTCGATCACGATTACCTCGAAAAGAAGGCTCTCAAGTGCGGTGCAATCAAGTGCATCATCGAAGATATCTCCGAAGAGTTTGTCTCCGACTTCGTATTCCCTACTCTGAAGGCTAATGCAGTTTATGAAGGCAAGTACCTCCTCGGCACATCCATGGCACGTCCTGTTATCGCCAAGCACTTCGTAGAGGCTGCTCACGCAAACGGATGCACAACGATCGTTCACGGCTGCACAGGTAAGG
>DFFH01000037.1:0-6962 GCA_002368805.1 Mageeibacillus sp. UBA3781 | reverse complement strand
AAGGGCAACGACCAGGTAAGATTCGAGCTTTCCATCAAGGCTCTCGATCCGGATATGAAGATCCTCGCTCCTTGGAGAATCTGGGATATCAAGTCCCGTGACGAAGAGATCGATTATGCAAATGCACGTGGCATCGAAGTTCCGGTTACCAAGGAGAACAACTACTCCAAGGACGAGAACCTCTGGCACCTCTCTCACGAAGGTATGGACCTCGAAGATCCGGCTAACGAGCCGAACCTCGATAAGATCCTCGAGCTCATGGTTTCTCCTGAAAAAGCACCTGACACTCCGACTTATGTAACCATCAAGTTCGAAAAGGGTATCCCGGTAGAAGTTGACGGAAAGAAGATGTCCCCTGCTGATCTTCTCAGATACTGCAACAAGGTTGCCGGCGCTAACGGTGTTGGTATCGCTGACATCGTTGAGAACCGTCTCGTTGGTATGAAGAGCCGTGGCGTTTATGAGACACCTGGCGGAACTCTTCTCTTCGCTGCTCACCGTGAACTCGAACTCCTCACTGTTGAGCGTGACACGATCCACTATAAGGATCTCGTTGCTCAGAAGTTCTCCGAGCTCGTTTACTACGGTCAGTGGTTCCACCCGCTCCGCGAGGCTATCTCCGCATTTGTTGACAAGACACAGGAAGTTGTTACAGGCGAAGTAAGAATGAAGCTCTATAAGGGTAACTGCACACCGGCAGGCACCACTTCTCCGTTCTCTCTCTATGATCCTGAGATCGCAACCTTCGAGGCAGACGACGTTTACAATCAGGCAGATGCAGGCGGATTCATCAACTGCTTCGGTCTCCCGATGAAGGTCAACGCGAAGATGAAGCAGAAGAATGGTCTTCTCTGATCTTTCGCGATTCTGACTCAATACTTTTGTAAATAGGAAAAGCTTTCTTGTGCTGTCCTCACGCTTCGCGTTGCGGAGGCACATCGAAAGCTTTTCTTTTACAAAATACGATGGATCAGTATCACGAAAGCAATCAGAATAATCCAAAGATGAGGAGTTATTTATGGAATTCAGACTGATGACAATTGATGATTATGATGAGGTGTATGACATCTGGGTGGCCTGCCACAACGGGCTTAACAGAACAGACGATTCGAAAGAAGGCATTGAGAAATATCTGAAACGGAATCCGGCCACTTCTTTTGTCGCCGTCGATGGCGGTCATGTGGCAGGAGTGATCCTCTGCGGTCACGACGGACGGCGTGGTTACATCCAGCATATGTCTGTTTCTCCGGACCACAGAAGGCTGGGCATCGGGGGCAAACTTGTGGAGATGGCACTTGATGCCCTGAATAAGGAAGGCATCAAGAAAGTCGCTCTGGTCGCTTTTAAATCGAACGACCTTGGTAACGCGTTCTGGGAAGCTCAGGGCTTCACTCTGCGCGAAGATCTCAATTACAGAAACAAAGCGCTGGTCGATCTGGAAATCGTTGACACATACAAGCAGTAAAGCAAAGCGGCTTCCCGGAATCCCGGTAAGCCGCTTTTTACTGAGCTTACGACAATCCGTACTTTTCCCTTACCCTCTGACTGGGTTCATACCCGGAAAGAAGATCATCGGCAAGTGAGATCAGTTCTTCATAGCTGACCGGCACGACAAGATAATAATCAAGGTCATCCCACCTATGCGTTACGACCGGGTGCCCTGTTGCCCCGTCGTATCCGGACAGACTGCAGCCGGATATACTTCCGATGCTTCTGAACTCACTGTCAAAAATCTCAACCGAGTTCTCTGTTCCGATGTAGTAATTCCCGCAGGATGCATCATAATAGAACGACCAGACATATCCTTCCGCCGGATATAAAGTCTTTACACGGTCACCTGTCGACCGGCTGTATACACAGACTTCCCCGTCCCATAACTGGAAGGCCGCATAATCTGCATTTTCACACATGATCACTTCATAGATCATGTTCCGGCTGAATTCCTTTTCCTTTTTCATCACCTTATCCTCAAGTGCCGGAATTTCAGGATCGTCTAACTTATTCCGGATCGAAAAAGAAACCGGAGTATCGGCATATGGTTTCAGGTAATCTGTTTCTCTATATGAAAAGGTATCGATCTGATTATTCCCTGTTGTACTGAGGAACAGCGTTCCATCCGCATAGTCTTTTGACCAGATCAGTTTGGTATCATCAACATCCGGATCAAAGAAGCGGTATTCTCCGTCCCGGATAAGATAACATCCGTCTTTTAAGTCAAAAATCGCGATTCCATCCGGAGTAAGGACACTTGTAGAAAGATCCACATCCACATCGATCGTTCTTATCACTTCCAGATTCCGGTTCAAAAAATATATCGTTGTCTGATCATATATTACAATATCGTCGCCACAGACTATGAATCCGCTAAAAGATTCTCCCCATTCGGCATCCTTCTGCTCTCCGGTATCAAGATCTATAAGAGATATTTTCCTTTTCGACGAGTATGTATTACATAAGCCAAGCATGGTTTTTCCGTCCGAACAGAACCCATAAATTCCCGACTGATCCGTATAACGTCTCTCCACACTTCCGGAAAGAAGATCTGCCGAATAGATATACGTAGTTCCCGAATCCTGATCAAAAATAAAAATCCAGGCTTCATTCCCATCAATGGAAAAGTATACATAAGCAAAAGATCGGATCTTAACCGTATCCGGCAGCGATTCCCCTCGTACATCAAGACGGCAGAGAGCTTCCGGCCCACGGAAAATTACTATTTCATCATCAGTTATTGACGCATATCCGTTTCCCAGCGGATCGGAAATGAGTTTCACATCACCGAGCCCGAGATCCGTTTCCGTACCGGATGCAAAATCGAGATATTTGTAGTTTTCATTATCTCTTTGAAACACGACTCCGCGGTCTCCGTCAAATACGCAATCCGCATATTGCGTATCCTGATAGCGGAGAAGCATCTTACCGCTCGAAACGTCCATAACAAATCTATTCTGGTCAAGACCCAGAACCGCAATATACCCGCCAAAAGGAGACACATTGTAATTGGATATGGCGCACGGAAACTGGATCGAATCGTCTGAAACAACCAGATCGGGAAACTCATAGATCCCCAGCGCGCCGGAGAGAGCTTTTAAGACAGAATCGCTATAGCCTTCCGTCTTATTATCCGGGAGTACGCTTCTTGCCGCATATACGGCATCTTTTCTTTTACCGTCACGAAGAAGGTTTTCCGAGATGCCCGCGATCGAATCCTCATACTTCTGCTGTATGGTATTCTTTTGCGCTTCGATCTCATCCTTATGGGCCTGGAGTTCCTCCTGCTGTCTGGAGATCTGCGCTTTCTGGTCGGAGATACGGATGATGAAGAATACGCAGACGGCAATGATCGCAAGAAGAACTCCGAAAACGGCCAGAACGCGGTTTCTTGCCCGGCTGAATGCTTCTTTTCTATGTCTTTGGGAAAGCTCTTCGTAGGAGATATTCTTGATCACCGCCATCAGTCGAACAACTGAAATCTCTACCTTTGCTTTTCTGTCTCTTAGGGAATCGCCCCTGCAGTCGGCTGCCAGCGGCTCCTTGTACTGTCTGGTTTTTTGAGGGTGCCCGTCGGGACCCATCTGGAACACTTCTTCATAAAGCAATACTTCAGGAAATGCCGTATCCGGTTCACCATCTGCCAATACCAAAAGAATATGCTTTCTGTCATTGAAACGAAGGAAAGCTTCGATTTCTTTCATACACCAGACGGATTTCAGATACTCCGGAGAACATACGCAGATCAGATATTTCGAATCCCAGAGGGCAGACGTGATCGCTTCCGAAAGATCATCTGCGACGGAAAGCTCGGTCTCATCGCGGAATACACAAAGAGGTCTTGTTTTCCGGGTCTTCTCGGCTATATCTTTCGGCAGGCGGAAACTCTCCAGTTTTTTCTGAAGATGCTCTGCTATCTCACTGTCCGGAGAACAATGACGATAGCTGATAAAAGCATCGTAGCGAAACTTTTTACCCATTATCTTCTCCCCCAATGAACCCAATGCCACATCAATATCATTGTATCATGGAAGAAGCGTATTGTAACGTTTCAAAAACCGGCAGTGTATCAGAAACGGAAGTCTCTGCTGTTGGAGTTTCTGATCTCCTCGATGTGCTTTGCGCAGATCTCGCGGACGTTATCCTTCGGGATCTTCTTAAGCTCCTTCTCAATCAGTGCCCAGCCGACCTTCTTTGTCTCCTCGGATGCATAATCAACGAGGAATTCCGCCAAGGTCATCAGCGCATTCGGATGACAGCAGTTCAAGATCTGGCCGCTCTTGCAGAGACTCATGAAACGGTCACCGGTACGGCCTTCTCGATAGCATGCCGTACAGAACGACGGCACATGGTCGGTCTCCATCAGCCATCTGACGACTTCATCCAGCGTTCTCTGGTCGGATACATCGAACTGTTCGGTATCGGTCGGACGCTCTTCTTCCGTATAGCCGCCGACGGATGTTCTGCTGGCGCCACTGATCTGGGAAATACCCATTTTCAGGGCCTTCTCACGTACCTGCTGGCTCTCACGGGTGGAGATGATCATACCTGTGTAAGGAACTGCCAGACGGATGCAGGCAATGATCTTCTCAAATGTCTGATCGTCGATACCGCCGTCAAACTCGTTCGGATCGATATCATCCGCGCGCTTTACACGCGGTACGCTGATGGTATGCGGGCCTACGCCATGCACAGCCTCAAGGTGCTCTGCATGCATGATAAGTCCGGCAAATTCATATTTATACAGTTCCAGTCCGAAAAGCACTCCCAGTCCGACATCGTCGATACCGCCTTCCATGGCGCGGTCCATGGCCTCGGTGTGGTAGTTATAGTCGTGCTTCGGTCCTGTCGGATGAAGCTTGAGGTAGCTGTCTTTGTGATAGGTTTCCTGGAAGAGGATATAGGTACCGATACCTGCCTCTTTCAGCTTTCTGTAGTTCTCTACTGTTGTCGCAGCGATATTTACGTTAACTCTTCTGATATCACCATTCTTATGGTGAACGCTGTAGATCGTCTTGATGCACTCGAGGATATACTCGATCGGGTTATTCTTCGGGTCTTCACCGGCCTCGATCGCCAATCTCTTATGACCCATATCCTGAAGCGCGATAACCTCCTGACGGATCTCTTCCTGAGTAAGTTTCTTTCTCGGGATCGTCTTATTCTTCGCATGATACGGGCAGTACAGGCATCCGTTGATGCAGTAATTCGAGAGATACAGCGGCGCGAAAAGCACTATACGGTTTCCGTAATATGCCTGCTTGATCTCTTCTGCGATCTCGAACATTTTCTTGATGCGCTCCGGATCTTCACAGGCCAGCAGCACAGACGCCTCCCTGTGGGTCAGAGCCGTTCCGTGCTCCGCTGCCTGAAGATTACCCGGGCGAGCCTTCTCAAGGATCGCATCGATCAGTTCGAAATTATTCTTATTTGCTTCGGCATATGCCAGAGTTTCCTTGATTTCTTCATCATTGATAAACTCGTCGGCAATCAGCGACTTCGGGTCATACTTATACATGTTCTTATCCTTCTTTCTCATCCTTAATGGCAGAATATGTGGTTTTTACGCTGATATTCGGGAGACTTCCGATCTTCCCGGAAAGTGTGGCAATATCATCCTGCGGCGCATCGATCACGACGCTGATGATGTTGATCTTTCTGTTTCTGTACGGGATCCCCATTCTTCCCACGATATACTGTCCATATTCATGAAGCAGGGCATTCAGAGCATTTGTATCTCCGCCTTCTTCGACGATTACGCTGATCACGGCCACGCGGTTTTCCATAGTATCAACTCCCCTAAAAACAAAAAATCACGCCCGAAAAGACGTGAAACACACATAAGCACAGTAGAATCTTTGTAAGATGATCACCTTGCTATCAGCAGTTATTCCGCTTCCCCTTAGGCAAATCAATTATAGAACACAAGTCTTTTTTGTCAATACACATTATTTACTTCTATAGATACCAAAGGCAGCCATAATTGTGGTATGATTATCCAGAAAAACATGACATAAAGGCAGGGATTTACCTATGGCTAAGAAAATGTGGGCAGGCAGATTTGAAAAGGCGACCGATAAGGCGGTCAACGATTTCAACTCGTCTCTCCCGTTTGACTGCAGAATGTATAAGCAGGACATCGAAGGCTCCGTCGCGCATAGCAGCATGCTCGCGAAACAGGGCATCATCTCCCAGGAAGACGCGGACTCCATCAAGAGCGGTCTTCTTTCTATCCTCGACGATATCGAGTCCGGTAAGCTCACCTTCGATTCCGATGCGGAAGATATCCATATGTTCATCGAAGAAGAACTCACCAACCGTATCGGCGATGCCGGGAAGCGCCTTCACACCGGACGATCCAGGAACGACCAGGTCGCTCTCGACCAGCGTCTCTATGCGGTCGATGAAGCCAAGGAGATCCAGTCTCTTCTCGGGCAGCTCCGCGATACACTCATCGATATCGCTAAAGACAACACCGAGACATATATGCCGGGGTACACACATCTTCAGCGTGCACAGCCCATTACTTTCGCACACTATCTGATGGCGTATATCCAGATGTTCGGCCGTGATATGGACCGTCTCGACGAGGCCATCGCCAGAACGAATATCTCTCCTTTAGGATCCGGGGCTCTTGCGGGAACCACCTATCCTCTCGACAGACAATTCGTTGCCGATCAGCTGGGCATGAGCGGTGTTACACTGAATTCTCTGGATGGTGTTGCCGATCGTGACTGGGCTATCGAGCTTGCATCTTTTGCTTCCCTTCTCATGATGCATCTTTCTCGTCTCTCGGAGGAGATCATTCTCTACTCTTCCCAGGAATTCAAGTTCATCGAGCTCGATGATGCCTATTCAACGGGCTCTTCCATGATGCCACAGAAAAAGAACCCGGATGTTGCCGAGCTCACCCGTGGTAAGACAGGCCGTGTCTATGGCGACCTCATCTCCCTCCTCGTAACTATGAAGGG
>DFFH01000022.1:5608-5871 GCA_002368805.1 Mageeibacillus sp. UBA3781 | reverse complement strand
ACCCAGAACTTGATGATGACCGCACCCCAGTCGTCGAGTTCTTTTTCAAACTCATTGATCTCGTTATAGGCGCGTTTCCAGTCATTCTCGGAACAGAATCCTTCGATACGCTCGACCATGACACGGCCATACCATGTTCTGTCGAAGATCGCGACATGTCCGTCTTTCGGAAGACGTGTCCAGAAACGCCACAGATAGTGTCTCGCTTTCTCGTGAGGTTCCGGACTTGCGATCGGATGCACTTCGTAACCACGGGGATCGAG
>DFFH01000022.1:0-5434 GCA_002368805.1 Mageeibacillus sp. UBA3781 | reverse complement strand
AGGCGGTCCTGGAGTTTGTCGAGTTTTTCTTTATATTCCTCGTCGGATAGTTCTTTTCCCTCAAGAGGAATATCAGCAAGTTTCGGCATCTTCACGAGCGGGAAAGTATTCTGAAGGAGCGGTACCGCCAGAGAATGATTCTGAAGCGCGATATCGATACCCTCGTTCATGCGCTCAAGCACCTGAAGCTCGGCCCACTTTTCTGACTTCGCGTCGATAATGTACCACGGTGCCGCGGAAGTATTGGTATCCTCCAGATATTTCTCGAAGATCTTCTCGCAGTCCTTATAGTGCTTGTTCTGCCAGATATCACCCTCGCTGACGCGCCACTTCGTATCGATATGATCTTTGAGATTATTGATGCGCTTCTTCTGTTCCTCTTCCGTGATATGCATGAAGAACTTTAAGACCAGATAGCCGTTGTCGGTGAGCTGGCGCTCGAATCTGCGGATGCTCGCGATGCGCTTCTCATAAAGAGAATTCGGCATCAATCCGTCAAGGCGGGACATAACGATCTCATTCATCCAGCCGGTGTTATAAAAACGGAATTTCCCCGCCTCCGGAAGCGCCTCGAAATACCGGCAGAGGAACGGTTTTCTCTTCTCCAGGTCAGTCGGCATATCAAAGGTCGCGACTTTATAAAAGCGCGGGTCGATGTTGTTGATGACATTGCCGATCAGTGTGCCCTTTCCGGCGGTGCCCCAGCCCTCGATCAAAACGACGACCGGGAGCTTATTGTCCTTGATCTTATTCTGGTTTACAAACAGAAGATCTTCCTGTTCTTTCAGACGGGATTTAAGAAGTTCCTTTTCAGGTTTCTCATTCAGATACGCGTTCTTCAACATAATAAGGATCCTCCCTTCAGACGGTGGGATGCATATGCCAAGCGAATAGAAAATGTATCTTTATTTTACCACGGATGGGCAACTTATAAAATCGGGGCGAGCAAACGGAGGATCAGACGGAACAGACTCCAGCCGCGCTTATAGTTCAGTTCTTCCTTCATTACCTCATCAGAAGCTTCAAAAGACTTGAGCATATCGTCCCGCACGTCGAGGACGGTCGGAGTATTGCACATCCATACCGCGCTTTCAAAATGCAGGTACAGGCTCCTGTAATCCCAGTTTACCGAACCGACGATCGCAGCTTTGTCATCGATAACGACGGTCTTGCTGTGCATAAAGCCCGGGGTGTACTCATAGATATGTACTCCGGCATTGACCAGATCTCTGTAATAGCTTCGGGTCGCCTGATGGATCATCCACTTATCGTATTTGCTGGGTGTCACGATGCGGACATCCACTCCGCTCTTGGCTGCAAGGCTCAGTGCGGAGATCATGTCCTCATCGATGATAAGATACGGGGTACTGATGTAGATATATTTCTCCGCGGAGGAGATCATGTGCATATAGACACTCTCGCTGACACGCTCGTGATCTGTCGGGATGTCGTTGTACGGCTGGATGAATCCCTCATTTTTGATCGGGCAGGGAGAATCTGTCCAGGGATAGTACTGACGGAAGTCCTCGGTCTGCGGCCGGTTGATCTGCCAGATCTGAAGGAAAAAACATGTCAGACTCCAGGCGGCTTCTCCCTCGAGCATGACGGCAGAGTCTTTCCAGTAACCGAAGCGCTCCTTCTCGTTGACATACTCGTCGGACAGATTCAGTCCGCCACAGAAGGCGATTTTACCGTCGATCGACGTCAGTTTTCTGTGGTCACGGTTATTCTGAATGGTCGTAAAGAACGGGCGGAACGGGTTAAAGACCTTACACTCGATGCCCAGTGATCTCAGATAATCAGGATACTCGGAAGGAAGGGTAAGGAAGCATCCCATGTCATCGTACATGATGCGCACGAGAACACCATTGGCCGCCTTTTCTTTCAGGATCTCGAGTACGGATTCCCAGAATTTTCCCTCACCGATCGTAAAGTACTCAAGGAAGATATACTTCTCCGCCGTCTTTAGTTTCTCGAGGAATACCGGCCAGAATTTCTCGCCCGGAGAAAGATACCTGGTATTCGTATTCTTATAGACAGGGAATTTCTGGACATTCTCCAGATACTCCACGCTCTTTACATATACCGGGAATTTCTCTTTCAGTTCGTTATTGAGCGCCGGGTCGATCGTTAACTGATCCTGGGTAGAACGGATGACCTCATCCAGATTTTTCGCATAGCGGTCAGAAATCATCTGGGAGTTGATAAACACATAAAGGACTCCGCCGAATATCGGGAACATCAGGATCAGGAACACCCAGATCAGGCGGTACCCGCCTTTGTCATTCTTACTGACGACGTAGAGTGCAACGACAATAGAAAGAACTCGGAATATGATAGCTGCGACTTCCGAAATAGTAGTACCGGCTACGATAAGAAAAATGAAGGACGAGATCTCCACGAGCAGGATCAGTATGATGACTGCCCGGCGCATCAGTAATGATTGGAACCATTGTTTACGCATGATCTTCCTCGCTTTCCTCAACAATTATAATTATCAACAAACTGAAAATTAAGTCAAATGAAAGTAGGCTTTTTAGAACTAGTGGTATAAAATGAGTAGAGGATAATAAGGAGTAGTTCTATGCGTTCAAGTGATTCTTACCGGCAGAAGTCTGTTCTTTCATTTCTTATACCGGCCACATTTCTCGTCGGCGCAGGCGTAACTTATCTCGTTTACATGACGGGCGGTACGCCAAGTATCTATGCCAATCTGATCCTTATCCCCATCGTTCTTACCGCGCTCTTCTCACCGGTATGGTATAGTGCGCTCTTTGCCGCTCTTTCCGGCATCGCGATGGGACCTCTTATCACTTACCTGCATGATGGTGATACTTCGAGCTGGACCTGGCTCATTCGTGCGCTCATCTATGTCGCGGTCAGCATCGTTATTTCCTCTATCTCGGCAGGAAGCAGGAAAAGAGAACGCCACTTCGAGCATCTGGCCACGCATGACCCGCTTACGGATCTTCCGAACTTCTCTTACATCACTTCTTCGAAGATCCCGTCTTCCGGTGCGATGTCGATCCTGATGCTCGCTTTTAACGAAGACAGCGATATCCAGGGGCTTTTCGGCTCGGATTTCTACTCTTCGATCGTAAAGAAGATCTCAGCGGATTTAACGGAGATCCTCTCCTCTTATCCGAATGCGACCCTCTGCAAAAGAAACAATCTGAATTATGCGATCCTCGTCAATCACTACTCAAATGAGGAAAGCCTCGAGAGTATCCTGGCGGCACTGAATAACATCAACGATGTGACGATCACCATCGAAGGGATCCCGGTATATGTTTCCTACAAGATCGGTTTCACAGTGATCCGCCCGGGAGCGAGTATCTCCGAGGGTATCCGTCAGGCAAATATCGCCCTTCGCTATTCTTTCCTGGAAGATCAGCATATCAGCCGCTACACGGATGCAATGCGCGATTACTATAAGGGAACGGTAAGCATCGCCAGTGAGTTTTCCTCCGCCATCACCAAGGGGATGGTGCAGGCTTCTTATCAGACGATCCATAAGGCCTTTACCCATGAGCCGGCCGGCGTCGAGATCCTGGCCAAATGGATCCGTGATGACGGTTCCAAAATGACTGCAGAGGAATTCGTGCCGATCCTCGAGAAGACATCCTGTCTTCAGAAACTGACGATGTTCATGACAGAGGAGGCGATCCGGTATGCTAACCTTCCTGTCAACAAAGGCAAAAAATTCAGCATCAACTTCTCCGCCTCGGAACTCTCTGAGCGAAGTGTCATGGAATTTGTCCGTTCCGTGGAAGGATCCGGAATCGATACCAGCCGTGTCGTCGTTGAGATCACAGGTACTTTTGCCGAAGACGCGTTTATGGTTCGCGATAATCTTCTGTTTCTCAGAAAACACGGCATAAAGGTAGCCATCGACTATTTAAGCGCTGTATCATCTTCCTTCATCCTCGTGTCCGATACGCCGATCGACGTCATTAAGATCAACCGCTCGATCACGAACCACACCGATCAGGAAAGAGGCGCGGAGATGATCCGGAGCATCGTCAGCTTTGCCAAAGCCTCCGGCATCCTTACGATCGCCGAAGGAATCGAGAACGAATCCCAGATGAATTTCTGCGAGAAAGCCGGGGTCGACTATCTGCAGGGCTACTTCTTCTCTGTACCGCAGCTTCTCAGTTCCAAAGGATCGAAACCGGAAGAAATAGAGACGGAAGATCGGCCCGCGGAAGCAAAAGAAGAAAAGCCCTCCGGGAAACCAGCAGGACCCATCATCACCATCGTAAAGCATGAAGATAGTGAAGATACTGAAGATACTGAGTAATTCTTCATGCAGAATACGGACAATAAAAAAGAGCAGTGATCACTGCTCTTTTTTCTCGGTTTCGATCTGACTTTCTTTTCGCTTCGCTTTTACTTTTCGTCCGACCCGGACCAGATCCGCATATCGGTTTGCCGTCTGGTACGCTTCTCTTGCCTGCGCAGCCTTCGGATCATTGGACTCCTTCTTCAGGAAGTGCTTATCTTCCTCCGGAGGAATAAGCTTGGCCTGACTGTACTTATTCGAGAAATGCAGTTTACCGACATTCGCACGGCGGATCGCCTTAGCGCGAACATGGCGGGAGATCGCGTTCATATACGCTTCCTCGACTCTTCCTGCAAAGACCTCAGCAGAGTAGTTGGCAACCGTTTTCTCGGCATTATTGGAATAGCGCTCCGCGGTGGACGGATCCTTGAAGATTTCGGAAACGATATCCGCGATCTCGGTTTCGTCTTTAAAGAGGCGCGCATTCTCTCCATCTTTGAACAGCTCATTGACGGCATCGTCTTTTCTGGCAATTACCGGAAGACCTGCAGCCATCGCCTCATAATAGGTGAGGCCCTGTGTCTCCGAGGTGGAGCAGGAGATAAAGGCATCGCCAAGCTGGTAATACTTACCGATCTCCGCATATGGAGCGGCACCGGCAAAGATCACTTTATCACTTACACCGAGTTTCTCGGCCTGTGCTTTTAGATCAAGAAGAGCCGGACCATCGCCGACGATAAGGACCCGAACGTTCGAAGACTTCTCACAGATAGCGGGCAGCTGGTCGATGATCTTATCGATGCTCTTTTCTTTTGCGACACGTCCGAGGGAAAGAAGGATCTTCTCGTCCGGACGGATGCCGAATTTCTTTCTTAATTCATTGATCTCCGCCGGATCAAAGTTTGCCTTATTAAACGGTGAAACATCGATACCGGTCGGAATAACATATATCGGTTTTTTCACTCCGTAATCACGAAGTGCATTCTTTACTTTCTCCGTAGGAACGATCAGTCCGGTCGGCACATTGCAGAAACTCTTGCTGTATTTTCTGGCCACTTCCGGAGTAATGATCTTCTGGACCTTTCCGCCAAGGATATAGTGGGTATAGTCTTCCAGCATCGTGTGATATGTATGCACGATCGGAAGATGAAG
>DFFH01000045.1 GCA_002368805.1 Mageeibacillus sp. UBA3781 | reverse complement strand
TCGGAATCAGTAACGTTATCAACATCCGCCTTCAATTTCTCAAAGGACGCATGAGACACATATACCGTCTTCCATCCGACCATGGAAGATCCGCAGACAGGTTCCACCACGAAGCCCTCGATGGTAAAAGTATATTCACCGCCTCTGGTGATAAAACGGATAGAATCTCCGACCTTGCAGCCGGTATTGGTCGCGATGCCCTGCGTCAGATAGATGCCGTCATCCGAGACCGGCTCGACATGGTCTTTATATGCGGAAAAATCATCTTCGAACTGTTTCTTGACGACACTGTTCTGTTCTACGATCAGCCAGGACTGATTATCTTCCTGATCGCCGATGAAGTGCTTGCGCATCAGGATCGCCGGACATGTCTCGACACGCTCAACAAGGGGATGATTCTTCACGGAAGAAAGAAGTTCCGGGGTCATATATTCTGAAGAAATATTCAGATCCACATCTCCCGCATCTACTTCCTCATATGCATCATCGATGCTCTTCAAAACATTTTTCTTCACGCTGATGAGTGTGATCAGGAGCATGGACACGATGATCATCAGAATGACGATACCGAAAAACGTGCCCTTTTTTCTCTTTATGTTGGCACGAAGTAAAGTAAGGATATCCATTTTTATTTCCTCCTTACCACTTCATGGAAGAAAGCCATGCATTGACCTGTGCCTCGCGGCTCTTCTCGTCTTCTTTATCATATGGCGGCAGTGTCATCTCACCGATCACATTTCCGTCCTCGAGATACAGAAGCCTCGATCCGCGGAGTGCGGCACGAAGATCATGGGTGACCATCAGGACGCTCTGTCCTTTTCTATTCAGTTCCGTAAGAAGGTCTAATACTTCTTTCGTATTCTTTCTGTTCAGTGCACCGGTCGGTTCATCCGCAAAAAGGATCTTCGGATCGTGGATGATCGATCTTGCGATCGCGCAGCGCTGCTGCTCACCACCGCTGACCTGGGACGGGAGATGATCTTTGACATCCGCGATCCCCATCTGCGCAAGCAGTTCTTCCGCACGCGCTTTAACCTCTGCTGTACTCTTGTCATGACTCAGATAGCCGGGCACGGTGACATTCTCCAGGAGCGTCAGGTTACTGACCAGATGCATCTGCTGGAATACAAAACCGAAGTCCCGGGATCTGAGTCCTGCCAGTTCTTTTTCCTTCATCTTCGTGATATCTTTTCCCTGAAAGAGCACTTGTCCGGATGTTGCTTTATCCATACCGGACAGCGCATAGAGGAGCGTGGACTTGCCGGATCCCGACGCGCCCATGACGACGGTAAAGTCTTTCTCTCTGATATCCAGATCGACATGCGTGAGCACATGTACCTGCCCACCGTTATGGGCAAAGCTCTTGCATAGATCCTTTGCTGAAATGATATTCTCGCTCATGTGTTTTTGAACTCCTTTTTCGTCTTTTCCTTAATTGTTGTCCACATTATCCACGAAGACTTATTAAGAAGTCCTTAACCTTTCCCGTTCATTTTCAAAAAAGTTTCTCTACGTGATTATTTCCGGAAGATCATTTTTCTTCCGGGAACAGAAGCTTGGCGGTAAGCCCGTCCTTACCGTTCTTCAGGATCACGTCGCCGTCCATTTTCGTCATAAGATACTTCACTATATAAAGACCAAGCCCGGATCCTTTCTGCTGCCCGCGGTTGTGTCCCCGATAAAACTTATCGAAGATAAACGGCATATCCTCATCCGGTATTCCGGTTCCATGATCTCTTACACAGACTGCGACTGTCCCCTTCGGTTCATCTGGTCTTTCCAGAAAGACATCTATCTTTCCCGGCGCATATTTTCTCGCATTTGTGATCAGGTTCTCGATGCACTGCAGAAGTCTTCCCGGATCGCACTTGATTTCAGAGGTGATCCCATCGGAAGTAAAGGAAATTTCTTTTCCGTCCGGATCGAGGTCTTCGACCGCTTTTTTGGTAAAAGCACTGATCTCGATTTTTTCTTCTTCGATGGTCAGTCGGTGCATATCGGACAGGGAGTGCAGCAGCAGGTCGTCCGTGACCTTCGTTACCTCATCGCTCTTTTTCATGATCACCTGCAGATACTGTGCACGCTTCTCCGGGGAACTGTCGAGGTTCGCCTCGAGTCCTTCCGCATAGGCACGGATAGATGCGATCGGCGTCTTGATGTCGTGGGACAGAGTCGCGATGACGGTCTTATTATTCTCGATCGCTTCTTTTTCTGAAGCACGTGCTTTGTTCAGTTCTTTTCGCATACTGTCGAAGGCCCAGGAGAATTCTCCGACCTCCGATCCGCGGTCATAAGAAAGCGGGATGTCGGTATTGCCCTTTGCGATCTCGGAGGTGTAGCTCGAGATCTTTTTCAGGGGGTGTAACACTGTTACAAAGACGAAGATCCCGGCACTTAGCAGGCACAGTGAAGCGATCCCGCCGGCGGCTAAAATGCGCATGTCTTTGCCCGTTTCGTCTTCACTTTTATGGAGATCATCGGAGTATTCCGCGAGTTTTTCTGATGCCTCTTTTGTTCTTCCGTCCTCGATCAGTTTATCGATTTCATTGATGCGGATCAATTGATCCTGCTTCTGATGCCCGCTGCTTTTTCCCGAGGAAAAATACAGGCCGAGCGTTACTGCCACGGTCAGAATAAAAAGGATCAGGAAGATCATGGATACACGTTTACGCATCTTCCGGCACCTCCAGCATATAGCCGACCTTATAGACTGTCTTGATGAACTTCGGATCTGCAGGATCGTCCTCGAGTTTTTCTCTGAGCCATCGGATATGTACAGTCAGCGTCGATGCCTCGGACGTCATAAATGCACCCCACACCGAGGTCAGGATCTTCTCTTTCGGCATCGCCTGATTCTTATGTTCACAGAGAAATGCGAGCAGGTCGAATTCCCGGAGAGAAAGCGCAACCGGTTCTCCTTTTTTCGTCACCGAGCGGGAGGTCATGTTGACGGAGATGTCCCCGAAACTCAGTATCTTCTCTTCTTCCGTGAATCCATATGTCCTTCGGATCAGGGCCTGGATATGCACGAGCAGTTCTTTCATGGAATAGGGTTTCGGAAGATAATCGTCTCCGCCGATCTCATAGCCCGAGATGCGGTCGCTTTCGGATGTTCTCGCACTCGCGAAGATCACGGGTACGGTCGAGACTTTCCGAAGTTCCTTACACAGTTCGAATCCGTCGCTATCCGGAAGATTGATGTCCAGAAGGATCACGTGGTAGGTGTTTTTTGAAAGGAGTTCGAAGGCTTCTTCCGCGTCAAAAGCACTGCTGACGCGGTATCCGTAGCCCGTCAGCATATCCGCGATGACCATATGCAGGTCACGTTCATCATCGACGATCAGGATGCTGTACTCCATGTCCCCTCACTTATGCTTTTTCAAAGTAATATGCGTGCCAGTCGCCCTTCTGCTTCTCTTCGATCAGTTTCAGCCCGGCCGCTTGACATGCGGAGAGTGCGATCTCTTTTTTATGGTCGATGATACCGCTGGTGATGAATCTTCCGCCCGGCAGGAGCTTATCCGGCACCATCGGTGCGATCCCCGCGATGATCTCGGCAACGATATTGGCGATGATCAGGCTGTACCCTTCTTTCTTCGCATCTTTCAGCTCGCCGGTATAGCAGTCAACATCCACGTTATTCTCTTTACAGTTCTCGATCGCGACATCTACCGCCAGGCGGTCGATATCACATGCCTCGACAGATTTTGCTCCGAGCTTGCTTGCAATGATGGACAAAATGCCCGAACCGCAGCCTACATCGAGGACCGAATCTTCCGTAGATAGATACTCATCGATGAATTCCGCACACATAGATGTAGTTTCATGTGTTCCTGTTCCGAAGGCCGAACCCGGGTCCAGATAGACGACTTTCTGCTCCTCCGTCTCGGTGACGGATTCTTTTTCCCACGATGGAGCGATCGTCACACGCGGGGAAACAGAGAAGGCATGATAGTCCTTCTTCCACTCATTCTCCCAGTCTTCATCCTTGACATACTTATAGGTGACTTTACCGTCTCCGACCGGCAGGAACTGTCCGATGTCGGAAAGTCTTTCTTCCAGAAGTTTGATCGTCTCTTCCAGAGATTTACTTCCGGTAGCGATATTTCCATAGATCGTGCCAACACCTTCCGGATTATCGTATTCTTCCTCTTTCGCGCCGAGACGGATCCCGTCATCGAACTCGGCGAAATACGCGTGGATCTTTACATCCGATCCGAGCGAATCGACAAATCCGTCATCCGCATATGCCAGAGAGTCCGGATCATCGATGATCCTCTTGATCTCCAGAGGGTCGCAAACCGCGATCCCGTCGGCTCCCAGCTGACTTAGCATCTCGCAGATCGCATCCGATGCATCCTCGGTCGTAATGATTTCGATCTCTACCCATTTCATAAAACATTCACGCTCACAAATATTAATTTTGCATTTATTTTACAACTGCCGAAAACCTGTTGCAAATAATAAAAGTTATTTATAGAATTTTATTAGATAGGTATGAGAGGAAGTTCTGATTTTGAAAAACAGACGCAGATATTCCAGGGGTCATAATGTTGCGAAAGTAGTTGCTGTACTCTTCGTATTACTTGCGTTCCCCACTCTTCTCATCGTACATTCCAAGTGGAGCAAAAAACAGATGACACAGTCACATCCGCAGGCGCACTCTGCCGAGCAGGATGTCGTGCTTTCGGATTATGGTGCTTCACCTTCCATTGAAAAAGTAATGACCGAAGCGGCAGCTCCGATCGAGATCCCGATGCAGAAAGAAAAGGAAGCCGAGCCTGATCTCACGCTAGACGTCGCACAGAGTCCGGTTCCCGTATATGAGAGTTTCCACCTCGTCGGACTGGGTCTCGATCCCGATACACTCGAGACAGATTTCTGGCAGAGACAGCTCATTGCCGGCGCCAACAGACAGAGCATGCTCAATTCCTTCACCACTGATCCGAAATATGCAAGACTCTGCAAAGAGTATGGCATCGTCGGTGAGACAGAATATGTCGAGCTGATCGCTGTCGGCGATAATCTCTATCACCTGAGCATTACCAATGCAGGTAAACAGGAAGACGGCAGTTATAACTACGATAACATCTATGCCAATGTCAGAGACTACATCAAAGATGCTGACATCAAGATCATCAACCAGGAAGTCGTTCTGACATCCGATCAGTCCCAGTGGACGAATTTCCCTGTTTTCGGCGCACCGATCGAGGGCGGCGAGGCAGTGGTAAACGCCGGTTTTAATGTTGTCACTCACGCGACGAATCACAGCTGGGATAAGGGCAGAAACATCGCGATGGAAGATATTGAATTCTGGAAGAACCAGGACGGTCTTCTTCTCACCGGCATGTACGATTCCCAGGAAGATTATGACAACATCGTGATCGGCGAGTACAAAGGCGTAAAGGTCGCATACCTCAACTATACACAGAACCTGAATGGTTTCACACTTCCGTCTGACAGCAAGTATATGGTCAAGCTTATCGATATGGATCTGATCCGCGAAGACATTGCCAAGGCAAGACAGCTGGCAGACATCGTTATCGTATTCCCTCACTGGGGTGAAGAATATCAGACTACACCGAACTGGTATCAGAAGGATCTGGCTCAGAAGATGGCAGATGCCGGCGCTGACCTGATCATCGGTACACACCCGCATGTCATCCAGCCTCTTGAGATCATCACCTCCGCAGACGGAAAGGAAGTTCCCTGCTTCTATTCTCTCGGCAATTTCGTATCGAACATGCCGTGGAACGAGACCTACGTCGAAGCGATGGCGAAAGTCCGCATCAAGAAAGAAGGCGGCAAGGTCTCCATCGAGTGCGCCGAGGCAGTTCCGATGGTCAACTTCCGCTCCCCGAACCTCGACTACTACACTGTCTATATGCTTGAAGATTACACGACAGAGATCGCAAGAACACAGAGAAAATGGGAGATCACCCCGACCTACGTCGAAGACTTCTTCAACAGTGTATTCACGACACGCTACTACGAGATGAAGCAGGACTGATCTTTCACTTCTACTCCATCTTTATCCCAATTGCATATACAGATGAAGATTTGAGATGATAGTCCTTTTTCCGCTCACTTGATTCCAATCCCTATATCACCACAGCTTATGTTGCGATCCGCGCAGACGAACCGGCGGACAGTCCGGCCCGGCTGCTGTATAACTGGATCGGCTCTGAAAAGAGCATCGAGATCATCGAGGCGAACAGTTCCCTGTCCGTGGTTGTCGGCGAATCCGTTATCCTGAAATACGATTCCTAAAGATTGTCATTCTTTAGGTTTCCCCGAAAAATAGCGATATCATTTTCCCGGGAAACAACAAAAACGGTCTATATCTAGAAAAAATCACGTTGTTTTTTCTAGATAAGCATGATACCATTGTTTTTGAAGAAAAAGTGCTATGAATTTTTCAAGATAATGATATTATGTCCTACTTAACATTAAAAAAATACGAATATATGCATCATGGCAAATCGTCTGAAGAGTACAAAAGGCGATTTGATAGTTATGACTCCAAACATATAGAGTTTAATATAGGTTCGTATCCTGCTTTCTTTGTCGAAACTAAAGAAATCCGAGAGAGTGTTTGTAATCTCTATAAGATGGACAGAACGGTCATTTCACTATGTCACCAGTTACCTGAGGAAGCAATTGTTCATTACAAATTTAGATGCCTAATAGATGAGGTACAGATAACAAACAGCATCGAAGGTGTTAATAGCACAAGAAAAGAGCTTCAAGATGCATATGAGAATAAAAGCCAGCGATTCAAAGGGATCGTAAACAAGTATCTGCTCTTATTCTCCGACGAGACGATTCCTATGAATAGTTGTGAGGATATAAGGAAGCTTTATGATGACTTAGTTCTGACAGAGGTACTCGAAGAATCAAAGAAAGACCGGCCTGACGGTAAGATCTTTCGCAAAGATCACGTCAGTGTTTATGGGAACAAGATGGAGTCTATACATGAAGGTATCTTTCCGGAAGAAGCAATAATAGATTCCATGAATTTGGCACTAAAGTATCTTAACAATGATAGCGAAGAACTTCTTTATAGAGTCGCGGTTTTTCACTATATGCTGGGATATATTCATCCTTTCTATAATGGAAACGGGAGATTAAATCGGTTTATCAGCAGTTATATGCTGGCTCATGATCTTTCTCCTCTTATCGGATATAGATTGTCATATACAGTAAAAGATGAACAATCATCATACAACAAGGCGTTTGTAGAATGTAATGACAAAGCTAATCGCGGTGAACTCACAATGTTCGTCGAAATGTTTTTGAATATACTAACGGAAAGCATGAGTAATCTTATTATTTCTTTGAATAAAAGAAAGAATGCCTGGGATAAGTATGCGGGTTGTATTAATGCTTTACCTTTTGGAGAGCAGAAGTATTATCCGGAAGTGTATAAGGCTCTTATATTATTTGAACTATTTGCCATAGATGGAGCAGGTATGGATGATATCATAACTACTACAAATATCAGCAGACCTACACTAAAAAAGATCCTAGATAAGATAAAAGAAAAAGGGTTGCTCAAGATCGACAAATCAAGCAGGAAATTTGCTTATGGTATCAATCTCGAACGAATAGATGCATTGATTAAGGAAGCATAAAAAACGAGCCGTCTCATCCGAGGCAGCTCGTTTTTAGCAATATCTCTTATTTGAACATTCCTTTGACTCTCTCGAAGAAAGAACCGCGTTTCTGGTAGTTTCTCTCATTCAGTGTCGCATCAAAGCTAAGAAGCTTTGCCTTCTGTTCTTCCGTAAGTTTCGTCGGGACTTCAACGGAGAAGCGGACGGTGTGATCGCCTCTCATGCCGGCACGGTTCTTATACGGGATGCCTTTTCCCTTCAGTGTCAGGGAATCGCCCGGCTGAGTGCCTTCTTTAACATGTACGACCTGCTCGCCATCGATCGTGACGACCTGGACGTCTGCACCAAGTGCCGCCTGCGAGAATGTGATCGGGACTTCACAGTATGTGTTGTTTCCCTGTCTTTGCAGGATCGGATGCGGCTTAACACGGAACTGGATATAAAGTGTTCCGTAAGGTCCACCGCGGAGGCCCGGCTCACCTTCGCCTGCGATCGGGAGCATATCACCCGTATCTACGCCTGCCGGAATATGAACCTTCAGTTCTTTTCTGATGATTGCACGTCCGCGTCCACGGCAGTTCGGGCAAGGGTTCTTAATGACCGTACCGCGGCCGTTACATGCCGGACAATCACGTGTCACCATCGTCATACCAAAGAGAGTCTGCGTCTGCTGCTGAAGTCGTCCGCTACCCTTACATGTAGGACATGTTTCGGGCTTGGTACCGGATGCAGCACCGGATCCCTTACATACAGAGCAGGTGTCTTCCTTATTGATCGTGATGGTCTTATCCACACCAAATGCCGCTTCCATAAAGTCCAGCGACATATTGTACTTGAGGTCGGCACCTCTGACTGGTCCGTTGTTTCTTCTTCCGCCGCCGCCAAAAGCACCGCCGAAGAACGATCCGAAGATATCGCCGAGATCGACTGCCGAACCCGAGAACCCGGAGAATCCCTGTCCATCGACACCGGCATGACCGAACTGGTCATAGTTTCTTCTCTTTTCCGCATCGGACAGAACGGCATACGCTTCGTTACATTCCTTGAATTTCGCTTCCGCTTCCTTATCGCCCGGGTGAAGATCCGGGTGATACTGCTTGGCCATCTTTCGGTATGCCTTTTTGAGTTCGTCCTCCGATACGTTCTTGTCTACGCCAAGGACCTCATAGTAATCGCGCTTTTGTTCAGCCAAAGCTTTATTCCTCCTTCATCGGCAGGAGGCTGTGCACTAAATCAGTGTACAGCCCCGCCTGTTACGTCATTTCCTTAACCGGCTGTCATAACCGGTTCTTACTCCGAAGATCAGACCTTTTCCGATCAGAAATCTCCGCCGGCGCTCTTGAAGCCGTCAGATCCTTCAGTTCCCTGATCCGGAGCAGCTCCTGCACCCGGGTTGAATCCTGTGAAATCCTGCGGATTCGGCTGGCCCTGTGCGCCTTCCGGCTGAACCTGAGCGTAGATCTTCTCAGCAACCTTAGAGAATGCATTGGTTACATTATCTGTCTCGGTCTTCATGTCTTCGGTGTTGTTTGCTTCGATAGCCTTCTTCAGACGGTCGAGAGGCTCCTGGATGGAAGACTTGTCTGCCGGATCCATCTTATCTTCGAGATCCTTCATGGTCTTCTCTGTCTGGTAAACACAGGACTCTGCCTTATTCTTTACTTCGACTTCTTCCTTACGTGCCTTATCTTCTGCAGCGTGCATCTCTGCTTCCTTGATCGCCTTATTGATATCTTCCTCACTCATGTTGGAAGAAGCGGTGATAGTGATGTGCTGCTCACGGTTTGTACCGAGGTCTTTTGCACTTACGTTAACGATACCGTTGGCATCGATATCGAAGGTTACTTCGATCTTCGGAACACCACGCGGTGCCGGAGCGATACCATCGAGGATGAAGTTACCGAGTTCCTTGTTGTATCTTGCGATCTCACGCTCGCCCTGGAAGAC
>DFFH01000072.1 GCA_002368805.1 Mageeibacillus sp. UBA3781 | reverse complement strand
GTTGTCGAAAGACAGCTCCTTTTTTGTTGTCCATTGCAAGGTTAATAAGTTTATAGTTGGGAAGTTTGTTATTCATATATATTCACAGATTGCTTATAACACGTCAATATTCTTCCATACAATTAAGCCATCTATTGGAACGGAGGGAAAACTTATGAAACTAACGCAAAAACTTATAATTGGTTTTGTGGTTGTGATTGTTTTAGCTTCTGGATTTAAAACGATTGATAAAGCTAAGAATGGAACACTTGGCCAGGATAAAGAGACAAAAACCAGTTCCGAAACTACAGAAATTGCTTCAAGCTCTGTAGATGAAACGACTTCCGAAACCACAGAAGGCACAGAAGCTACTTCAAACTTAGTGGATGAAAAGACAATGCCTGCTTCATAATCGGCGGAAACAAATATCGAAACAGTTGAAACTACAACTGAGGTTATAGTGGAAAAAGAAGGCCAAGAAAGAGCGGATAGCAAATTCTCGTTTGATGATTTTGTCCGATTCTATACCGACGGTGATTTTTCTCTTGTAACTCCTGAGTTTAAGGCAGAGATGGATGAATACGAGGCGTTCTATGACGAGTATATCTCGTTTATGAAGAAGTACATGAGCGGATCGTCCAACATAATAGATATGTTCGAGGACTATGGAGAAATGATAAAAAGACTCGAAAAGTGGGATGAGGAAATAGATGCGGTTGACGAGAGTAAACTAACTCCTGCTGATGATGCATATTTTGTTTTATGTTACCACTCGAATTGTTGAGAAAGAGTTTGCATTGTTAAGTGGAAGCTCACAAGAGACTTCTTGAGAAAGAGCACAAAAGACGAATGGTCAGATAAGCAGAACGGCTATCGCTGCTTGAGTACACCATGAAGTGGACGGAGATGGCAGCTTGAATTCATTTATATATTTAAAAAACTATTTTACAATGACGCATTTTCTTGAAATGGTGCTATACTCAAATTATACAAGGAAGAGCTGGTGGTTTTCTTTCTTGTAAAAATGCAGTATATAGGAGGTTGTTATGGCTGTTGGTTCATTAGTTTGTGGTATTCTTGCTGTTGTGTTTGGTCTCATTGCACCTATTGGATGGGTCGGAACAGTTTTCGGTGTTATTGGCATCATTCTCGCTGTCCAGGGTAAGAAGAAGGACCCTTCCAAAGCCGGAATGTGCACTGCAGGCTTGGTTCTTTCCATCATCGGTCTGGTCTTGGGCACACTTCTCTATCTGGCTTGTGTAGCTTGTGTAAAGAGTACTGAAAAGGCAGTAGATGACGCGATTAGTAGCGCGTTCGCAAAGTGATTCTTTGAGTGCAACAAAGGAGCTCCTGGCGATTTCGGCAGGAGCTTTTTCTTTTTCAAAAGAGAGAGTAGAATACGTACTATGCATGTATACTTTCATCTGTTCGGACTGAATATCCCGGCGTATGGCACCATGATTATAACTGGCGTGCTGTTCGCCAATCTCATCGCGTACTTTCTAATCAGGCGCGACGGGAAGTCTTTTGATGATCTGATCCTCATCGAAGCATACGCGATCCTCGGTGGATTTATCGGTGCGAAACTTCTTTATATCCTGATTTCCATTCCTTCCATAGATTTTCGGAAACTGGGGGATCTTGAGTATGTCAATAATCTGATACGTGGAGGTTTTGTTTTCTATGGAGGCATGATTGGCGGCGTGCTGGGTATACTAATTGGAAAGAAAATCCATCACTATGATGTTACTTACTTTGCGAAAAAGATCGTCTTTCTTGTTCCATTCTGTCACGCGTTCGGGCGTATCGGATGTTTTATGGCCGGATGCTGCTACGGCGTCGAGTATCACGGTCCCTGCCATGTTGTTTTTCCAGAGGATTCTTTTGCGATCCCCGGGGTTCCGCTATTTCCAGTCCAAATGGTAGAGGCGTTCTGCCTCTTCTTGATCTCGCTTCTGCTTTTTATTCTGATGATTAAGTTCCATTCCCGTTTTGTAGTGGAAATCTATATAGGTGTATATGCCTGTCTCAGATTTGTACTCGAAAAATACCGTTTTGATGCGGATCGGGGTATCTACGGCGGACTATCAACATCCCAGTGGATCAGTATCATGCTTCTAACTGGAGTTGTAATCTCATTTATTCTGCGAAGGAAGGCCTCGAAAGATTCGCTCTCTGCGGATACTATTTCGGAAGAAGTGGAGAAAAAAGAACAGGTATAAATGCTTTTCAATACAGAGAGAAGTCTATCCGCGAGCTATTGGTAAATGAACTGTATATTTATAAAATGCTCATAAAGTGTCAACATTCATTTCCTAAACTGAAATCATAGATTCAGAGAACAAGGAGGGCGACACTATGATGAATGCTTCAGACGATCCGAGGATCGTGATCCGAAACGATATTACGGGTGAGCCTCTAGCGAAGATGGTTGTTCCGGAGGGATGGGAGGCACGCGGCCTCATCCTGAATCTGTTTCAGGGAATCGATAAGCCTTTTCTGGCGCAGGTGCTGGCGAAGTCTAAGGACGGCAATTCTACGATTCTGATCAGAACAGGTGAAATGTTTCTCGATGTACTGGAGCACTTTGACCGTCTGATGGGTTCGGACAAGTTTGTCGATGGTAAGATGCAGAAAACACTGCCTCTTGTGATGGCCCGCCAGCTTCCTTATCCGAATTATATGAATGCTTTTCTCGCAAGAAATCTGCAAGGTGCCTCGCTTGAGGCTCTCGCTGATGCGGCGCTCCCAAGTGTTGCAGGACGGCATCCGGAACTTGTCAGGCAGCAACTGCAGACAAAATTCGATTTTCAGAAATCCTGGGATATGTCCTATCCGAATCCGATCTCGGAGCCATTCCTGGTGTCCACAAATCAGGCGTCGCTTCTCCGGAAGTATAGAAGCGGCGGAAGGATCATCATGCTCGGCATGGACCTAACTTCGATGGAGTGGGAACAGAGAATGACACAGAATGCTGTGACATATGGAATGGTGGGCGTTCTGGCGATGGCGAGAAAGTGCAGGGGGCACTATGTTGCCTGGGGAAGTGAGAACATCTACTTCTGCAGTACCGATGACGCGCGTGAGAATGAGGTCTCGGCTGCATTTATGCAGATGGTATCGACTTTCACATTTGATAACTCGGTCTATCAGATGAAGTTCCAGAAAGCGGAAGATTTTAACCGTCAGGAACTGGCAAAGAATCAGATGCTCCAGGCACAGGTTCAAGCGAACCAGGAGCGGCTCCGCATCAATCAGGCAAGACTGCAGCAAACACTTGCTGACAACAGCCGTGCGATGAGCGATATGATCATGGATTCGTGGAACCAGAAGATGGCTTCTGATTCGAGGATCAGCCAGGCCAGATCCGAGGCGATCCGCGGAGTAAACACCTATGTAAGAACTGACGGCTCCACTGTCGAGCATTCAGTCGTATCCGATCACGTCTATCAGAATCAGTATGGTGATACCGTCGGGGTCAGCGGACCTGCGATCGACCCGAGCTATATCCCAGACTGGACGGAGATCCGCAGGCAGTAGTGCTTTTGCCGAAGTGCGAGTGTTTCTACCCTCGAAAGATGATATAATGCTTAGGTAAGATTTCGCGGAGGTGCAAGATGGAGCGCACAACACAGCTTTTTACCGAGTTCAATGAACTGATTTCCAAGGTCTGCGAGGAGTTCGCCGATAAGGTGAGCTCGAGCGAGGGACCGACGGAAGCAGAGATGGCGGAACACTTTAAGGAATTCCGCCCATATATCGAGCAGAATACCGAGCCTTTCTGGAAAGAATCCAAGGACTATCTCGACGGAAAAACCGGCGAGGAATTCATCGGTGAGATGGATATGGAGACGGCACTCGCGGCTTTTGATGAAGCGGCGATGATCGTGGATGATGAAGCGACACCGTTCCCTCTGGTCGATCGGCTGAAGAGCTTCGGCGAGCCTGCCTGCGAGCGCCTCTTAAAGAAGGTGCTGGACACTTCCTGGCAGCCGGAGGACGGCGAAGATGAGAATGAGTTCTTCGTGAAGTTCCAGCCATGTGTATCCGCGATCCGTTTCTTCGGTGCCGCGGAGTATGAGCCGGCGATGGAGCCGGTGCTGGAGCGCTTCTGCAGTTTTGAAAAGACACAGGAATATATCGCGGACTCTGTAAAGGTCATGATGCTGGGCTTAGGCGATAAGGCCGTTCCGGTACTGATCGACTTCATGCTGAACCGCTCGGATGAAGACGTTTCCGGCCCGTATGAGGATATGATGATCATGCTGACCCATGTCGGTATCAAGCATCAGCAGAATGAGATCTACCAGGCACTTCGTGCCGGATTCCGCAGAATGAAGAATAAGGTCATCGCTGTCATCTGCATCGGTGACTACGGCGATCCGAGAGGTATTGCACTTCTGAAGGGGTATCTCGACAGAAATGTGCACACGATCGATCGTGAAACATTCTATGAGGCACTCTCGGCGATCCGCCGTCTCGGTGGCGAGATCAATGATATCCAGGATCCGTTCCACGATTTCACGAACAAAGTGCCGAAGAAGGACCAGGGGAAGAAGTAATGGAATTCCGTCCGTGTATCGATATCCATAACGGTAAGGTCAAGCAGATCGTAGGCGGCACGCTTTCTGATTCCGGAGCGAAGGAGAACTTCGTTTCCGAGCGGGGCGCCGGGTATTTCGCGCAGTATTACCGTGACCTTCAGATCACCGGCGGCCACATCATTATGCTCAATAAACTCGGAACGCCCGAGTATGAGGCATCGCGGGAAGCGGCGATGGAGGCTTTGTCTGCTTATCCCGGAGGCCTTCAGGTCGGGGGCGGCATCAACGCGGACAATGCGGGTGCTTTTGTAAAGGCGGGCGCAAGCCACGTAATCGTCACCTCGTTTGTTTTCTCGGACGGCAAGATCAACTATGACAATCTCCGCAAACTCGTCTGTGCAGTAGGGCGCGAGCACGTGGTGCTCGACCTGAGCTGCAGAAAGAAGGACGGCGAATACTATATCGTGACCGACCGCTGGCAGAAGTTCACCAGAACGAAGCTGACGGCGCAGCTTCTCAGCCGGCTGGAAGAGTACTGCGATGAATATCTTGTCCATGCCGTGGATGTGGAAGGAAAAGCGGCGGGTCCGGACCGGGTGCTTTTCGAGATATTTAAGGAATATCTGGATGGCGCTTGCGGCTCTTCGACTTCTTCGGATGACGGAGCAGGCGCCCTCCCGGTGACCTACGCCGGCGGTATCCACTCGTATGACGACATCCGCGCGCTGAAGAAAGTCTCCGGTGGCCGCGTCAACATCACGGTCGGCTCCGCGCTCGATCTTTTCGGCGGAAGCCTGTCCTGCGAAGAGATCCTGAAGATCGTCCGGGAGTGAGAACCGCACATCATAAACTCTGTTAAAATTTCCGTTTTTATGTCTGAATTAGCGTTTTGCAGATTCAGACATACTTGTTTCTGGATATTTTATGTCTGTATTGGAGTTTCACTGTTATAGACATACAGAAATGACAGATTTTTATGTCTTTTTTGAAGGATTGAAAAAATAGACATATTTTGTGCAGAGATTCTTATGTCTGAATCTTCGTAATGCATATAGAGACATAGTTTTCTTTGTTTTTGATATGTCTGAAATGAATAACTGGTTATTTAGACATAAGTTTTTTGAACGGACGTATGTCTGAATCAGCCAAAAGCATTTTCAGACATAATTCCATATACCACCAGGGGGAGAAGCACAGACCAGCAAAAAAAGCCGCCTCATCTGAG
>DFFH01000114.1 GCA_002368805.1 Mageeibacillus sp. UBA3781 | reverse complement strand
TACATTCTTCCGGTGCGCAGTCCGGAAAATTGACATTGACCACCTGACCGGCTTTCAGAGTATTTATTCTTTCTTCGCGAAAAGCACCTGCCGGATCCGGATCAATCAGGGCCTTAAGAATGATGGGCAGATACTCATCGGTGACCTTGTGCCCGTGACCGCTGCTTCGGGGATCGTTGAGAAATCCTTCGGAAAAAGCAACTGCCGGATAGCCGCATATAGCTGCATCGAGTGCGGCGTTGACGGTGGCGGAATATTGGATATCCGCGCCTGCGTTAAAGCCGTTATTGATACCGGAGAAAACCACATCCGGTTCTTCCGGCATTACATATTTACTGCCGATACGGACACAGTCAGAGGGAAGTCCGGTGCAGGAAAAAGCATGCACATTTTCCATTCCCCACTCCACCGGATAGACATCCAGAGGATCATTGATCGTCAGACTGTGGGATGCGGCACTTCTTTGTCCGTCCGGTGCGACGACCCAGACTTCACCATATTTGCTTGCCGCTTCCGCCAGACGTTTTAGTCCTTTGGCGTCGATTCCGTCATCGTTGGTGATCAGTATTTTCCAAGTCTTTCCCATATAATTTGATTCTCCCTCAGGCGAATATTCAGTTGTGAAGTGCTTTTTTATTATCTCATAAGAACTCTCCTTTCCGAATTTCGGATGTGAGGATAATAACATTTTCGCAGTCCCAATATTGGGATTGACAAAACGAATGTTCGGTCTTAAAATTCAACTTACAAAGAGAACGTAATTTCGCTTTTGGAGGAGGAGACGGATATGGAACCTGATCTGGAATATATTTACGATGGAACATTTGAGGGATTTCTGTGCTGCATCTATGCGAGTTATGTAAGAAGAGAAGTGCCGAAATATATCTATGTGGAAGAGGGACTGCCGCTTCTGGGGGAGACGGCGACATGGATCCCGACCGAGTGGGAAAAGGCGCAGAGCGTATATATTTCGCTGAGTAAAAAGATCGGAATGGAAGCACAGGATATCGTCCGGGATGTTTTTCTGACACATCTTCCGGATAAGGAGATGACGCTGTTCAGGTATATCCGTCTGGGATACTGGATGGGGCGAAGGATACTCTTTGAGGGGGGAACTGAGGAGAGAGAATCATATGGTAAAGTTTCTGTCCCGAAGGATGGGGAGGATCTGATCCAGGAGGTGCTCCGGGCATACAGGAACTATCGGTCGGAAGTGAAGAATATTGAGGGAGGACTTCGCTTCCGCTCGTTTCCGGATGTTATGATCTCCTGCATCACACCAAGAAATCTGGTGCTGCCGGGACTGGCGGATTACTTTGAGAAGAGGCTGGGAGATACGAACTTCCTCCTTTACGATAAGACCCACCAGATGGCAGCTGTTCATCGGGAAGAGGGGACGATGGTGACACGGATGAGAAGTATGAATCTTCCTGTTCTCTATGACGAGGTAAACGTATATGAGAATTTATGGAAACCGCGTTATGAGAGTATCCATATCGATACTCCGATGAATCAGCGTTATGCGCTGAATGAGATGCGTCAGAGGTTATGGTGTGATGTGCTGGATGCCTGAGCGGGATGCACGGAAGAGAAAGTTATTCCTGAGTTTTTTCCATAGCCTGGCGTTCAGCGATCTGCGCAGGGAGTCTGTTATGCGACAGAGCATACAGGAAGTGCAGCGCAAAGGGGATGCTCGTTGCACAGGACAGAAGGTCACAGACAGGATAGACGAGCTCGATGCCATGGATCCCGAAGAGCCTCGGCAGGATGAAAATGCAGGGGATGAAGTAGATGCCCTGTCTGAGGCAGGATAGGAAAGAGGCTTTGAAGCGTTCTCCCATCGACTGGAATGTCATGTTACACATGACATTGACCGTGAGGAGCGGAAGGATAAATGCTTCGAGCTGGAGTGCACGGCTTCCGATAGAGATAACTTCCGCATCATCAATAAAGAGTGGTACGAGTTGAGGTGCGAAGAAGAAAAGAGGGACAGCAAAGACAAACATCACGATGGTTCCGAAGATCCAGGTGAATGTAAATGCCGATTTCATACGGTCCCACTTCTTGGCACCGAAGTTATATCCGAGGACCGGCTGGTAGCCCTGACCGATACCGAGGAGTACACAGAAGATCAGCATGGTGACCTTGGAGAAAATACCCATGGCAGACAGTGCGGCATCGCCTGCAAGACCGCCACCCTGCTGGTTAAGGAAGATCGTGGAGATACTCGCCAGTCCCTGACGGAGGAGAGACGGAAGGCCCGTAAACCAGATATTCCCGTGGAAGGAGAGGTCTTTTGAAAAGAGACGGATACTGAGTTTTGCAATGTTCTTCTTCAGGATCACGGGAACAAGAAGGAGACAGAAGGAGATGCACTGGGACATCAAGGTGGCGATCGCCGCGCCGGCGACACCCAGGTCAAAGACGTTGATCATAAGCGGATCAAGGAAGATGTTTAAGACACCGCCGAGACCGATGCCGATCATGGAAAAGACAGCTTTTCCTTCCCATCGCCAGAGATTATTCAGTACATAGGTGCCCATCATGATCGGAGCACCGAAAAGGATATAGCTTGCATATGTTTTTGCGTAGGGGAGAGCGGTCGGAGTCGAACCGAGCATGTTCATGATCGGCTCGAGAAAGATCATACCGAAGATGGTGATCAGAGTGCCGATGCCCAGCGCAGAGAAAAAACTGGTGGAAAGTGCTTTGCCGGCGGTTTCTTTATCCTTTGCGCCGAGAGAACGGGAAAGGATACTTCCGGAGCCCATGCCAAGAGTAAAGCCGATCGCCTGGATCAGGGCCATAAGAGAGAATACGACACTGACAGCACCGGACTGGCTTTTGCCGAGCTGGGATACGAAATAGGTGTCCGCAGTATTATAGATTCCGGTGACAAGCATGCTGACTGTAGTCGGGATCGCCAGCTTTAAGATCAAAGGGCGTACCGGCGCTTCCGTCATTCTTTTGAACTGCTTTTGGTCAGAAGATGCTGCGGACATGATGAAACCTTTCTGCCTGAAAACCTGATGAAATAGAAAAGAAAGGGATAGCCTTTCTCAAACAGAAACAATTATAGCAAAGGGAGGATTAATACGAAATAAGAGATATTGCATGAAATTTCATGATTTTTACTGATTACTTTCGTTTTCGGTCTGCCTTTTCAGATATGAATTGATATACTAATAGTATGAGATAAACCAGACGGGTCAGTCGTGTGAAGGGAGGAGATACATTGTTTGATAAAATGATCATCCTCATCGGTATGCCGGGCTGCGGGAAAACCACGATCGGCAGGATCCTTGCACAGGAACTCGGAATTCCTTTCGTGGACACGGATGTGCTGATCGCAGAAGCGGAGGGAATGCCTCTTGCAAAGATCCAGCAGGAGAAGGGAATGGAGTACTTTCTTTCTGCAGAAGAGAATGCACTCTTTTCGCTGGATGACACACCCAAGGTCGTGGCGACCGGAGGAAGTGCGGTCTTCTGCCAGCACGGTATGATGTACTTAAGTTCCATCGCGACGATCGTGTATCTGGAGACAGATCTGAAAATGCTGATGCGACGCATGGGAGACCCGAAAAAACGAGGAGTCGTACTGGGACCGAACCAGACGATCCTGGGCGTGTACCGTGAACGGCGCCCGCTGTATCTGCGGTATGCGGATATCCGGATCAAGACATATCATACGAGGCCGAGGATCGTAGCACAAAGAGTGTTGGCGGTCCTGACAGGAAAAGGACAGGATGAAGAGGAAGGAAAAGCAGATGGCAACTCCGGAAAAGAAAAAAACAGCAGTGAAGAAACCGGTAGCAACTAAGAATGCTACAGCGGTAAAGAAAATAGCTTCCGCGAAGAAAGAAGCCGCGAAGAAGCAGCAGGAAGAGATGCTCTACGATCTGGCGGATCTCTTTAAAGTATTTGGAGACTCGACACGTATCCGCATCCTGTATGCTCTTATGGGCGGTCCTCTCTGTGTAAGTGATCTGGCTTCCGAGCTGGAGATGAACCAGTCTGCGGTTTCCCATCAGCTAAAGATCCTGAAGCAGAATAAGCTTGTGAAGAATAACCGTGAGGGAAAATCGATTCTCTACGAGCTGGCCGATGAACATGTCAAAGACATTCTCGAGATCGGTCAGGAACATATCGAGGAGCTGTAAGATCTCATGGATAGAAGACCGTCTTTCAGCGCGCTCGACATTATTTCAAAAGTGATCCGTGAACATGTAAAAGAAGGCGACCTCTGCATCGACGCGACCGCCGGCCGCGGAAACGATACTGCAATGCTGTGTGAACTGGTTGGGCCATCCGGCAAAGTGATCGCGTTTGATATTCAGGAAGATGCGGTGAGAAGTACTAGGGAACTTCTTGAAAAGAAAGAGCTTTCCGACCGTGCCGAGGTGCATCTTGAAAGCCATAGTGAGATGAAAAAATATGCACAGCCCGGATCGGTATCGTGCATCACATTTAACTTCGGTTGGCTGCCAAAAGGTGACCATAATATCTTCACGAAAAAGGAGACGAGCATACCTGCCATCGAAGCCGGACTGGAGCTTCTGAAAGAGGACGGGATCATGACCCTGATCCTCTATTACGGAAGAGAAACAGGCTTCGAAGAAAAGGATGCACTTCTGGAATATCTTCCGACGATCGACAGTTCAAAATATACCGTTGTCGAGATGCCGTTCGTAAATAGAAGTAACTGCCCGCCGATCCCGATTTTGATTTTAAAAGGCAGATAAAGACATCAGGAGAGGATGAATCTCCGGACTGTTTTTTGTGGATAAATAAAGATAACGAAAGATGACTATGGGCAAGCAGATTTTAGGTAATAACCCGATACTGAAAATGGATTTTCCGGATCCTGATGTGATCTATGTCGATGGTGTGTATTACATGATCTCCACCACGATGCATTTTCTTCCCGGAGGGCAGATCCTTCGTTCCTACGATCTTCTTCACTGGGAACATGCAGCATATGTTTTCGACCACCTGGACAGCACGGATGCACAGCGCCTTTCGGAGGATAAATACATCTACGGGAAGGGCATGTGGGCAGCAAGTCTCCGGTATCACAAGGGAACATTTTATGTCGTGTTCGTCTGTAATGATACGCAGAAAACATATCTCTACCGGGCAGAGAAGATCGAAGGTCCGTGGAGAAAAAGTGAGATCGAAGGATTCTATCACGACTGCTCGCTTCTCTTTGATGACGATGACCGCATCTATATCGTATATGGTAACCGGCAGATCTATCTGACGGAACTAAACGGGGATCTGACCGGACCGAAGGAAGGCGGACTCCACCGTCTGATCGTACAGGATTCGGACGAGGCAAGACTGGGCTACGAGGGATCTCATCTTTATAAGATCAACGGCAGATATTATCTGTTTTTCATCCACTCACTGAAGGAAAGATGGAGACGTGTGGAGGCATGCTTTTCTTCGGATTCTCCGGAAGGAGAATTTACCGGAGGAGATATCTTTGATGACGACATGGGATTTAGAGATTCCGGTGTCGCACAGGGCGGTATCGTCTGTGGTGTGGACGGGATCTGGAATGCGATCCTTTTCCAGGATAGCGGCGCGGTAGGGCGCATCCCGGTCGTAGTGCCCGTAACGTGGGAAAACGGAAGACCGGTATTCGGTATCGATGGAAAAGCACCGCACGAACTTACCCTTCCCGTGTCTGAAAAGTGCCCGGTGAAAAACGGAGAATATGAATATTCCCCGCTGATCGATTCGGATGATTTCCGCTACGGATTTCAGTGGGGAGAGATGCCGGATGAGAATAGCGGCGGAAAAGAGACATATAAAAGAAGGTATGGTACATTCGGGCTCCGCAGTATCTGGCAGTTCAACCATGAACCGGATCTGGATCTTATTTTCCGTGATGAAAAAGAGGGCAAACTCTGGATCACGACAGATAAGATATGCACAGATCTGAACCACGCCGGAAATACACTGACACAGCGCATGATCTATCCCGGATGTAGTGCGGAAATCACGATCGATGCATCGCATCTTAACGACGGAGACTGCGCGGGATTATGCGCACTACAGGGCGATTACTGCTGGGTCGGTATCGAAAAAAGAGATGGGAAACTCTATGCAGTGATGTACTCGCAGAAAGAAGAAAGAGATATCTGGGATCTAAGTAAAGATCCGGCGGATCTTCTGGAGAAAAAAGAGATCACTTCTGCGGGAGCGACTAAAGAAGAAGCAAAGAGTGCATCTGAAAAGGCGAAGGAGAGTGCTTTTCGAGTAAGGATCCACGTCAACTTCGCAGACGAAAAAGATGAGGCAATATGCGGGATCTTCAGAGACGGAAAGTGGGAAAAGATCGGTGGCGTACACAAACTCAGCTTCCGGCTGGACCACTTCACCGGAGCGAGATTTGGTCTGTTTGTTTATTCGACAAAAGAGTCTGGAGGAAAGGCCGGGTTCTCTGACTTCCGACTGGGTGAAGACATATGATGTTTATAATATTTGCAGTTATTCTACTGGGAAGCCTGGCCTATCTTTTTCTCCGTTTCCGCGCGCTCTTCCTGAAAGGCGTACCGGCAAAAGAAGCTTCTTCCGAGAAGAAAAAGAAAGCCTGTATCCTTGCGGCAATTCCGGTGCTGCTCCTTGGCGTGATCAGTGTGTTCCGTCCGTATATTTTTATCGTTCCGGTCTGCCATCTGGTACTCTTCTGGATCCTCTTTGACGTCATCCTTTTCTTCGTGAACAAGAAAAAGAAGATGCCCTTTTTTCTGTCGTCCGTACTGGCGATCGTGGTCACTGTCATCTACATGAGCCTGGCGTATTATCTGGCGGTACACATGTATAAGACAGAGTATAAACTGACCACGGAAAAAGATGTCGCGCCGCTTCGCATCGCTCTCATTTCCGATTCACATGTCGGTGCATGTTTCGATGGGGAAGGATTTGCGGAACGTATAAAGAAGATCGAAGAGCAGCACCCGGATGTGCTTCTGATCAGCGGTGATTTTGTGGATGAAAACACGAAGAAGGAAGACATGGTCGTCTGCTGTGAGGCACTCGGGGAGATCAAGACCACATATGGCGTGTACTACGTGATGGGAAACCACGATGTGGGAGATAAAGGTGATAGGGATTTCACGTTTGACGATCTGATATCTGAACTGGAAAAGAATAATGTTCATGTGCTTCT
>DFFH01000046.1:7562-7755 GCA_002368805.1 Mageeibacillus sp. UBA3781 | reverse complement strand
AGATCGGGATATCGCATCTTTCCTTCAGTTTCTTCTCGATCTCGAAGCATCTCGGAGCGGAGATATCCTCGAGGTTTACGCCGCCAAAAGAACCGGCCAGAAGAGCTACAGTGTTAACGATCTCGTCAACATCCTTGGAACGGATGCACAGCGGGAAAGCATCAACATCACCGAAAGCCTTAAACAGAGCGCA
>DFFH01000046.1:0-7500 GCA_002368805.1 Mageeibacillus sp. UBA3781 | reverse complement strand
TTACCTTCCATAACAGGCATACCTGCTTCCGGTCCGATATCACCCAGACCGAGAACTGCTGTACCATCAGTAACAACAGCTACGAGGTTGTGACGGCGTGTATATTTGTAGGAGAGATCGACATCCTTGGAGATCTCGAGACACGGCTCAGCAACACCAGGTGTATAAGCTACAGACAGATCGTGCTTGGAAGCAACAGGAGCACGTGTGATGACTTCGATTTTACCTTTCCACTCAGCATGCTTCTGAATGGCTTCTTGTTTAATATCCATAATTCAATCCTCCACTAGTGATTTTCTAGAACATAACAATAATAGGGAATCTATGTCAAAATTTCAATTCATGAAATCAACAAAGATACCTATTAAATACAAAATAATAGGGGCATATTGCCAAATGATGAGTTCAAATGAAAATTATTACTTGTCCAAAGCCGTGACCATATGGAACAGCATACCCATATTTCTGAAGATAGCAAGGCAGATAAAACTGCGAAGGAAGCTCTCTACGAGGAATATGCCCGTGGACCCGGAAGCAAGAGTGACGGAAATGATGTAATGGATCACCGTATAGACCATCGAAATCATCACCAGTTCCAGAAATATGGAGAATTTATGCCCACGTGTCTTTGCTGCGCTGATCAAGGTCGCCTTATAAACGTCCTGCTTGTCAAACAGTACCAGACCTGACCTTACATAGAAAGCCGGTATCGCAAACAGGTACAGATACGGGAAAACGGCAAATCCGATAAGACCGGGGATCATGAGTGTCGCCGAATACAGGATCAGCCACCAGATGCGCGTAAAGAAGATCTTCGGTGCTCTTTCCAACGGTACTTTTCTCGCATCACAGACAAACAGAGTAAAGTAAAAAAGGCCGATGAGATGCATACCGGCAAGATAAAGAAGGAATGAGCCCAGATAAATAAGATTGCCCGCAGTCAGAACAGTCCGAAGCGGATGAGCGTTGTAGTAAGCAACAAAGTCTTTCGCGTCGGCGAGATCTTCAGACCAGTAGATAAACTGGGAAAAGTCAGGGTCTCCGGGCGGAAACTGTAAGAAAGCAAAAGAAACTCCCCATGCAAAAAGGAGGAGCAGCACTGCTGCCCACCTTTTGCTTAGAGAGTCAATTTGAAACGATGAAAATGGTTTTGAGAGGATCATAACTTTCCTCTTCCCCGAACTTACAGATTAGCTGTTGCGATCGTCAGATCTTCACAAACCTGTCCGTTTACGATGTGCTCGGCAACCATACGCTTTGCCTTGTTCGGATCCATCTTGATATATGTAACCTTAGAACCGTCTGCGTCAATAACTTCAACGATCGGCTCGTACTTGCAAAGACCAATGCAGCCTGTCATTGTAACGGCAACATCCTCGATACCACGGGTCTTGAGCTCTTCAACGATCGCTGTCATAACCGGACGTGCACCAGCTGCGATACCGCATGTAGCCATACCGACTACGATACGCTTGCCGGCTTCGGATCTTGCGGACATGTCGGACTTCGCCTTGTTCTTGATTGCTTCGAGTTCTGCTAATGATTTCATACTTATAAACCTCCAAGTATTAATTCTTGTTGTTCGCGATAATAATCACACAAAAACAAATATATCTCCGGTTCCTGCAGGGACATCCCGTCGAGCTTTTCCTTGATCTCACGGGTATCTATAACAGACTGTCCGTTTACATCGTGTTCGAAGATCACGACAAAATCGCAGGTCTTCTCACAGGATCCGACCAAAGCCGCCAGAGACTCTCCCACATCTCCCAAAGGAAGGCAATCGATCGACGAAGGTACGAGTGTCGCAGTGACCTCAGTTCCCTCACCTAGCTTGCTTTTGATCTCCAGGCTGCCGCCCGTAAGCTCGCACAGTTCCTTAAGAAGCGGAATACCCAGTCCGACTTTACGAGTACTTCTTGTGGTGGCAAAAGGATCTGTGACCTTTTCAACGAACTCATCACTCATCCCGCATCCGTTATCTATAAATGAGATCACCAGACGGTCTTCTTTCGATATCATGTTGATTCTGAGAGTCACCAGTGAAGCACCGGCTCTCGTGGAATTAGTCAGGATATCCAGAATATGAAGTGATAATTCTCTCAAAAGTTCTCCCCTGTCACCGACTGGAAATACAGCCGGAAAAGCACTTCAGTTCTATATTTGTTATTGTCAACGTGCCTATTATATCACTTTCTCATCAGATCCCGCAATGCATTGACAAATGTCTTCGTATCCATATCCGGGTTTTTTTCGATAGGAAGTTTCAGCGAGTAGCCGGGATCCGCAATATCGGGCAGCTGATGCGCATCCGAGTCCTGAATATAGTGATAACCTGCAAGTTCCGGGTGCTTGTCCCAGAACTCCGGAAGATTGCAGCGGCGGCTGACCTCGAGAAGTCTTCCCTTCCATTCTTCCGGAACGGTACCAAGTGATGCGACCATACTGTAGGAATCCTTGTCAACATGCGCCGGGATCGCGGCAGCTCCGATACTGTCAAGCTTTTCGTAGAGCTCGATCATGGACACATCGGATCCGGTCGAAAGAAGATACGGCAGTTCTTCGATGATCTCATCATCATCATTCATCACGTACTGATTACCGAATATCTCGACTCTATTTTTGATCTTCGGTCGGTGTGTCGTCCAGTATGCCTCAAAATCAAGAGCTGTCGGAAGATCCGGGAAAAGGCAAAGGACATGGAAGCCTTCCGCCACTTCCACTTCCATTCCCGGAATGACCAGAGGTGCTTTTCCATGCTCATTTTTCAGAAAATCCGCACACTTCATCGCGGCTTCACAGTTCCTGGCGGAGCAGTGATCCGTGACCGCTATAACATCCAATCCGTTCAAAAGGGCCATAGATACCATATTTCCCGGCGTCATATCGTTCTCGGCGCACGGTGAAACGGCAGAATGCATATGAAGATCACATACAAAAATGGCCATTAGCGGGAATCAGACCTCCTCTGTATCGATGATCCCGTCTAAACAGGCACAGGCGGTATATGTATCCATCTCAGTCGAGCAGACACAGATCTCTTCCGTCTTTGCTTTCTCCAGGACCGCTTCCTGAAGTTCGACGTCCTCGGTCAGGATAACCAGCGGACACTCATTCAGAGAAGCCACGGCAATAACATTCATACTGTTCAGGATCGTAAACCAGCATTCGTCGCTCTGAAGATGTGCCATGACGTGGCTCAGCATATCTCCGGCATATCCTTTTTTCACTTCGGCATCCGGACGGTAAACGTCTGTCAGCACCTTGAGATTCATGGCTTCGATAATTTCAGATACAGTTTTCATAAGAATTCTCTTCCGGACAAATTACCGGATCACTCCTTTTTCATTCTCTTCTGACGGATGATACAGTTATTGATGCTTGCTCTTCCCTGGACGATATCTTCCGCCATGGCGGCACAAGACGGCGCTCCGCAGGCACCACAGTCCAGCTGAGGAAGAGTCGCTAAGATCTTATCGATCTGCTCATACTTCGTCATCGCCTCACCGATATTCTCGGAAAGACGCATCGCATGATTCTCCGGAAGCGGAAGCTCCCATACCTGCGGGATAATATCCTCTTCACGGACGATCAGCTGCGGGAACAGCTGCTTTTCCAGAAAATAATCATGGACATGTTCACGAAGTTTTGCCACGGCGGCAAACCGGTTCATGACCGTGAGCGGTCCTCCGATACATCCGCCAAAGCAGCATGCCGCCTCGACATATGCGATCTTCTTGATGTTGTCCCGATCGATTTCTTCCAGGATATCGATCACGTTTTCGATACCATCGACCGAGAGATAATTATCGATCTTCATACCGGTGGATTCTCCGCCGATCGCCGCGCACTGCAGGCCTTCCGGCTCAGAGATGCGGATCGCTCTTTCCTCTTCGTGAGTAAGCGAATCATGGTGCTCGATCTTATTGAGAAGCGATCTCAGCTGGGGATATACATCATGTGTACCTACACAGGTCGAGATCAGGGACTTCTTCTTCCATAGCGGATTGATGACTGAGGTAACTCTGGCAGGACACGGCGAGATATAGCAGATATAGATCAGGGACTTTTTGATCTGCAGTTTCTGGCACAGATAATCGATCGCATACTGTGCGGTCAATTCCAAAGGAGAATCCAGCGTGACCAGATGTGAGATCAGGGCACGGTACTTCATCTGGATCAATCGTACTACGACCGGACATGTCGTCGATATCATCGGGAAGATCTCGCTTTTCTCATCTTCCGTCATACTCTCCGCAGCCGCCTGCTTCTCCACAAGCATCTGTCTGGCGGCGGAAACATAGCCCGAATATCCGATAGACTCGTCAAAGACATAGTCAAAGCCCATCTGGCGGACACATTTCATAACATCGATCCTGGATGCGCTGTTCTCAAACTGCGAAAAGATCGCAGGGCTTACGATCGCCACCTTGACTTTACCGCTGGCTGCAGTAAGACGCTCTTCAAGCGTATCTGTTACGGCGATCTTGGCATGGTAAGGGCATATACGGATACACTGTGCGCAGTCGATACAGCGGATATCATAGATCGTCGCCTTTCCGCCGCGCACACGGATCGCCTGTGTCGGACAGCCTTTACTGCAGGTTGTACATCCGACACACAGATCCCCTATCAATGAAACACTGTGTAATTTCTTCACGGTTATTTCTCCGTTATCATAAGGAAGGCTCGATCCGCCTCCCTACTATTACGTAAAGTTGATGACCATCGTCACGGATGTGCCTTCGCCGACTTTCGTCTTAATATTCAGGTCATCACAGTTCTTCTTAATATTCGGAAGACCCATACCGGCACCAAATCCCATCTCTCGGGCGAGATCAGGAGCGGTAGACCAGCCGGCTACCATCGCCTGATCAAGATCAGGAATACCCGGGCCATGGTCTTCGATAACGATCACGACCTTATCCGGATGCACAGTGACCTCAGCCATTCCGCCATGACCATGGATCACGGCATTGATCTCCGCCTCATACATGGCGATCGATGCACGCTTGATGTCCTCCGCCTTCACACCCAGTCTCGAAAGTGATTTTTTCATCGAGCTGCTGGCCTCCCCGGCATGGGTAAAATCGTTATCTCTTATCTCATATTGGCGTACTAACGGTTCTATACGGCAGCCTCCTTTCCACGAAGACCTGCCTCGTAGAGAAGTCCGCAACATGTAAACATAGAAAGCGGAGATGTCATCAGACCGATACCTTTTTCTGCCGCCAGTTCCTGCATCGTCTCATCCGGGATCTTACCGCGGACAAAGATGATCACCTTTACATCAAGCATCTCGGCGGTACGTATCGTCTGCGGATTCACAAGGCCGGTGATCATGATCTGACTGTCATCGCTTGAAAAAGCCATAACATCACTCATCAGGTCAGAACCACAGGCGATCTTCAGGTCTTCCTCGAAACTGTCCGTCTTTACCAGGATCTTAGCATTAAGAAGATCTGCACAATCACAAACTCTCATAAATGACCTCCTACACTATACGGGCAGATCCACCGGAGTGAAAACATATGACCACAGTATCTGCCTCGCAGTATTTATGAACTATTATGTTAATTATATTATTAACAAGGTAATTGTGCTACAGAATTTCGTGTAAAATCTCTATAACGGATGTGCGGTCGCAAAAGAATTTAATGGTATAATAACGCTGATTTTATAAATGGAAGGGGCAACCACCATGATGAACTTTCGAATCTATCCGAATCTTCTGTACCTGCTGCCGCCTGAAACACATAATACGGCAGACCTTGAGCGCACGCTCGGCGAGCACCCTGAGATCAAGTTCGTATCCTTTGTAGGTATCGACCTTGCAGGCAATGACACCGATGAAAAGATCCCGATCAGCAACTTTATAGATAACTTGCAGGGATATTTAAGCGGATGCGTCGTACAAACCGATGGTTCCTCCGTTGAGCTCCCCGGCATCGCTACGCTGAATGACGGACGCGTCGATTTTGAGCCGGACTTGAATGTCATGTGGTTCATCGACTACAACTATGAGCATCCTGATCCGGAGAACGGTCTTCCGATCGGAACTCTCCGAATCCCCTCTTTTCTGATCCATAACGGTGACAAAGTATGTTCCCGTTCGATCCTGAAGCGCTGTGCCGACAGATTCGCATCCGAACTCGAGCGCTACTTAAAAGAATATCCCGCACTTCTTGAAGAACTGGGATTCTCCATTGATGAACTTGACCGTGTCGAGCTCACTACCGCAACAGAACTCGAGTTCTGGGTAAGTTCACCGGAAGAAAAGATCAATACCAGAGTCCTCTCCACTTCCCAGAGCTTGAAAGAGCAGTACTGGAAGAGAACGAAGGGTGTTGTACGTACCGCTCTTGAGCAGTCGGTCATGCTCCTGCAGCTTTACGGCTTTGAGCCGGAGATGGGCCATAAGGAAGTCGGCGGTGTAAAAGCACACCTTTCCGATGCAGGTGATTTTCACAACATCATGGAACAGCTCGAGATCGACTGGCATTACTCCAATGCCCTTCAGGCTGCCGACTACGAGCTTCTCGCCCGTATCTTCATCAAGGAGATCTTCCGTATGCACGGTCTGGAAGTAAGCTTCTGCGCGAAGCCTCTTCCGGGTGTTGCCGGTTCCGGTGAACACACACATGTAAATGCTGTTGCTTTCCTTAAGGACGGACACAAAGTTAATCTCTTCAGCCCGAAGGACATGAAGAAGGACTTCCTCGGCACGATCGGCTGGGGCGCTCTGATGGGCTTCATGAAGCACTACGAGCTGATCAACCCTTTCATCTCGGTAACAACAGATGCATTCCTTCGTCTGCAGCCGGGTTACGAAGCTCCGACACACGCGGTCGCATCTCTCGGACAGGATATCAATACTCCGTCCCGTAACCGTTCTGTACTTCTCGGCCTGATCAGAAACTCCGACAGTGCCGTACAGACACGTTTCGAGATCCGCTCCCCTAACCCGCATACGAACACATATCTCTGCCTGTCTGCTGCCTACCAGTGCATGCTTGATGGTATCGAATATGCCGTAACATCCGGTCACTCAACTTCCGAACTCGAGAAAGAGTTTTGCAAGGGATACGGCGAAGAGGCGGATTATCTCGAGAAAGACAGAGTCTATCGCTGTGAGGAAGACATCTTCACAACTTACACCACTGAAGAACGTGACCGTCTCTTCGGCATTCCGCCGGCGACAGTATATGATTCCCTGCGCCGTCTGCTCCATTCCGATGACATGCTTCCGATCCTCTGTGCAGGCAATGTTTTCAGCGATCAGCTGATCTCCTCGTATGCACATGCGATGCTTGACCGCTGGCAGATGGAGCTCTCCGAGCGTATCATCCCGACGAACCTGTCGCAGATCAGAAATGTCGTTCCTTTCCACGATCCGGCCAACAGCTATGATGTTGCACTTTGGAAGGAGATCGATGATATCCGCAACCGTCTTGCAAAAGACAGCTCCGAATATGTCTCCATCTTCAAGGAGATCCGCCT
>DFFH01000172.1 GCA_002368805.1 Mageeibacillus sp. UBA3781 | reverse complement strand
AGTTCCTGTTCCAAAGAAGCGATCTCTTCGGATGCCATCTGGCGCATCTCCTCATCGTCCGCCTGGGTATGCAGTTCCCTGGCATCCGTGAGTTCCTGCGTCACGCGGTCCTTATCGTGGATACGCGTCACCACGGGCTCAATGTCGGAGAGTTCCTTGGTGAGCTTTAAGTAGCGCGCGCCATCGGATACGATCGCCGGATCGGCCATCGATGCAATGATCTCGTCGTAGCGGTGGAGTATCTGTTCAATTCTTTCACGTTCATTATTCACTGGAGCGTCCCTCTCTTATCAACATTGTACACGAAAACAAAGATAGGTACGCTAGACGTACTGCTTCTCATACATCTTGAGAAGCATGGCATAGACCGGAAGCTGGTCAGAAGCAAGTGTCTCTCTTACTACCTCCGGGATGATCAGGGGATCATCGGCAAATCCGATATCCTGACCTCTTCCGTAATTCCAGAAGATCACGCTATGTGTGCCATCCGGATAGACATCGAAGAAATAACCGGCTTTCTGCATCGTCGGAAGCTGCGCGGAACCGAGATAAACGATCACATAGGCTTCGCGCTTCAGAAGATCTAAGACCTCCAGCCAGTCCTCTTTTGTCATCTTGAGTTTTCCGGCCGGGTCGTTGATGATGAGCATGTGTCCCAAATGCTCGGGAACATTCTCATCGCCGCGAAGGCTGTCCTGGTTGAAGTTATAGATATGACGGACCCGGAAGGACTCCGGGGCCTTGAGGTCTTCTCCGTAGTACATGATATCGAGCTGCTTACTGTTGACATAATCAATCGCATCCGTGACTTTCTGGGACTGTTCACGCCAGATCTTGTTTTTTCTGCCTGCATCCTGGATAAAGACGTCCGTGATCCAGACGGTAAATCCGAGAAGGATCACGATAAAGACGAGTGTGACGATCAGGCGTTTGGCGTTCATTCTTTGCTCCCAGATAGTATTCGCTTCTATATCAGAAAACAGATTCTGTATTATATAGCTACATTCCATTCTACACCATAGCGCAAGTGGCTCGGCCGGGCGGCTTGTCTAGAGTATGCATTAGCTCAAAATCGATGGCTCGAATTGCAAGAAGTAGGATATATGTTGTGTTTTTGCACTTATAGCCTACCGATTATTCCGCCGCATTGATCTTCTTTTTGCATTTTTGCAATTCTATCCTACTCATGACTAATCCAGATTTCTTGTTTTCCGTGATATAGCCTATTTGTCTCACAAATGCAGTAATCCAGAATCTTCATTTTTGATTTTCTGGATTAACGGACGTCTTTTCCGCAGTAATTACAGAACGCGGAGTCAGCCGTGATCTGCTTGCCGCAGAACCGGCAGAACTTCGTGGTGGGAGCAGTTGGAGCCGGAGCTGGAGCAGGCTGATGGGCGGGCGCCGGGGCAATGCCGGCTTCCGCTTCGCGCTGGCGTTTGGCGAGGATCCTTGCCTTTTCTTCGGCGAAGATCTTGTTGATGCTGGCATTATCGATCTCACGCTCGGCAGCAGGTGCAGAAGGTCCTTCGGAAGGTGCGGAAACCGGCTGGTCCACTGGGCGGGTCGCAGTCGGGTCTTCCCCTGCGGTCTGTGCGGAAGGATCTCCGGATGCCGGCCGGGTGGCGGTATCGAGGCCTTCTTTCACACCGACGATGACATTCTGGTTGATATCGACACCGTTTCTCTCGCTTTCCGCATCACGGTTGGCGGCGGTGGATTCATCGGCAAAGGTATCGAACTCTGCCTGTTTATTCTCGATGATCTCGATCATTCTCTCATCGACAGTATTCGGGCAAAGAAGCCTATACACCAGCACATCTCTGGTCTGGCCCATACGGTGGGCGCGGCCGATCGCCTGGTTTTCGGTCGATGGCTTGTACTGCGGTTCACAAAGGATGACAACACTGGCCGACTGGATATTAAGGCCGGTGCCTCCGGACTGGATCTGCGCGGCAAGGATGGATCCTGCAGGTGCCGCTTCAAAGGTATCGACGATATTCTGTCTTTCTTCGACCGGGACAGCACCGTTGATCACACCGATGCACTTTTCGCCGAAGATAGTGCGGATCTTCTCGAGGGTGTCGAGGAAGAAGGAAAATGCGAGGATCTTTCTTCCATCTTCAGAGGCGTCTTCCACGATCTCGCGGAGGCGCTGCACCTTGGCGGAAGTATTGAGATAATCGGCATTTCTCCAGGAAACACGGCGTACGTCCATGAAAGATCCGGTCAGTACATCGTCTTCGTAAGCGCGCTCATCCTCCGGCGTCATGTCGCACCACTCCTTGATATCCGTCAGATCCGGAAGTTCGGACAGCACGGTCTCACGTTTTCTTCTGTAATAGACAGGAGAGATCTTGTCTTTGAAATCATCGGCATAGGCCGTCATGCTCACCTGCTGGGCGCGCTGGGCGACGTCATGCTGGAGGTAGTCCATCAGGCGGATCATCTCATTGACATTATTCTCCAGCGGAGTACCGGTCATAAAGAGGATACGATCGGTGTGGTCGCACAGATGCAGCACATTCTTGGATCGCTTGGCTTCGGTGTTCTTGATGTAGTGGGCCTCATCGACGATGATCATGTCGATATCGAAATCTTCTTCGATCACGAAGTGGTTCTCGAGACTTTCATAGTTCGTTACGGCGACGCCGCCTTCTTCCGACCATGTGTGGAATGCGGCATCACGGTTCTTGTCGTGAAGATTATATGCGGTAAGATCACTCTTGGCTTCGATCTCACGGCACCAGTTGACGATAACGCTGGCCGGGCAGATAACGAGGAAACGCGGCGGATGCTGCACTTCCGCGATTGAAGGGAGATCCGAATCGTCCTGAAGTGGCGAAACTGAGGCGGCTGGTGCCGGTTGGGGAACCGGCTGCGGAGCCGGTGCTGTTTCCAGCGTGGTCACCGCCCCTTCCTTTTCTTGTTTATTCTGCGCTTCAGGAGCGGCAGCTGCCGTTACCGCTTCCTGTGCGGGCGCAGCTGTTTGTGCCACGGGCGCTACCGTCTCTGCTGCAGGTGTTACTTCCTGCTGGGCGGGCGCAGATGCCGGTGTTTCTTTGGCGTGCAGATAGTCGTTTCGGAGGGAGACCATGGCGGCGAGGGCCTGGATGGTCTTTCCAAGTCCCATCTCATCGCCGAGGAGGACACGCTTCTGGTGAAGGATGTACTTGACGCCCCAGAGCTGGTAGCCTCTGAGGGTACAGTTCAATCCGGTCAGATCTACCGGAGTATTGGCAACATCTTCTTTGATCTCATCGCTTAAGCCGTAGCCGTCTTCGTCACTGTCGAAGCGCTCGGGCGCGATCTCTTCGAGAGTCTGGTAGTACTCGATCGGGCGGTGGGCAAAGTCGCTCCACGCTGTTGCGATACTTATCGGACCGGAGATCCCGGAAAAGTTTCCGGGTACCGGGACCTGTCCCTGGATCTGCGGGATCAGGCCGGACCTGTCGATTGCAGAGGCGCAGGCGGAAAGGCGTTCATATGCGGCCTGTGCTTCTTCCTTTTTCGCGCTTCCTGAGAACATCCACTTAAGGCCGGACTTGGCGCAGTTCATCTTCTGAAGGTCACCCATCGTGTCCGGCGGAAGCATCGAGAGCAGCTGCTCACAGCGGGGCTGGTTCTCCTTTGCACGCATGTATTCGGCGACCGCGGTCACCAGACGGGAATATTCATCGGACTTATGGTCCAGGCTGATCTTCAGCTTTACATTATTATTCACATCGACCGCGATCTTCGCGGCATTCTGCTTGGCTCGAAGAGACATGACTTCTCCGATCCCGTTGATGGAAGCAAGGCTCTGCTCGCTGGCGGCATGTACGGAATAGATGTCGCCGTAGCCGGCTTCTTTCAGAAGGTTGGTACGGATACCATCTTTATTGGCATTCAGTTCATCGACCGGGATCGTTCGGAGAACACGCATCCACTCGGGACGGATGGCTTCGGCGATCGCCGACTCGATATCGGATCTTGCCGACTCTACCTTCCGGATGCCGTTGGCACCGGTTTCCTGCGCCAAGCGGATGCGCGAGGAAAGTGCTTTTATATCGTTATTACCAAAAGTCCGTGAGGCCATATTCCTTACCCTTCCATCCTCTTCCCAGAGATTACTTTCTGAGTAAGATTATATCACGGGCGCCGGCACTGCTTACTTCGTTTCTGCGAGATACGTGGAGATGCGGTTCTGGATCGATTTACTGACCTCGTCGGCGCTCTTTTGGCCTTCAAAGTAGCCCGCGGCCTCCTCGAGTACGATCTCCAGGATCTTCGGGTTCGTGTTGACGGAACTGTGGATGCGCTCGATGATGGATGTGAAGCGCTTGGCGGTCTGCTCGTCGATGACAGATTGCGCTCTGATCATCGCAGGGTCGTCCGTATACTCCGTGATCCTTTTCATCTTCTTCTGATAGGTCTCGATCTGCTTTTTCATATCCGCTTCTTCACACTCCCGGCAGACAAAGATGTCCTGAACGTCTGATTCGACGAGGATGTTCTGCGCCTCGGGAGAAAGGAGGAAACGGATAAAATCCCAGGCTTCGTCCTTACACTCGGAAAAAGCGGACATGCCGACAGAAATATTCGCGACCGCCGTCATGCCGGAATCTTTCGACGTAGGCCAGCCGATAAAGAGCGGATCTCCGCCGCAAAGGTCGGAATAAGAGGCAAAATCGCGAAGATTGGCGACGTACATCGTACTGAGTGCCACGACCCCGTCCTGCATCATGAGGGACTCCTGACGGTGATCACTTAACATGTCGTCATACTGCT
>DFFH01000008.1:6845-9884 GCA_002368805.1 Mageeibacillus sp. UBA3781 | reverse complement strand
GTCATTCCGCGGAGGTCAGCCTACAGCAGCCATTCCGCGGAGGCTAGCCCGCAGCCCTCAGCATGCAGCCGCAGCCAATGGCCCTCAGCCCAGCGTTCTTCCGATATCGGTTCTGTAGTGTGCTTTTTCGAAGGAGATCTTCTTGACGCCTTCATATGCGGAGTCGATCGCTTCATCCATCGTCGCGCCGTCAGCATACACGCAGAGCACGCGGCCGCCGGATGTCACGAGTTTTCCGTCCTTCAGCGCGGTGCCGGCCTGGAACACGAGGTGCCCGCAGTCCGCGATACCCGTGATCTCATAGCCCTTGTCGTACTTTTCCGGATATCCGCCAGACGCCATAACAACGACGCAGGAGCAGCCCGGCTTCCACTTCAGATCGACCTGATCAAGAGTTCCGTCGATGCAGGCATCCACGAGCTCCATGAGGTCATTTTCCATACGCGGCAGGATCGCCTGGCACTCCGGATCACCGAAACGGGCATTGTACTCGACGACCTTCGCACCGTCCTTGGTCAGCATCAGGCCAAAGTAGATAACACCCTTGAACGGGCGGCCCTCTGCGGCCAGCGCCTTGATGGTCGGCTCGACGATCGTGTCGTAGATCTTCTTCTCATCATCTGCTGTCAGATCCGCGCCCGGTGTGACTGCGCCCATGCCGCCGGTGTTGAGACCTTCGTCATGGTCATATGCACGCTTGTGGTCACGGGAGGAGATCATCGGGATGACCGTCTTTCCGTCGGCAAAAGCCAGGAGCGTCATCTCCGGTCCAACCATGCATTCTTCGATTACGACGGTATTTCCCGCCGCTCCAAAAGCACCATCACTCATCATGGAGACGACGGCCTTCTTTGCGTCTTCGAGTGTCTGTGCGATGATAACGCCCTTACCGAGTGCGAGTCCGTCCGCCTTGATAACGATCGGCATCTCCTGTGTCTCGAGGTACGCGAGCGCCTCGTCCTGCGAAGTAAATGTCTGGTACTTCGCAGTCGGTATATTGTATTTCTTCATCAGTTCTTTGGAGAAAGCCTTCGATGCTTCGACGATCGCCGCATTGGCGTGCGGTCCGAAAGCACGGAGTCCCGCTTCTTCCATCTTATCAACCATTCCCAGTGCGAGCGGGTCATCCGGTGCGACGAATACGAGATCGAACTTTTCTTTCTTCGCAAATTCCACCATCGCAGGAACATCGGTCGCCTTGATCGGTACGCAGGTCGCGATCTCGGAGATACCTCCATTACCCGGCGCGCAGTAGAGCTCCGTAACTCTCGGGCTCTGCTTCAGCTTCCAGCAAATTGCATGTTCACGGCCACCGCCGCCTACGACTAAAACTTTCATGAATCGACCTCCGATTATATTCAGATCAATGTCTGAAGTGACGTACACCGGTAAAGAGCATTGCGATGCCGTACTTATCACAAGCGTCGATAGACTCCTGGTCACGGATGGATCCGCCCGGCTGAACGATTGCGGTGATGCCGTACTCGTGAGCTGTCTCTACGCAGTCAGAGAACGGGAAGAATGCATCGGAACCGAGAACGGCGCCCTTTGCCTTCTCACCTGCAAAATCCAGAGCGATCTTCGCAGCGCCGATACGGTTTGTCTGACCAGGGCCGACACCGAGTGTCTGCTTATTCTTAACAACGACGATACCGTTAGACTTCACGTGCTTTACGACCTTCATTGCAAAGAGCATGTCGTCCTTGAGTGCCGGATCGATCTCTGTCTTTGTAACGGTCTTAAGCTCTGCTTCGTTGTAGATTCCACGGTCGTGATCCTGAACCAGAAGGCCGCCGTTTACGCGCTTGTAGTTAAATTCGCCATCCGGGATCGGTGCGGAGATGTCCGGCAGAACGAGAACGCGGAGGTTCTTCTTTGCGCAGAGGATATCGAGAGCTTCCTGTGTATAGGAAGGAGCAACGATGACCTCGAGGAAGATCTTCGCCATTTCAGCAGCTGTCTTTCCATCGATCTCACGGTTCGCAGCAACGATACCGCCGAAGATGGAAACGGAGTCAGCCTCGTAAGCCTTGACCCATGCATCGTAGATGTTGTCTGCAGAACCTACGCCGCACGGATTTGCGTGCTTAACTGCAACAACTGTCGGCTCGTCGAATTCCTTGAGACAGTTGATGGTAGCATCTGTATCGGAGATGTTGTTGTAGGACAGTTCCTTACCGTTGAGCTGCTTGGCTTCTGCAAGAGAACCCTTGACCGGCAGAGCGTTCTGGAAGAATGTTGCCTTCTGGTGCGGGTTCTCGCCGTAGCGCATCTCTGCGACCTTATCAAATGTAACGGTGTACTGCTTCGGCAGTGTCTTATCTTCAGAAACAGACAGGAAGTAGTTCGCGATCAGGGCATCGTAAGCAGCGGTGTGCTCGAATACCTTCTTTGCGAGCTTGAAACGTGTCTCGTATGTCGTATCGCCGGTTGCCTTCATCTCGGAGAGTACCTGCTCGTAGTCGTCCGGATCGGTGATGACAGTTACGTCCTTATGGTTCTTCGCAGCAGCACGCAGCATGGACGGACCGCCGATGTCGATATTCTCGACGCACTCTTCAAAAGCCACGCCCGGCTTCTGGATAGTTGCTTTGAAAGGATAGAGGTTAACGACGATCATGTCGATCAGGCCAATTCCCAGCTCTTCTACTCTCTTCATGTGCTCCGGGTTATCGCGCATAGCGAGGATACCGCCGTGGATAAGAGGATGAAGTGTCTTTACACGTCCGTCGAGGCACTCCGGGAAACCGGTGATCTCGGAAACTTCCTTACAGGGGATGCCTTCCTTCTCCAGAAGTTTTGCAGTTCCGCCGGTAGAGAGGATCTCCACGTTCAGTTCCACGAGTTTTCTGGCAAAATCGGCGATGCCTGTTTTGTCGGATACACTGATAATCGCTCTTTTAATCATAATGTTTTCCTTTCCGAGTCTTAAGGCTTGACTCTAACCAAATTGTTGACTACTTCTATTCTTCCGTCTGCGATGAGCTGGATCGCCTGCGGGAGGATCACTTGTTCACATTCCTTCATGATGCGCTTCTG
>DFFH01000008.1:2369-6732 GCA_002368805.1 Mageeibacillus sp. UBA3781 | reverse complement strand
GGGCCTTCGTCGTAGTGTTCGTTGACGAAGTGCACCGTCGCGCCGGACACCTTGACGCCCTTTGCGAGGACCGCTTCATGCGGTCTTATGCCGTACATGCCCTGTCCGCAGAAAGCCGGGATCAGGGCCGGATGGATGTTGATGATGCGGTTTGCATACGCGGCGACCGTCTTCGGTCCGAGCATCGAGAGGAATCCTGCCAGAACGACGAGCTCCACACCGAGGCTATTTAGTTCGGCCAGTGTCGCGTCATCGTAAGCCTCTGCGCCAAGGACCTTCTTAGAGATGACCTTAGCAGGGATCCCCGCCTTCTTTGCTCTTTCTATGGCAAAAGCACTCTCATTACTTGCAATGACTTCAGAGATCTCCACATTTGTGATCTCTCCGCTTGCGATCTTATCGATGATCGCCTGCAGGTTCGTGCCGCCGCCGCTGACAAATACTGCGATCTTCACTGATAAATCTCCTTACAAGTACTTTTTTCAGATCTTATGCGGTGAAGCTTCTCCCGCTTCAGCCGGAACGCCTGCCGGGAAGATACCGTCGAAGCAGGCGGAGCAGTGTCCGCAGAGCGCACCCTCTGTGGATGCTTTCAGGCCCTCGAGGCTGACATAGCCGAGAGAATCGGCTCCGAGCATATCGCGGATCTCCTCCACGCTCATGGAGCGGGCCGGAAGCATCTCCGCCTCGGAAGCGGATACACCGTAGTAGCACGGATACTTAACCGGCGGAGAAGCAACACGGAGATGTACTTCTTTCGCGCCTTCCTCACGCAGGAAGGAGATGATATGTTTGGTCGTGGTACCGCGGACGACGGAGTCATCGACGATAACGATCTTCTTGCCCTTTACGGCTGTCTTCAGGACGGAGAACTTCAGGCGTACCGCCATCTCACGGGCAGCCTGTGTGCCCTCGATGAAGGTTCTTCCTACGTAGCGGTTCTTAAGAAGCGCCTGTCCGTAGGTGATCCCGCTCTCCTGCGCATATCCGATCGCAGCTGCGATACCGGAGTCAGGTGCGGCAACGACGAGGTCTGCATCGCAGGGGCACTCGCGGGCCAGCGCACGGCCGGTCTGTACACGGGACTCATATACGCTCGTTCCATCGATGAAGCTGTCCGGTCTTGCCAGATAAACGAACTCGAAGATGCAGAGTTTTCCGTTCTTATGGGCATCGCACTCCGGAACGGTGTAGATGGAAGAATAACCTTCTTCTGTGATGGTGATGATCTCGCCCGGGAGAACGTCGCGGATGGTCTCGGCGCCGATGGCGTCAAATGCGCAGTTCTCGGATGCCAGGAGATACATATCGTCTTTCTTTCCGAGTACCAGCGGACGAAGTCCGAGAGGATCACGGACACCGATGATACGGTCTTCGCTCATGACCAGAAGTGCGTAAGCACCCTTGATCTCGCCCATCATCTTCTGGATCGCGCCTTCGAGTGTGTCGGTGGAAACGCGGTTTCTTGCGATAAGGGAAAGCAGGACTTCGAAGTCTGCGGTGGTCTGGAAGATCGCACCGATCTCCTTAAGAGAATCGCGAAGCTCGTTCGCATTCAGGATCGATCCGTTGATGGAGATCGCGATCTGTCCGCTGTGGGACTTGATCTGCATCGGCTGAACGACATCGTAGCCGCTCTCATTCGGTGCAGGTGTTCTAACGTGGCCGATCGCCGCGTGTCCGGTCAGGGTCCCCAGGTGCAGATCGTCAAAAACATCTGCTACCAGCCCGTGTGCCTTGTGGCAGAGGAACTGTCCGTCGTGATTCACTACGATACCGGCGGAAGCCTGTCCGCGGTGCTGCAGTGAGAAGATTCCGTAGTACGTGAGTTTGCTGATGTCGGAATTCGTCTTACTGGTATCAAGAATACCGAAAACGCCGCATTCTTCCTGCCATTTCTTACTCATACCTTTTACTCCCCTATATTTGCGATTTTTTCCTGAAGGCGTGCATCGCGCTCGGCAACCGAAGCTGCAAGGCCTGCCTTATATTCCACTAATTTCTTGCTGAGCGCTTCGTCAGAGAGTGCCAGCATCTGCGCAGCCAGGATCGCGGCATTAGATCCGCCGTCGATGGCCACTGTCGCGACCGGAATACCCGTCGGCATCTGAACGACCGCATAGAGCGCATCCACGCCGTGAAGCGCACCGCCCTTACACGGGACACCGATGACCGGTAAAACAGTATGGGCAGCGATCACGCCGGCCAGATGAGCCGCCAGTCCTGCTGCCGCAATAATTACACTATATCCGTCTTCTTTCGCCGAGCTTGCGATTCTACTTGCCAGATCCGGCGTTCTGTGTGCCGAGCACACCTTCGCATCAAAGGCGATATCGAACTTCTTCAGGAGCTTAAAACACCCCTCCATAACCGGAAAATCCGAGTCACTCCCCATGACGACAAGAACTTTTGCCATGATATCATCCTCCTAAAATAAAACAACAGACCTATTATAAAACAAAATACCCTACTATGGGAGATGGAATTTTTTGATTTTTCGGCAAAAGCACCCGTATTTTTTCTTTTCATTTTCCCCGGCAGCCGGGGTGCGCATCTTCCGCCCCGGCATTCCGAAGTTGCAACTCCTCTTCTGCCCGGTAGCGCTACTCGTTCTCGTCCGACCAGCGGAGCTTTTTCATGACGCGGTCATACTCCTCGGTCCCCTTTTCATAGGGCATCGGGCAGTAATCGTTCCCGTCAGAAGTGGATCTCATGGAGAACGGGATACACTCCATACGGTTTCCGACGACTTTTCCGTCCATGACGGAGAAAGTGCACTGGAAGATCGCCGTATCCGGGTCCGACAGCCACGGCTGGCCGCCGAAGCAGAAGTTTGACTCACTGTAGATGATGTATTTTCCGTTATAGAACTCGACCGGCTGGAGTCTGTGCGGATGCGATCCGACATAGATATCCGCGCCGTAGTCGATGATGTCATGTGCCAGATCGATCGCCGCCTGTTCCGGTTCGTACATCCTCTCCACGCCGATATGGCAGGAGATAATGACGATATCGCAGCCCTTGTTGCGCAGGACATCGATCGCGTTATAGTACAGGGATCTCTCATAGGTGAAGTTAAAGCCGGCCATGCCGATCTTCACGCCCTTTACTTCATATACATTGTAGTAGCTGTTATCGCTCCAGACGATCCCGGCATCTTCGAGTACTTTCCGGGTCTCAAGATGACCTTCCTCCGTATAGTCGAGCATGTGGTTGTTGGCGAGGTTACAGCACTCGATGCTGCCTTCTTTCAGGACTTCGACGTACTTCGGGTTCATCTTCAGGTAGATCTCACGCTCCGGACGAAGCGAGGTCGATGTCGTCATCGGGCCCTCGAGATTACAGAGCGTCATATCATCGGCTTCAAGGTAAGGAAGTGCTTTTGAAAAAGGATAGGAATAGTTATCGCCCACCTTCGAGCTGAAGCAGTACGGCATGCCCGCATGGTCTCTCTGCTCGCCGAGGGTCGTGTCCCCGATAAAACTGATCAGGATCTCCGTCGGTGTCGGGACCGGAGAAGGCGTCGGTGTCGGGGTCTCCGTAGGAAGCGGTGTCGGAGTCGGCGTCGGTGTTGCGGAAGTCTCGGTCGCCCAGGATTGCTGCGATGGCGTAAGCGAGGTCTCATCGTTCTGCGGCTTCTTACACGAAGAACAGCTAAGGCAGAACAGCGAAACCGCCAGGAACAGCACGAAAAAACGGGTCTTTCTCTCCAAAATCGATCACCTCAAATGAAATACTTTATAAGTTTACCAAACCTTTCTTTAATAAGAAACACTTTTTTAATCCATAAATCCTGTTAATATATAAATAAGTTTTAAGATATCGAGGGTGTCATTCACAAATTTGAAACAATTTTTTTCAAACTTTTTAGTAAATACTACTAGCGTAATTGACGATTTAAGTGCATAATCATTATAGAAACTACTTGTAAACTTGAAAGGAAAGGGGCGATCCGGATGGCAAAGATTGATAGACTGACTGAAAAGATCGAAAAACTCGGTAAAAAGCAGAATCTGGGTGCTCTGTTAAAGATGGCTGATGATCCAGAAGATGAAGTTCGTGTAGCAATAGCTAAGGCGATGGGACAGATTAGCACATATGAATCAGGAATGCATCTGATTCCCTTGTTCCGTGATCCGTCTCCGATGGTTCGGGCAGCTGCAGCAGAGTCTGCCGGTTTGATTAATGCGAAGCACTGTGAAGAGTATCTCAAGAAACTCGCATTTGCAGATTCTGATCCGAGCGTACGCGCAGTCGCAAGAGAAGCTTATGATAAGATGAGGACTCACGTCGTATAAAAGTATCGATTAGTTAAGAAGCGTGGGGATCGCTGCAAAAAGCAACGATCCCCATTTTTTTACTA
>DFFH01000008.1:0-2306 GCA_002368805.1 Mageeibacillus sp. UBA3781 | reverse complement strand
AGGAGGACATTTATGAAAATCGAACTGAACCCCGATGAGAAAGTCGTCGCCACCATCAAGGAAGGCCTAAAGCAGAAAGGCGGCTACTGCCCTTGCCGTCTCGAGAAGACCGAGGACACCAAGTGCATGTGCAAAGAGTTCAGAGACCAGATCGCCGATCCGGACTTTGAAGGATTCTGCCACTGCATGCTATACTATAAGAGAAAAGAAGCTTAACAGTGCTTTTACCAAAGCAGACAGATAAGCTGTCGCGTAAGGATTTTCCGCGCGGACAGACAGAAGGAGAAAGAAAATGGCAGAAATCGTTTTAACAACTGAGAATTTTGAGCAGGAAGTACTGAAGTCTTCCCTTCCCGTAGTCGTTGACTTCTGGGCGACATGGTGCGGACCGTGCCAGATGCTCGCGCCGGTACTTGAGGAAGTCGCGGAGGAACTCGACGGTAAGGTAAAGGTCGGCAAGGTCAATGTCGATGATCAGGCGGTACTGGCGATGGAATATAAGATCTCCAGCATCCCTACCCTTCTCCTCTTCGAGAACGGCGAGATCAAGAAAAAGAGCCTGGGGTTCCTGCCGAAGGACAAGCTCCTGGAGTTTATCAACAACTGATCAAGGAGCTGCCGATTCATGTCTGAACAGGAAGAAAATAAGAATAAGAGCCTGGCTGCCGCGAAAAAAGAACTAGCCGCCGCCAAGGCTTCTCCGGTCGAGCCGAAAAAGGTCACCACGCCGGTTACCACTAAAAAGAAAAACCCGATAAAGATACTGACGATCGTCGAGTGTATCGTCTTCGTCGTCTTCGCGATCGCAAATGCGATCTTCGTGTACCGCCTCGCGCAACACGACTCGTACTATAATCTCTATTACTTCTTCACGATCACCGGATTACTGCTGTGTGGTCTGATGATCCTTGCGTATTTCAAGAAATGGCTGGCGGTTCAGCTGCTGTCCATTATCATCGCCCTGCTGTGGGTGACCTATACGGCCGGATCCATTTACAGCTGTATCCTGACGACCCGCGTCATCGAGCGTGAAGAGCCGTACCGCAATTCCGAGATGTGCGTCATGTTTAACGGCAAAGTCTATGAGTGGAAGAAAGATAATACCGTCATGTACGGTCTTCCGGCAGACTGGGAAAAGCTCGACCTGCGCGCTACGATCGTGGCCCGTGATGATTCCGGAATGCCGACCGAAGAACTTCATGCCAAGGGTGTCGATGCCGGATCTGTGATCTTCTATCAGGATGACTGCAAGTACATCCTCGTCGAGGTCATCACCGGTTCCCTCTTCGAGTTCGTCGATCCGAACGACCTTCCTGAAGACACCATCACCACCGCCACCACGACACTCGGCATCGGGTGATCCTACTTCACTTCAAAGCCTTCGTCATAAACTACTGTTCCATATGGATCCTTGCGGATGACCAGCCGGTATTCTCCTTCCGGAAGCTCGGGGACCTCCGGTCCCTTAGTTCTCTGGTTCACGGGCATTGAGATCTTTCCGAGATGAGTCCTTCCATCGATGGTCATACGCTCACCTGTTTCCGCATCAAAGAGATAGGTCGTGATCTCGTATTTTTCATTCGGATCATGATTATTCTCTACATAGTAATCATATTGGCCTATGATGCTTTCGCGATATATCTGAACGATAGAATGATCATCTGGCCAGGTTTCCTCGAACAGGCTCTCAACAAAGGCATCCCGCGAAGATGCTTGAATATCCTGCTCACTCCGAAGATCAAGCTCATCTGACACAGGCTGCCAGAGAGCCTCTCTCACCCTGTGTCCAAACTCTTTATCTGTGTAATTCTTACCGGAAAACTCATCTGAATCCAGAAGCTCACGGATGATACACTCGGTATCGCCATGGGATCCGCGGATATCTGCGAATGCTTCTTCTTTCTCATCAGAAGAAGGTTTTCTTCCAAGAAGCGCTTCGTAATAGTGCTCCACGGTGGGGCCGTACAAATCTTCATCCAGCTTGGTATTTGCCGCATCGATCGGAATAGCATGATTCGAAACACCATCTGATACGATGGCCACTTTATTATTCTTTTTTGCTTCCGGCATTTTAAAGCCGATAAAGTAAACTCCGGCAGCACCACCAACTAATGCTACTGCACCGGCGATCAAGCCTATGATGATTCTCTTCTTTTTACTTTTCCCGGAAGCACTATGACGCGATTCCGGAGCTCCCTGTTCTGTTTTCGACCGGTTTGAAGCCATGCTGCCTTGCATCTGTTGGTTTCTTTGCGCAGGCACTTGTTGCTGCACTCTTGGTGCCGGCTGCTGCACTCTTGGTGCCG
>DFFH01000153.1 GCA_002368805.1 Mageeibacillus sp. UBA3781 | reverse complement strand
GTGTAGCTGTCGGCTTCGGAGTAGCCGTCGGCTTCGGAGTAGCTGTCGGCTTCGGTGTAGCTGTCGGCTTCGGTGTAGCTGTCGGAACCGGAGTTGCTGTCGGCTTCGGTGTCGGTGACGGCATAGGTGTTGCTGTCGGAACCGGTGTCGGTGACGGGATCGGTGTAGCTGTCGGCTTCGGCGTAGCTGTCGGAACCGGTGTAGCTGTAGGAACCGGCGTTGCTGTCGGCTTCGGCGTAGCTGTAGGAACCGGCGTTGCAGTCGGCTTCGGCGTAGCTGTCGGAACCGGCGTTGCTGTCGGCTTCGGTGTAGCTGTCGGAACCGGAGTTGCTGTCGGCTTCGGTGTAGCTGTAGGAACCGGAGTTGCTGTCGGAGCCGGAGTCGGTGTAGTAAAGTTATACTTTACACTATTGGAAATAGTGTGGAACTCGGATGTTGTAAAGATGGATGCACAGATAACTGCACCATTTGTGTTACCACCGAGCTTCTGGATATAAGCGTTCGGAGCAAGAACAGCACCATGAAGAGCCAGGTTATCCGGAACATAGATGCTCTTTGCTTCTGCAAAGTTCCAAACAACATGACGGTCACGATCGTCACCACCATCATTCGGTGTGCTGGCACTATTAAAAGAACCATACATCAGCTGCGGGAAATAGTTAACAGAATCGCCACGTACATTGATGATTACATTAACACCTTCCGGAACGTACAGTTTGTTTGTTCCTTCCGGGAGATTAAAGATGAGAACATCTTTAGAAGCATCAAATCCAGCCGGAGTCTTAGCTTCTACTTCCAGCCATCCGCCGCCACCCTGCTTGCTCAGGATCGCATTGGAGTTTGTCTGTGCAAAGCTGTTAGCGCTATTTGCACGGGATACCATAGCTGCTTTTCTATCTCCAAAGCTCACTGTGATTCCTTCAACGATGTGATATGCATCGGAGCTGAAACCATATGTTGAACCATGAATATTAGATACAGAAGATACTTCGAGATTACCACGGAGAGTATTGAGGACTTCAAAATTCAGCTGACCTGCTACGATAAGCTGGGACAGTCCACGCTCACCAGGCGCAGCGTTACTTGCTGCGAAAGAGAAATCGCCGAATTTTGCATCTCCACCGATAGCAAAAGCACCGGTAGAATGATGACCCTGGCCTCCTCCTACTTCGAGGTTGCCAAAGCAAAACAGCGCATAGTTAAATGGATTATCAGGATTTAACCCGCTAGAACTCTCATTAGAAAGATGATCATTTGCCGCTCCGGACGGTAATGCCGCGATACCCTGCGCTCCCAGGAACGCGATAACTAAAGTACAGGACAAAACCCTGATCCAGCGGCCAAAACGGTCTGCGGCCGTACGTTTCTGTGTTTTCTCTTCTGTCATGATAACCCTCCAATTGTCACCAACCGATGAAATATGCCTGTTAAACAGACCCAACCAAAATCATATTAAACTATCAAATCATTTTGCTCAACCGTTTTTGATTGTGCAAAATGCACAAATTTCACAATTTGTACACAATTAATAAAGAAGTTCGTAACAATTGTTGCGAACTTCTTTATTAAATGCCTATTGCTTATGCTGATCAGGTATAATGCAGGAGCAAGCCGAGGACCAATAATCCGATACCGATAGCCGCAAGTACACGGAGAACAGATACAGGAGCGCGTCCTCCGACTTTTCCTGTCTGGCCGTTGACCACAAACTGATATACCTTATCGTTATACTTGAACGAAGAGATCCATACCGGAACCAGCAGATATTTATAAGTAATATTATTATATAGTGTGGAGAAACGGAGTGAATCTACACGATCGCAGCGCCAGTTCCTGCGAATATACTGATCCATATGAGACCGGAGCTGTTTCTTGATCGACTCCTGAGCAATTCCCCATCCTTCTTTTAATCCGATAGAATAGCGTTCTGCAATAAAGCCGGCTACGACTTGCGGAGAATAAGGAACGAGTTTCGAGAAATCAAACGGTTCACATCTCTTCACAATAGTATTGTCACTTCTCTTGGATGCCATTACCGTCTCATCGTCAATGAATTCCTGATACACACCGCTGACCGGACGCCATGTTGTCTCTGTTACGTAGTTATCGCCTCTCTTTACACGGCGGTCATAACCTGCTCTGGCCGAGAAGTTGGAAGTAGTCTGTGCATCGTATGTCCAGTATGGAAGATATACGCCCTGGAAAGAATCCGGCTTCGCATTTTTCTTTGCCTTGGAAGGAGTAAAGAGTTTGCCTTTGAGCCAGGAAGAGAATTTCTCGCCTGCCTTGTCTTTCGGAACAGCAAACGGTACAACAGCTCCCGGAGACATGGAATCATTTGATGCAGCCGGCATTACGCTCGTAGAACCACAGAAAGGACATACAGCGGCTGTCTCCAGCGCGTCATAGATCGTCTCAGCTCCACACTGCTTACAAACTACCGACTTCTTCTGTGCGCCCCATTCAAAACTTGCTGTCTTCTCTGCAGATTCAAAATCAAGTTCGCAGATGGCATTCTCGGAGTCCGCCTTCGGCAGTTCGCACTTGTATCCGCAGAATTCACAGAGCATTCCACCGGATTCCGGATCGAAAACAACTGTCGCACCACAATTCGGGCACTTCTTATTTGTCACGTCCTCAGTAACTTCATTTAGGATCTGACGACCCTGCTCATCAACTTCTGACATAAATACCTCCCATAATCCTTTGTCCTATTAATATATTAAGGCAAAATACATATTACTGCTGAAAGCGGATGTATCTCTACTGTTTCCTCATTTTGCTCCGGTCCTATCACCTTACATCCGGTTTCACCATCGCCGGTGAATATTTCCGGAATGTGCTCTATTTCCGCAATCTCTGAAATATCTTTCAGGTGGAGCATCGTTTTCATTTTATCACTTCGGTTCATGATACACAAAACCTTTTTAGGTCCGTCGCATACCTTACCGAAATGATCTCTTCCCTGTTCATCCAGTGTTCTTTCAAAGATAAGGTCATCACCATCGGCATAAAGTATTTTCATCTCTCCACATCGAAGGACACTATACTTTGACCGCAGAGCACTTAGATTCCGGAATACAGAAAGCATATCTTTCTGCCAGGAGCTTTCTTTTTCCCACGGATATGTTCTTCTGTTAAACGGATCACGATATCCGTCCATGCCAATCTCATCACCATAATATGTGCAGGGACAGCCCGGATAAGTCATCTGGAGTGCAAATGCCATTTTCATCAGCGCTGCTCCGCGGCTTCTCATGTTCTTTGTCAGATGAAGTTCCTTCTGTGCTTCTCTGTTTCCGGGATCCGGAGCTCCTGCCAGCATGGTGATCGCACGCGGAACATCATGGGAGGAGATGAGATTCATCATACAGTAGAACATCTGATCCGGAAGATTCTCACGGTACTTTTCCATGGTCAGGCTCCATGTCCGGGCACTTGTATCACCTTTCAGGAAGGATATCAGTGCCTCACGGAACGGATATCCCATGACAGTATCATGTGTTCTTCCGAATGCAAAATCACGATAACTGCCATAGCTGATCTTCGTGGTTACTTCTTCCCAGACCTCGCCAAGAACCAGTGCATCACCATTTGACGCATTCTTGACGGTCGATCTCATCTCACGCAGGAAGGAGTCCGGAAGTTCGTCCGACACATCGAGTCTAACGCCGCTTGCTCCTCCACGGATCCAGCTGGCAACTACTCCATTGGGACCGAGGATATATTCCCGGTAACTCAGGTCATCTTCTTTTGTATTCGGAAGTTCAGGGAATCCCCACCAGGAATCATAGGCAACGTCGCCGTTTTCATTACGGTGAAATGAGTACCACGATGCGTAATCGCTATCTTTTCCTTCGGCAAAAGCACTGTAGGCGCCTGGGGCATCAAACCGTCCGTATTTGTTGAAATACCTGCTGTCTGCACCGGTATGGCTGAATACGCCATCAAGGATATACCGGATATTCTTCTCTTTCATCACGGAAGAAAAAGCTTTATATCCGTCTTTTCCGCCCAGGATCGGATCAACATTCAGATAATCCGCAGTGTCATATCGGTGATTCGATCTTGCTTCACAGATCGGGTTCAGATATAAAACGTCTATATTCAGAGATTTCAGATAGTCTGCTTTCTCCGCGATACCTTTCAGTGTTCCTCCATAAAAGTCGCAGGCAAGATATCCCGTTTCCGGTTTGCCATCGATATCGACATCTTCATTCCAATCTTCATGGAATATACGCTCCGGCCGGCTCTTTCCGGTCTCCTCCATCGAAGCAAAAGAATAGTCGGAACCACGGAAGAAACGGTCCGGAAATATCTGGTACATCACTGCGCCTTTCATCCAGTCCGGTGTGACAAATCCATCTTCATAGACTGTGATCTGGAAAGCATGGGGATATTTTTCTTCCTCCACACCGACACGAGGTGCGCTGAAAGCAAACTTTCCCTTGCCGTCATCGCCTTCCCAGCAGGCAACATAATAGAGATACGTACGGTTTTCGTCGTATTTGCGGTACAAAAGCTCATGGTACTCGGGATCGACGATCTGTTCGATATCTTCCGGTTTGCTTCGAAGACAGAACCAGTAAAAAAGCAGTCCCGGCTCGGACGGCATGCGCAGACGGCAATGCCACCGGTCCGGAACTGTTTCATATTTCTTCATGCGTAATTCGTTATACGACAAGCCATAAAGACCATATGCATAACAAAGAACGATCTGATCGACAGGCACAGTCACATCGATATATAAATCAACATAACCGCCTGTCTTCTGAGCTCCGAAAGGAGTCCTGTACTCCGCAAGTCTCGAACAATGCACCACACAGTCCGATTTCTTTGCGATCAGCGAGGTCATGACTTCTTGGTCTCCTTCGAAGAGGAAGCTTTGCTCTCAGACTTTTCAGAAGCAGCCTTCGTGGTCTTCTTTGCAGAAGCCGAGGATGTCTTGGAAGTCTTCGAAGCAGACTTGGATGCGGTAGATTTCTTTTCAGAAGAAGCTGCCTTGGTCGTCGTCTTCTTTACTTCCGTTTTCTTGGCAGTAGTCTTCTTTACCTTCTTGGGAGCCTCTTCCTTCTTTTCTTTTCCGATATCAAGGATTTCTTCTGTCAGAGGCTTCTTTTCGGGTTCTTCGTCATCAGCGATAGAAATACCTGTGATGAAGGAATAAAGACCTGCATATTCTTCCGCGGACTTCTTCCAGGAATAGTCAGCCTTCATGCCTTCTTCGATCAGCTTATTCCAGACAGGCTTATTGTGACGATACAGATCACAAGCATACTTCGTAACGAACAGGAATTCGTGTGCATTGATATTTGCAAACGAGAAACCATTACCTTCTCCCGTAAACTCGTTATACGGAACGACAGTATCACGGAGTCCGCCGGTCTCACGGACGATCGGGATCGTACCATAAGTCATCGCGATCAGCTGGGACAGGCCGCATGGTTCAAACAGAGACGGCATCAGGAAGATATCCGAGCCTGCATAAAGTGTATGCGCCAGTCCGTTATCAAAGGAAATACATGCACACATCTTGCCCGGATTTCTCGCGGCAATATCTGCGAGAGAGCGCTCATAATAAGCATCACCTGTACCAAGGATGACGATCTGCATGCCGTCGTAGAGCATTTCTTCCACTACACGCAGGAGAAGATCGAGGCCCTTCTGGTCAACCAGACGAGAGATCATAGTACAGAGCGGGGCACCCGGATTTACTTCCAGACCCAGCTGCTCCTGAATGGATTTTTTGTTTACGGCTTTTCCCTCTTCGTAATTCTTGATCGAGTATTTCTGAGGGATCATCGTATCTTTGGAAGGATTATACTCTTCCGCATTGATTCCGTTTAAGATACCGGAAACCTTATATGCATAGCGCTGCAGTGTGTGGTTTAATCCTTCACCGTAGTAATCGGTCATGATCTCATATGCATAGGTCGGAGATACAGTTGTTACAGAGTTACTGTAAACGATACCTGCCTTCATGAAGTTGACCGCGCCATCCTTGATCGACAGTTCATCTGTAAGATACTCACTCGGGAGATCCAAAAGATCCTGGATCACTTCGATACCATGAATACCCTGATACTTGAGATTATGGATCGTAAAGACCGTTTTAATGTTCGTATGATAACCGTACTTCTTATAATGTGCATCGAGAAGCAGCGGCATCATTCCGGCCTGCCAGTCGTTGCAGTGAAGCACATCCGGTTCAAATCTCATGAAATCACCGAGAAAATCGAGTACTGCTCTCTGGAAGAAGCAGAAACGCTCGATATCGAAAACATACTCCACATAGACCTGATCAAAGTTGAAATAGTATTCATTATCAACAAAGTAGAACTGGACACCATTCATCGTAAGTGTATAAAGGCCCGCATAAAGGGATCTCCAGCCCATCTTGATCATCTTCCATCCGATGAAGTCGAGATTATGCTCATGTTTCTGCTTAATGCTCTTATAAAGCGGCATGATCACTCTGGCATCGCAGTGGTGATGCTGCAGCTCCACCGGCAGTGCACCGACAACATCAGCCAGACCACCGACTTTTGCAAACGGATAGACCTCCGAAGAGACAAACAGAACCTTCACTTTGTTCATACGATCGCTCCTTTACCAATCACGACCGGGTAATCCTTGTGTCCAACAAGCTTAATTCCCGGACGGACCACAGAATTTTTATCGAGAATCACATTTTCCAGATAGCAGTTATCTGAAATATGCACATCCTGCATGATAACACAGTTTTTGATCGTACAGTTCTTACTTACCGCCACGCCACGGAACAGAATCGATTCCGTTACATTGCCGGAGATGCGGCAGCCATCAGATACGATCGCATCGGTGACCTTACAATCATCCGAATAAAGCGTCGGAGCTTCATCTTTAACCTTTGTAAAGATCGGCATGCCGTTCCAGAAAAGTTCTGCACGGATCTGATTATTCAGAAGCATCATCGACGAATTAAAGTAGGACTGTACACTGTTGATTCGAAGCACAAGGCCCTTATACTCATATGCATGGACACGAAGTGTGTCATACTTCTTTACAAAAGAGTGGATGCCGACATGATTGGTGCCGCGCGCCATCATCTCCGCGATCAGATCGATCAGCAGTTCTCTTCGAAGAACGATGATACCCATGCTGCTCTTGGTAAGACCGCTCTTTTCAGGATTAAAGAGCATATCCTTGACCCAGCCTCTTCTGTCGATATCGAGAATGTAGTTCGGTCCGCCGAACTTCGTGCCGTCACGGTTATACATTACGGAAATATCTGCGCCGCAGGCTTTGAAGTCTTCGACAAAATCAGTAAATGTCGTATTGAGGATGACATTACTTGCCGCCATAATCACGTAAGATGCATTGCTGGAACGTACGAAATCGAGAAGGCCTGCCATCTCTTCGTCTCCCTGAACCGATGTGGCTTCAGAGTTAACATACGGAGGCAGGATATGAAGTCCGCCGGAATTCTTTCTGTCGAGATCCCAGGAAGACCCTGTTCCGAGATGGTCCATAAGGGACTTATACTTCGTGTATGTGTGGATACCGATATTCTTGATACCGGAATTCACCATATTCGACAGCATATAGTCGATGATACGGTATCTTCCGCCAAAAGGAATCGCGGAAAGAGCGCGAGGCTTTGAAAGCTCGCCAAGTGTAATTTTCTTATTATCACCAAGGATTAAACCCATTGCATCAATAAACATTCTTTATTCCTCCCAACTTCCGGTCATACACGAAAGACTTCTTCGATGACATTGTCTTTCGCCGATACATGGACATCCTTATCCACCTGACAATTGGCAGGGATCACGGCGTTGTCCTTGATCTTCAGGCCGCCCTCGATAACAACGATACCTTCAGAGCAGATCTTCTCATTCAAATACGGGCTCTTACCCTTCACGTCAGATCCTGCCTTGACATTCTCTCCGATGATCGTGCCGGAAGCAACGATACAGCGGTTAAGATGAGCTCCGGCTTTTACCGTTACACCGGGGAACAGTACGCAGTCTTTTACGACGGCGCCTTTTTCAACGGTGACCGAGTTAGAAAGAACAGAGTGCTGAACCGATCCGAAGATCTGACAGCCATCTGTCAGAGCCGATCCTCTTACTTCTGCACTATCGCCGAGGAACTGAGACGGCTTTACAGGATTTCTGCTGTAGATCCTCCAGGAACGGTCGATCAGGTTGATCTCATGCGGACGATCCAGAATATCCATATTGGACTCCCAAAGCGAAGAGATCGTTCCTACGTCCTTCCAATAACCGGAGAAGCGGTATGCACAGAGTTTCTTACCCTGCTCAAGAAGCAGTGGAACGATATTCTTACCGAAGTCATTATTCGACTTCGGATCTTCCTCATCCTCGACAAGTGCTTTTCGAAGAACATCCCAGGTAAAGATATAAACACCCATGGAAGCCAGATTGCTCTCAGGCTTAGCCGGCTTCTCCACAAACTCCGTGATCACGTCAGAATCCTCTTTCGTATTGAGGATACCGAAACGGGAAGCTTCTTCCCACGGAACTTCGAGAACCGCCAGAGTGGCATCAGCTTCATTTTCGATATGCTGACGGAGCATCTCGGCGTAGTTCATCTTGTAGATATGGTCACCGGAAAGGATAAGCACATATTTCGGTTCACAATCATCGATAAAATCACGGTTCTGGTAGATCGCATTCGCTGTACCTTTGTACCAGTCGCTCTTTCCCGTCTTCTGGAAAGGCGGAAGAATAAAAGCACCGCCGTTGTTTCTGTCAAGATCCCAAGGATGTCCGTTTCCGATGTAAGTATTCAGTGCCAAAGGCTGATACTGTGTCAGAACACCTACTGTTTCAATTCCTGAATTCGCACAATTAGAAAGTGGGAAATCGATAATGCGATAACGGCTTCCAAAAGGAACTGCCGGCTTGGCAATATTCTTTGTCAGCACACCCAGTCTGGAACCCTGTCCACCTGCCAAAATCATTGCGACTACTTGCGCTTTCGCCATAATGAAAACCTCCGTTTATATATTCTCTTATTGTTTCTTTTTAGTTTTTACTGTCTTTGCCGTCTTCGGGGAAGAAGTCTTCGGTGAAGATTTCGTACTCTTCGCAGATGCCGTCTTGCCCGAAGTCTTAGTACTCTTCGCAGAAGATGTCTTTGCTGAAGTCCTGGTACTCTTTGCAGAAGATGTAGTCTTCACCTTCTGGAAGTAGATACCGCCAAGCGGAGGCAGGTTCACCGAGATGTGATACGGCTTGCCGTTCCAGCCTTCTTCCACTGCCTTAAAGGTACCCTTACTGTCAGAGCCGTCCGGATATCCGGATCCGCCATACTTCATATCATCAGTATTCATGAGGATCTTATATCTTCCACTCTCAGTAACACCGATATTGTAGTTTTCCAGCGGAACCGGCACCATATTGAGCGCCACGTAAATATCTTCCTGATTTGCCACGCCTTTGCGTTTGAAGACAAATACATTATTCTTCACATCAGAAGCATCGACCCATTCGAATCCGCCCCAGGAGTGGTCATCCTGCCAGAACTGCGCATGCTTGATATAGAAATGGTTCAGATCGGCCACATAATCCTGAAGGAGTTTATGTGACTCGTACTGAAGCATGAACCACTCGAGCTGCTCATAGAAACGCCACTCGATAAACTGGCCGAATTCCGAACCCATGAAATTAAGCTTCGCACCAGGATGCGCCATCATATACATAAACATGAGACGGAGATTGGCGAACTTTCTCCAAGTATCGCCCGGCATCTTATCGATCAGACTCTTCTTGCCGTGAACGACCTCATCATGGGAGAGGCTCAGGATAAAGTTCTCTGAAAATGCATACATCATCGAGAAACAGAACTGATCGTGATGCCATTCTCTGGCATACGAATCGGTCTGGAAATAGTCCAGCGTGTCATGCATCCAGCCCATGTTCCACTTATGAGTAAAGCCGAGTCCTCCGTCGGATACCGGATGGGAAACCTTTGGCCATGCCGTGGACTCCTCTGCGATCATCATGACATACGGATAGTTCTCCGACATGATCGAATTGAGATTGCGGATAAAGTCAATGGCTTCAAGATTATCCGTGCCACCGTAGATATTCGGGATATACTCCGTTCTGCCGTAGTCACGGTAAAGCATACTCGATACTGCATCCATGCGGATACCGTCCAGATGGAATTCCTCGATCCAGAACACGGCATTGGAAATAAGGAACGACTGGACTTCCGCTTTGGAATAATCGAAAACGAAAGTACCCCATTCCTTATGCTCACCGATGCGGGGATCTTTATATTCGTAGCAGGCGGACCCGTCAAAATGCACGAGGCCCTCGGAGTTCTTCGGGAAATGCGCCGGTACCCAGTCAAGGATGATCGAGATACCGTTCTTATGCAGATGATCCACGAAGTATTTAAAGTCGGCAGGAGTGCCGAAACGGCTGGTAACGGCGTAATAGCAGATGACCTGATATCCCCAGGAATCATCCAGCGGATGTTCCAGGATCGGCATCAGCTCAACATGGGTATATCCCATCTTCTTACAATACTTGGCAAGATCTTTCGCGATCTCGCGGTAATTCATGAAATTACCGTCTTCATGTCTCTTCCATGAACCCAGGTGGACTTCATAGATAGAGATCGGACGGGGTGCACAGGCATGCACTCTCTTGCTTGTGAAAGCTTCATCATGCCATTCATAATCATTCGGATCATAAAGGATCGAGGCATCCGCCGGTCTGGTCTCACAGTGTCTGGCATATGGATCGACTTTATTTACCTCCGATCCGTCTGCGCCATACACATGATATTTATAACGGTCCCACTGTTTGGCTCCGCTGATGTATGCTTCCCAGATGCCGGAATCACCGATCTTATACATATAGTAAGCTTCCGGATTCCAGTCATTGAAATCGCCAACGACACTTACAGCTTTTGCATTCGGAGCCCACACACGGAAGAGATATCCCTTATCTCCGTCCGGATGGGAATAAGGTCTTGATCCTAGATAGTTGTAGCTCTTATAGTCTTTCCCGGTATTGAAAAGATACGCTTGATCCATGAAATTTCTCCTACATACATGGGCATATGCACCCACATTCTTTCATTTCATATATTATAACGCAACCTTTGACAACTTCCTAGCACTTTTAACAAAAGAGAGCCGATTTCTCGGCTCTCTTTTATAACATGTCACAATTCTTTCCTTTAATATCAACTATTAAAGCATTTTGTTAAAATTTTGTGAACTTCTCAACAGGAAGACACAGATTACTTTTTCGCGAACTCAGCACCCTTGTCAAAAGCATTGAGGTTGTTCGGGATCATATGATGTCTTCTCTCCGGAAGTACGTCATACAGTGCTTTTTCGAAAGACTCTCTGGTAAAAGCACCTGTTGCTGCAGATACACATCCGAGCAGAACGATGGTCGCATATGCCATGGAACCGAGTTCAGATGCGATCTCCGAAGAGTTGATCGGAATGAAGCGGATATCTGTACGCTTCGGAGCAACCTTAACGAGCGAAGAGTCAATGATAATGATTCCGCCCGGCTTCAGAGTATCTTCGAACTTCTCAAGAGACGGCTGGTTCAGCGCGATCAGGACATCCGGCTCGTTGATGACAGGAGAACCGATCGGCTCATCAGAAATAACAACGGAGCAGTTTGCTGTACCACCACGCATCTCAGGACCATAAGACGGGAACCAGGAAACCTCTTTACCTTCGATCAGAGCAGACTCTGCTGCCATCTTTCCTGCGGAAAGAACACCCTGACCACCGAATCCGGCGAGAATAATAGAAAAATCGATCATATCATTACACCTCCAGATCCTTGCCCTTGAAGACGCCCAGCGGATACTGCGGAACCATCTTCTCTTTACACCATTCCAGAGCCTCGATCGGCTCCTTGCCCCAGTTTGTCGGGCAGGTGGAAAGGAACTCAACCATTGCGAAACCAAGACCCTTCTGCTGTACACGGAAAGCCTTGGCGATCGCCTTCTTTGCTTCCTGAATGTGCTTGTAATCGAAGAGTGCAACACGCTCGATATAAACAGCACCTGTCAGAGTGGAGAGCATCTCACTGACATTGATCGGGTAACCTCTTGTCTCAGCGTCACGTCCCAAAGGTGAAGTTGTTGTAACCTGACCAAGGAGCGTAGTCGGAGCCATCTGACCGGATGTCATTCCGTAAACAGCGTTGTTTACGAAGAATGTGCAGATCTTCTCACCACGTGCTGCAGCATGAACGATCTCTGCTGTACCGATGGAAGCAAGGTCACCATCACCCTGATAGGTGAAGACCATTTCTTCCGGCTTGCAGCGCTTGATACCGGTAGCAACCGCCGGAGCACGTCCGTGAGCTGCCTGTACCATATCACATGAAAAATAATCATAATTATTGTATGTGCATCCGACAGATGCCACACCGATAGTCTTATCGATAAGGTCCATCTCTTCCATTACTTCCGCGATCAGGCGGTGAATGATACCGTGCATACAACCCGGGCAATAATGGAACGGCTTATCTGTCAGACCTTTTGTTTTCTGAAATACAACTGCCATCTTACATCTCCCCCTTATGAATCTTTACGATCTCATCCAGGATCTCTTTCTGGGTCGGCAGGTTACCACCCATACGACCGTGGAAATAAACCGGCTTCTTGCCGTTAACAGCAAGACGGACGTCTTCGATCATCTGACCGGAAGAAAGCTCCACATCGAGGAATCCCTTTACGCTCGGCATGTCAGCAACACGTGCGAACTCCTTGCTCGGGAAAGGCCACAGTGTGATCGGACGGACCATACCGACCTTGATACCAAGCTCAGCTGCCTGACGGATAACATTCTTGCAGATACGGGAGCATGTACCGTAAGCTGCGATAACGATCTCAGCATCATCGAGATTAGAGGACTCAAACATGACTTCCTTCTCTTCGATCTCACGGTACTTGTCCTGAAGTTCTCTGTTCTTCGCTTCCAGATCATCCGGATCGATGTAGATAGAAGTGATCGTGTTGTGCTTTTCACGGCCGTGCATTCCTGTGGTTGCCCAAGGCTTAGCAACCTCTTCAGTTTCTTCCTTCTCTTTAAAAGCAACCGGTTCCATCATCTGACCGATGGTACCGTCACCGAGGATCATGCAGACCATTCTGTACTTATCTGCAAGATCAAAGGATTTAACTGTAAGTTCATAAAGCTCCTGTACGGAAGCAGGTGCGATAACGAGATTTCTGTAGTCACCATGTCCGCCGCCCTTCGTCGCCTGGAAATAGTCGCCCTGAGACGGGAGAATACCACCGAGACCCGGACCGCCACGCATGATGTTTACAACTACTGCCGGAAGCTCAGCGCCTGCAATGTACGAGATACCTTCCTGCTTGAGGGAGA
>DFFH01000171.1:10033-14211 GCA_002368805.1 Mageeibacillus sp. UBA3781 | reverse complement strand
GCCTTAAGAAGGCCGCGCATGCAGACAAATCCCAGGATCAGGAAAACGACACCGGCTATAATGGCGGCGTAATAGAGATAGACCCAGGGCTTCGAGTAGTCAGGATAATCGATGTTCTCGGGAATAAGCATTTTTACCGAAGAAACGATAAAAGACAGGAAGAAAAACAGGATCGCCAGGCCTAAGTGGTACGGAGGTTTTTCCTCAGCATATTCGGCAGGTTCCACATCCGGAGTCTCATTCAGATTCGCACCGCAGTTCTTACAGACAGGTGCTTTGTTCGAATTCTGTGCATCGCACTTCGGGCAGATCTTCATTATCTTATTCCTCCAATGCAACAAAATGGACCTTCAAAAAGCAAGGATCTTCTCGTGCAAGTTCTTTTCCAAAAACATCTTAACACTTTTCATCTTAAATAAAACAGGGATAAACTATAGGCTTTTTCCTGTCTTAACGAACTCTGGCGAGGGTAATTCTGCCGTTACGGTTCTGCTCCTGCAGCGTGAGCTTATCTCCCTCGATCGTGTAATCATCACGCTCCAGCTCATTACCGTTCTGGATAAATGCGATGGCTTATTTCTTCGGCGGAAAATGATGAAACCAGCTTGCAGTTGCGGCGGGAACCGCTGCAATCAGCCGACGAGCCACTTCTGGGAAGCAACGCTGTAGAGCGGGATGAAGGGTACCATGATCGGGGTCTTCTTCACATAGGCCTGGTACTCGGGGTCATTTCCGTAGTTCTTGTTCTGACGGAGCTCGAGTCTTCTTGCGCCGCTGAACATGACGTAGATGATGCCGAGATAGCCGAGGATGGCGATGGTCCAGAAAACAGGATCAGAAAAAGCACCGATTCCGGAAACGAGGACACCTGTCCAGAAGATCATCTCGCCGAGATAGTTCGGGCAGCGGACGAAACTGAACAGACCTGTACGGACAAATGTATCCGGATTTTTCTTTTTCGCGATATTCTTCTGAAGATCGGAGATAGACTCAAAAATAACACCGAATGCCATGATGCCGATTCCGACATACAGCATGGTATCTGCCTCTCCTTTTTCTCTCAAGCGGAAATAGATCGGGGCGGTCTGGCAGGAGTAAAGGAGTGCGCAGGTCACCCAGATGGCGATCTTGACGCCGATCTTCATGTTCTTGCCGTCCTTGATGTTATTCTTCATGGCTTTTCGATAGGAATCGCTCTTCAGTTCTCGGATAAGGAGATATCCGCCCAGGCGGACACCGTAGATCCAGAGGAGAATACAGATCGCGATTGTTCCGGGGATCAGGTTATCTCTTCCCAGGATCATCGTCGTAATGGCAATGCCCGATACCGAGAAGCCGTATCCGAGCGAGATGAAATACACATACTTCTTAAATCCGATCGCGCTGATGATCATTGCAACGGAAAACATGATGAGAAACCAGATCATACTATTATCCCCTAATCATTTATCTTCTGGTTCTATTCTATACTTTTCTTCCAGATCAGGCATCAGTCAATTTCCGGACAGTGTCTGAAGATAATCCTCCGAATCGATATAAGCGTGATGAATCCAGGCGACATTCTCGAGGTGTCTCGTGACCGGGAACGGCAAAAGCCGATGTGCGGTTCTCAGGGTCCAGTCGGAAACACCGACCGATCCTTGCGGCGAGCGGTAAAAGGTCGGGTAATAAGATCCGAAGAAACCGGTAAGAAGATCCGGATCCATCCGCTGTTTTTGAACCTTATCGTCGGATCTTTCCATATCAAAGCCATGCACCTCGGTATTAAGAGGGTTCGGAAGATCGAGCTCATCGTAGAGTTTTCCGATCTCTTCCAGATCGATATCTCTTTCCACCAGGAAGCAGCAGAGCATCGTCAGTTCCCGTCCGTCCATCTGAATCGAGAACAGCACATTACAGGAGGCATTGGCTCCCGGAAGTGCAGCGACGACTCCCTCTGACATGTATCCGTACCAGGCGTCATAAAAGTACCCGAGATTCAGCGTCAGATGTCCTTTGTTGCTCTTTTCACTGTATTTATAGTTTTCTTCCGGCATCTCGTGGTATGCTTCCATCCGTTCCTTATAGATGTCGGCGATCCACTGATCGTTCTTATAGATCCCCTGGGCTTCCAGATACGCCTTATCCATGTCCGTATACAGATCCCAGTATTCCTTCGCGGCCTTTTCGTCTTCAAAGATCACACGCATACCCAGGAACGTATCAAAATCGCCTATGTTCCTAAAGCTCTTCGAATAGTAGGCGCTTTCTTCCATACTGTAAAGGCGCGTCAGTTCCACGGCACGTACCGCCATACCGAAACGGTTATCTTCCAGAAGTGCGGAAAGAGTTTCCACCGTCGGATTTACCGGGTTTTCACCGTACTCTTTTCTTTCCACGGAGTTTTCATCGAAGAAGGTCTCCCCTCTCCTGTAGGTATTCTCGAGATCGTTCCAGAGTTGCTTATAGTCTCCTTTAAAGAAAAAACCTTCAGAGTTATTTCCATCCTTAAAGAAGTCTGTACGGTAATCTTTCCCGATCCACTCCTTGATGGGGCGTTGTTCCGAAAGATCAAAGGTTCCGAAGAAAGTTTCGGAAGCTTCTTCTGCACTGTTAAATACATATTTTGATCCGCCGAGAGTAGTTCCGACTTTATCGACGAACTTATCGACCTCGCCTTTATAGTTTTTCTTCTTGTGGCAGGCAGTAAGAGGAAATGCGAAAGACGCGCAAAGAACGAGGGCGAGTGCTTTTGCGGCGGAAGACCGGATCATGAAGATGCCTTTCCCGGGAAGCGGCTTGGTCTTAAGAAGGCCCTTCATGCAGACAAGGCCCAGGTGATAGGGCGGCTTGTCATCCGGGATCTCGGGCTCATTGGCCTTCGGGAACTCGTTCAGATTCGCACCGCAATGCTTACAGACCGGTGCATTGTTCGCATTCTGCGCATCACACTTCGGACTGATCTTCATGACTTCCTCCTTTTTCTTATCCCCTATTTTGATTATACACCTCGGGGGTTTTCGGAAAACGTGACGAATTCTAGGGTTTTGCGAGAGAAAAACGATGAAAAGATCAGCGCAGATGCGGCTTTATAACATCTGCGCTGACACGAAAAAGATTATAGGGATTCGAAGAAGTTTTAAATGATGGAGATGATGCGGGCCTGTGGGATGCCCTTCCCCTGTCAGTAGCCGATTTCCTTAAGGACGCGGTCCATGAGGGCCATGTTCTTAAGAGAGAACTCCGGCGTGACGTGCGGGGCTTCGCCGTTTAGGATACAGCGGTCGAGCTGCTCGATCTCAAGAGAATAGTTATTCGGGACGAAGACCTTCCGCTCGATGATACGGTCACGGGTGAAGATCTTGTAGCTGACCTCGCCCTCCTGGTTATACTCGACATCCGAGCGGATGGAGCCGTTCGTGCCGTGGATATAGAGGCGGTCGTATCTAGAATTACTGTTCATGTCGAGGATCATGCCGACCTGGAAAGACGCTCTCGCACCGTTTTTAAATCTTAAGATCGTGGCTGTACTGAAGTCGACGCCGAGGTCGGAAAACTCTGCTACAGCCTTGACGAAGTCAGGCTCGGAATCGATGAGCGAAAGGATCATGGTCGTGCAGTAGCAGCCGAGATCGTAGAAGGCACCGCCACCGAATTCCTTGTGGAGGCGGAAGTCTTCCTTATAGCCCTGAGTCACGAAGGCGGTATCGATATAATCCACTTCGCCGATGATGCCGGACTTTACGTCCTTAACGAGGTTATCGACATAGGGGCTGTGGAGATATGCGTAGGCCTCCATCAGGATGACCCCGTTCTCCCTTGCCGTGTCGAACATGAGCTTCGCTTCGTCGGCTGTGAGCGCCAGAGGCTTCTCGCAGAGGACGTGCTTTTTCTTCTTCAGTGCTTCCGTTACCCATTTGAGGTGGATGTCGTTCGGAAGCGGGACATAGACGGCCTGGACCTCCGGATCATCGAGGAGCTCGTCGTAGGAACCATAGGCCTTTTCGAAGCCGTAATCTTCTTTATACTTTTTCGCCTTCTCGAGAGATCTTCCCGCGATGGCGTAAAGCTCGCAGGATGGCGACTGCTTCATGCCGGGGATCATGCCCCAGCGGGCGATATTCGCGGTACCGATAATTCCCCATTTAACTTTATTCATAGGAAGATCTCCTTTAATTGTTTTCGTTAGTTACATTTTA
>DFFH01000171.1:0-9915 GCA_002368805.1 Mageeibacillus sp. UBA3781 | reverse complement strand
GGGGATCGCTTACGGCAGGAACTTGCCGGATGCGAGGTAGAGCTGGTACCACTCGTTGTGCGTCAGATCGACCTTGGTTGCCTCGCAGATATCCTTCAGGTGATCGGGGTTCATGGTGCCGGCGATGACCTGCATCTTCGCGGGGTGACGGAGGATCCATGCAATCGCGATCGCGGTCTTCGGCACACCGTACTTCTCCCCGAGTTCAGCAAGCTTTTCATTCAGTTCCGGGAAGTCCGGGTGATCGACGAAACAGCCCTTGAACATACCGATCTGAAGCGGCGACCAGGCCTGGATCGTAATGTCGTGGAGACGGCAGTAATCGAGGATGCCGTTATCTCTGTCTATGGACATATCTGTGGTCTTGTTATTGAGATACAGTGCCTGATCGATGATCTGGGACTGATCGAGGGAGAGCTGCAGCTGGTTAAACACAAGCGGCTGCTTAACGTACTTTTTCAGAAGCTCGATCTGCATCGGCGTCGTGTTACTGATACCGAAGTGGCGGACTTTGCCGGACTTCTCCAGTTCGTCAAATGCTTCCGCGATCTCTTCCGGATCATAAAGGAGATCCGGGCGATGAAGGAGCAGTGCATCAAGGTAATCCGTCTTCAAGCGGGACAAGATCTCGTCGGTGCTCTTGAGAATATCTTCTTTGCTCCAGTTGAACTCCATTGTGTCAAAGTGCAGACCGACCTTGCTCTGAAGGTAGATATCTTCTCTCTTGATGCCGGTCATCGGGAGCGCATCGCCGAAGCGGGTCTCGGCATCACCGGCGCCGTAGCAGGTTGCGTGGTCAAAGTAGTTGATCCCGAGTTCCACGGAAGTCTCGATCATCTTCGCAGCTTCTTCCGTTGAGAGCGCCGGCATGCGCATGCAGCCGAGAACGATCCGGGAGATGTTCTGCGGTCCGTTCTTAACATCGATCATTTTCATAAGGGTTCCTCCTATCGCGGATGCGGTGATACATCCATATTTTTGAATTTTGGTTTTATATCCTATCGTTAAAAAGGAAAAACTAATCTATATTTTGAATTTTCGCATTTCTGGATTATGCCGTGATAGGATATATCTTCGATTTTTAGAATTATAGATGCAAAACCATGTTTTAAACATCATCTATATTTTCAAAATAGCGAATTCTATCCTACCTTACACTAATCCATATCAAAACTCGCTTTTGCTTTCTCGATGGTGTCGATGACTTTGTCACAGAATGCATCGAACTCCGGATCTTCGACCTGGCATTCCGGGTGGGACAGGACGTAGTCGAGGGCGATTTTTACACCGGTGTCGAACCGGACATTGGTGGTCATCTGCGGGACGATTCTCTTCAGTTTACTGTTATCGAAAACAACGGAGACGGACTTGTCGCCGAGGAGAGATCCCGTGAAGTCGAAACCGAGCGGATCGCCGACAGCACGCAGGAAGTCAGTCGATACGTGATAGGCCTTGAGCTCGACGCCGAGGACATCTGCGACGGTCGCGTAGATCTGATCCCATGTGAGGGTCTCGTCCGAGGTGATCTGGAATGCTTCGCCGATCGCGTGGCGGTTACCCATGAGGCCGGTGTAACCGATGGCGAAATCCGCATTCCATGTAACGGTCCAGAGGCTCGATCCGTCGCCCTGGATAATGACCGGTTTTCCATCGAGCATACGCTTGATGACCTGCCACGGGCCTTTGTTGCCGTGCACACCAAGCGGGATATTTCTCTCGTCATAGGTGTGGCTCGGACGTACGATCGTGACCGGGAATCCCTCTTCTTTATACTTCTTCATGAGGAACTCTTCGCAGGTGATCTTGTTTCTGGAGTATTCCCAGTAAGGATTGGCGAGTGCTGTTCCTTCGGTGATCACATACGATGCCGCCGGCTTATGGTAGGCGGAAGCGGAGCTGATGTAGATATACTGCTTCGTTTTTCCATAGAAAAGGCGGTAGTCGCGCTCGACCTGATCGACAGTAAATCCGATGAATTCACAGACACAGTCAAATGTCGTGTCGCCGATCTTTTCAAGAACGGATGCTTCTTCATTGATATCTGTGGTGATGAGTTTTACGCTCTCCGGAAGAACGGAAGAACGGTTTCCTCTGTTTAATACCCAGACCTCCCAGTCAAGATCGTTCGCAAGTCTTTTCACGATAGCGGTACTGATCGTGCCGGTGCCGCCGATGAATAATGCTCTCTTTTTCATATGATTTCTCCTTATTGAATTAATACTGTCTTCTAGAAAGTTCCTGTCTTTGCGACGTGCGGTGTGTATTCCCTTACTGCCCTAAGATCTCAGAGGCTTCTTTCAAAAGCTCGATGATCGGCAGGTGCTGCGGGCAAGTGCTTTTCACGAATTATCATTCGACTTCATGAAGAGATTTCTATACTCGCCGGGCGCCATGCCCTTCTCCTCGAAGAATACGCGGTTGAAGCTCGAGATGCTCCGGAATCCCGACAGCATCGCCACCTCGGTAAGGGACATCCCTTCCTGGGACAAAAGCTCGATCGCCTTTTCCATGCGGATCATGTTCAGCCACTTGCTGTAGTTCGTGCCGGTCACGCTCTTAAAGATACGGGAAAAATAGTCCTTGCTGATCCCGGCTTTGTCCGCCATCGTCTGCTGCGAGAGGTCTTCCGCCGTGAGGTTGTTCTTGATGTAGTCGGTCACCATGATCATCCGGCGCATGACATCGTCGGTGCAGACATTCTTCTGGTTTTCCGAATTCAGCTCCTCGGCGAACTCGGCTCTGTGCTCGTCGAGCGCGAGGATGAACTCCATCAGGAGCATGCAGCAGGAAAGCTCCCGGTTTCTATCTTCAGAGAGGAAAATATCCTTCATCCTGTACGAGATCGTCGTCAGTCTCGCACAGAGCTGAGGATGTTTCTTTCTCTCAATTACGTGGAGATTCCGATAGAAATGCATGATCCTCTGAAGATCGAGCAGGGAATTCATGAACGAATTGCTGAACTGGATGACTAGAGCTTGCTCCCTGTCCGCATCGATGATCGCATGCATTTCCATCGGCCACACCAACACGAAATCACCTTCACTGAGTTGATATGTATTCTGATTAACCTTGTAGATGTTCTTCTCGCCTTCACCCACGAGGAGGATCTCACCATAGGAATGCCAGTGCATCCTAAATGATCTCCCCTTATATCCCGTAGAAAGATTAAAGGCACTTATGCTGTCGAAATCGAAGGTTTCGTATTGGCTATAATCCATATAACTTACACCATCATCTTATAGATCTTAGTGCAGCTATCTTCGTCAAGGGTGATGAAGCCGGAGATCTTTCCGGATCCTCCATCCCCGTAAAGAAGAACCTGGACAAGCTTCGGAATATCTTCCTCTTTTGCTCCGAGCTCTTCAAAGTTTTTCGGCATACCGATCGAGATCAGAAAACTACGGAAAGCCTCGATACCTGCTTTCGCGGTAACTTCCGGGTGCGCAAAATCCATCTGGCAGCCCCAGATGCGGACCGCCGCCTGAGCAAAACGCATCACGTTATGCTTCATCTCGTAGGTAAATACCGCCGGCATCGTTACTGCCAGGCCGGCGCCGTGGGCACAGTCATAAAGAGCGGAGAGTTCATGCTCGATCATGTGTGACAGCCAGTCCTGGGATCTTCCGACGCCGCAGGAGTTATTGTGTCCCATCATGCCCGCCCACATGATATTCGCTCTTGCTTCATAGTTATTCGGATCCGCGATAACGCGGGGACCTTCGTGGATCATGGTAAGAAGAAGTGCTTCGAGGAGACGGTCGGTAACCTCTACTTCCTCCGAATTTGTCAGATAACGCTCATATAGATGCGCCATGATGTCCGTAATACCGGCAGCCGTCTGGTATGGCGGCAGTGTCTGTGTCAGCGCCGGATTCAGGATACTGAACTTCGGGCGGATCGCATCGCCGCTCGCACCACGCTTGAACATGCCGTCTTCTTTCGTGATAACGGAGTCCGGGCTGCCCTCGGAACCTGCGGCTGCAATCGTCAGGATCGTTCCGACCGGAAGTGCTTCTTCAATACGCTTACCCTGGTAAAAGTCCCAGAAATCGCCGTCATAGACTGTGCCGGCTGCGATCGCCTTACTGGAGTCGATCGTGCTTCCGCCACCGACAGCGAGTATAAAGTCCACGTTTTCCTTCTTGCAGAGGTCGATGCCTTCATATACGAGGCCGGATCTCGGGTTCGGCTGCACGCCGCCGAGCTCGACAAATGCGAGTCCCTCCTTCTCAAGGGATGCCTTCACGCGGTCAAGAAGTCCGGAGCGGACGACGCTTCCGCCGCCATAATGGATCAGGACCTTACTTCCGCCGAAGCGCTTCACCAGCTCGCCGGCGCGGTTCTCGGTGTCTTTTCCGAAAGCGAAATACGTAGGAGAATAAAAATCAAAATTCTGCATAATTTGTCATCCTTTCTGTCTTCGGCGCTTCGTCTTCTATTCGAAAAACCGTCCGGCCGCAGACACCAACCCGTTCATGTTCATCCAACGTCATCATAGCATTCATTACTTGTCATTACTTCTCATATGTTGACCAGTTTTTCTCCAGATTTTGTCATGTTTCGATAGTTTGATAATCAAGATGTGGGGCGAGTGCTTTTCGCGCGGAATCAAAAAATGAGGATCGGGCGGCACTCACCTAAACGCTCACCTAAATTGCGTTTCTGGTGAGCAATTTGCGAACGAAATTCTTTTTCTTTAACTTTTCTTTGTTCGTGGGCGCAAGCCATTCCCAAACGAGGTGGTTTGGAAATATAATGGGAGTATCGAAATTGAAACTGATGGAAATGTGATTATGAATACTACAGAAACAACGGAAAGCGCGGCAGCTTCGGGCCAGGCAGATATTGCAGCGGTTTCGGCACCGATTGAAAGCGCGGCGGCTTCGGGCCAGGCAGATAGCGCGGCGACCAGGGCGGCGCTGGTGATGGAGGGCGGTGCGATGCGTGGGATGTTTACCTGCGGCGTGATGGACGTCCTGATGGAAAACGGCATCCGCTTCGACGGGGCTTCCGGGATCTCGGCCGGCGCCGTCTTCGGCTGCAATTACAAGTCGCGCCAGATCGGGCGGCCGATCCGCTACAACAAAAAATACTGCAAGGACCCGCGCTACTGCAGTTTCCGGTCGCTTCTAAAGACCGGCGATTACTACGGCGCCGACTTTTGCTACCGCGCGATCCCGGACGAGCTGGACATCTTCGACCGGGAAACATTTGCGAAGGACCCGATGGAGTTTTATATCGGCGCGACTGACGTAAACACGGGAAAAATCGTATATCACCGCTGCACGGACGGCGGCATGAAGGACATCGAGTGGATGCGTGCCTCCGCCTCGATGCCGATCCTTTCGAAAGTCGTGCGCATCGATGGATATAAGCTTCTCGACGGCGGTATGGCCGATGCCATCCCCTACTCGAAGATGGAGGAGCTCGGATATAACCGGAATGTCATCGTGCTTACGCAGCCGAAGGGCTATGTGAAGAAAAAAGCATCCGCTCTTCTCTTTAAGATCTTTCTTCGGAAATACCCAGCCGTCGTGAAGGCGATGCGTGACCGGCATCTGATGTATAACCGGCAGCTTCAGGAGATCCAGGCGAAGGAAGATGCGAAAGAAGCAATCGTGATCCGGCCGCCGGAACCTCTTCGGATCGGACGAGCCTGCAAGAAGCCGGAAGAACTCGAGAGAGTCTATCAGATCGGGCGTGCGGAGGCAACGAGGAGACTTCCGGAGATCCGGAAGTTTCTGGGGCAGTAGCAGACAGCAGCAGACAGTGACAGACATCAAAGCAGAAGCAATTCCTGGGGATTCCAGGCAAGCACAAAACGGACAGACATATTTGTTTAAGGAGTGATAGTATGCAGCAGCGGAATGGGTTACCGGTATTAGGTTTCGGATGTATGCGTTTTGCCACGAAGGGCAGATCGATCGATATGGAGAAGACGGAAGCGCAGCTACTGCGCGCCATCGATCTCGGAGTCAACTACTTCGACACGGCATACATTTATCCGGGCTCGGAGGACGCCCTCGGAAAGATCATCGAGAAGAATGACCTCCGCTCCAAAATCACTCTTACCACGAAGCTTCCGCAGTATCTCGTCAAGAAGAGATCCGACCTGGACAAATATCTCGACGAGGAGCTTAAGCGCCTCCGGACGGACCACCTCGACTACTATCTTTTCCATCACATGACGGATATCGCGCAGTGGGAAAAGCTCGAAGCTCTCGGTGTCCGCGACTGGATCGCCGAGCAGAAGAAATCGGGCCGCGTCCTGCACTTCGGCTTCTCTTTTCACGGAAATACGGAGATGTATAAGAAGATTCTCGCTGCATTTGACTGGGAGCTCAGTCTCGTGCAGTACAACTATATGGATGAGACGTCGCAGGCCGGGCGTGAAGGGATCGCCGCCGCGTATGAAAAAGGTGTGCCGGTATTCATCATGGAGCCTTTGCGCGGCGGAAAGCTCGTCGATCTTCTTCCCGAAAAGGCGAAGAAAGAGATCGCGAAAGATCCGCACGGCTGGAGCCCGGCCGAGTGGGCATTCCGGTGGCTCTGGAACCAGAAGGAGATCACCTGCGTCCTGTCCGGCATGAATTCCCTGGAGATGCTCGAGGAGAATGCCCGCATCGCAAGCGACGCGAAGGCAGGCGCCTGGGGCCAGGAAGAATTCTCCATGATCGAGAGAATCAAGGGCTACATCAACGAGAACACGAAGGTCGGCTGCACCGGCTGTAAGTACTGTCTCCCCTGCCCTCGCGGGGTCGATATCCCGGGAATCTTCTCCTGCTACAACCATATGTACTCCGAGAAAAAAGGCACCGGCAGAAAAGAATATTTCCAGACCATCGCGCTGCGTCTTGAGCCCGCGGATGCTTCCCGCTGTGTCGGCTGCGGCAAATGCGAGCAGCACTGTCCGCAGAGCATCCCGATCAGAGAGAAGCTGAAGGAAGCCCGAAAAGCACTCCAGCCCGCGCCTTACCGCGTCGTCGCGAAGCTTGCGCGCCGGGTCCTGGTCGGAAAGAAAAAGAAAGGATAAGAGGCCGCGCTCAGGTGCGTGCCTGCCACGGTTATCAGACAGACTGAAGATCTGCACCCTTCCCTTTTTTCGCATCCGCTATTTCGCACGGGAGGAATAATTAGCTCTCTCCATTTTTGCACTGTGAAACTACTCCGGATGCAACATTATTGCTATAATGATTCAAGAAAATAAACGGCCGGACAAGTGCTTTTCGCGCGGAACGGTCTAAACAATGGAGTAAACACATGCGCTTTGTAAGGGTTTCGAATGCCTCAGGAAAAAAACCGATCCTCATCATCTTTATTATCGCGTTTCTCGCAATTGGTATCGCCATCCTCTATGGCTCAATTCAGGCAAGAAAAGCGAAGGCAGATATCGAAGACGGGCGAGCCAAGATCGAGCTGGTCCAGGATGAGAGCGGACGAACCGTGCTGACTGACGACCTTCTACGCTCCGACTATAATGTCTATGTCAAGACCTCAAACAGGAACCTCATGATCATGACCATCGTCGCGGTAGCTCTGTTTCTCTCACTGGTCGGCTGGTTTATCGTCACACTGGTCAATTTCGTCCGCGGCCGGATGCGGGGAGATCCCGCCAACATTATGGAGATAATATCTCTCGCCTTGGCGCTGGTATTTATAGTCATATTGGGCATTTTATTCTATAACGGTACGCTTTCGTCACTGAACAAACAGCCCGATGATCCCGAAAGCGCGACGATCTCCCTCGAATATGCGCAGGTCACCCGTAAGGATACTAAGACGGTCAGAACAGGAAGAGGAAGACACAAAACCAGTCACAAGGAGTACAACATCTATCTTGCTGACGGCAGAACACTTTCTGTTGTAAAATATGTGTACGATGAGGTGGAAGACGCAGGAAACTACTACATCGGCAAGAATAAAGAAGGTGCAATCTTCGGTATGTATCCTGAGAAGAGTTACTGCATGGAGGAGTTTTAATATGTTGGGCAGATCATTATTACGTTCACTGGCAAGAGATGTCACCGGCGGAATCGTCGGCGGACTCGCTTTTGGTGCAGGCTCGGCGCTCATCGATAACCTTCTCGGCGGAAGCCAACCCGCCCCGGCCGGAAACTACATACCGCAGAGCGTTCCGAACCCTAGCAGCTCCGGTACCACAGTCGCTAACATCGCGCTCGCACGTATCGCCCTCTGCTACTACATCGCAAAGGCCGACGGCGTCATCTCGCCCGAAGAGCAGATGGACCTCGATTATATGTGTTCGAGCCTGATGAATAATCCGAATGCTTCTGCTTCTTTCCGAAATGAACTCCAGCAGATCGTGACCGACCGCTCGTCAAACTTCATGAATGTCGAGAAATACTTAAACCGCCTCGATGCCAATACGCTGTCCACGCTTCAGGCTGATGCCCAGCGCATCGCGGAGCTTACGGATGGGGTTACCGAGAACGAGCGGAAAGCCATGTCGGTATTCCAGAACTACGTCTATGGCAAGCAGGGATTCCCGGGCGGCAATATGAATGGCCAGTTTGCCGGTGCAGCCCGCATCGTTTCCCTGAAGTGCTCCGGATGCGGCGCCGATCTTCAGATCAACACCAGCCACACGGAGACCTTCTGCCCGTACTGCGGAACAAGACAGATCATCATGCACTGAGGATTTCCCGGGATATACTGACGGTATCGCGAGTGCTTTTCCTATCGCACGGGTATACTGACGGTATCGCGATTACACTTCCAGGGTATTGATTTCGCATCTGTCCATCGAAAACGCATGACAAAGGTCGCGTGGCACAGCGCGGATTTCTCTTAAATGCACAACGAAGAATCTAACCAGGTTTCCCATCCGTTATGGTAGTATTTCTGCTATGACAGGATGGGAAATACTTTTATGCGCTTAAATTCGGAAAGAAAAATCGGAACACAGAAACTTCACGCCGCACTTGGCGGGAAGTCTTCCCGGCTGGGCAGAAAAAGCCATGAAGTCGATATGATCAATGGCGGCGTTCTCGTGCCTCTGATCCTTTATAGTGTTCCGATCGTACTGACACAGGTCCTCCAGCTTCTCTTCAATGCAGCAGACATCGTCGTTGTCGGGCAGTTCGTCGACGACACTGCGGTCGCGGCGGTCGGTTCCTGTGCGCCATTGATCAATCTCATTATCAACCTGTTTATCGGTATTTCCCTTGGCGCGACCGTCGTTCTCGCATCGACTCTCGGCGCGAAGAAGATGGACAAAGTCCACGACCTGACCCACACGATCTTCTCATTAGGCATCATCTTCGGGGTCATAACAGGCATCATCGGCTGCGTGTTCGCGAGAACTTTTCTCGAGTGGATGGGCACGACCTCTGACTCGATCGATCAGGCGACCCTGTATCTTCGGATCTACTTCATCGGCTCGCCTGCCTTCATGATCTATACCTTCGGCCGCGCGATCATCGTGGCCAGAGGCGACACACGCCGTCCGCTGGTATATCTCACGATCTCCGGCGTGCTGAATGTCATACTGAATCTCATTTTCGTCGCCGGCTTCGGGCTCGGCGTCGCGGGCGTCGCCATAGCAACAGTCGCGTCACAAGTTCTCTCTGCGGTTCTTATGAGCAATGCACTTTTCCATCTCGATGGCGAGTGCCGCATCTTCATCTTCGAGCTCCGCATTCATAAGAAACCGCTGGCAAAGATCCTGAAACTCGGCCTGCCGGTAGGTTTTCAGAATACGCTCTTCTCATTTTCAAACGTCATCATCCAGTCGAGCGTCAATTCACTTGGTACGGCCTGTATGGCGGGTAATTCCGCGTGCATGAATATTGATTCTTTCATCTACGCCGGCATGAATTCCTTCACGCAGGGCTGCATGACTTTCGCCGGCCAGAACTACGGCGCAAAAAGGTACGACCGTCTGAATGCGATCTA
>DFFH01000136.1:12911-13110 GCA_002368805.1 Mageeibacillus sp. UBA3781 | reverse complement strand
ATCTATCACATGTGGGACTGGAAAACGGATATCTACGATATCATGGACGGATTAAACCGCATCGTGAAAGCCGGTAAGGCAAGATATATCGGTATCTCCAACTGCTTTGCGTGGCAGATTGCAAAAGCAAATGCGATCGCGGAGAAAGAGGGCTTTCCTAAGTTCGTTTCCATTCAGGGGCATTACAACCTGATCTTCC
>DFFH01000136.1:0-12877 GCA_002368805.1 Mageeibacillus sp. UBA3781 | reverse complement strand
CAACCTGATCTTCCGCGAGGAAGAGCGTGAAATGGTGCCGTACTGTGAAGAAGAAAATATCGCACTGACACCCTATAGTGCTCTGGCCAGCGGAAGACTTTCGAGAAAGCCCGGCGAGGAAGATACCAAGCGTGCGACAGAGGATACCTATGCGAAGTTTAAATATGCGGCTTCTGAGAAGCAGGATGCGGTGATCATCGAACGTGTGGCAGAACTTGCCGAAAAGCATGGCGTGACCATGACGGAAGTATCTCTGGCATGGCTTTTGACAAAGGTCACTTCCCCTGTTGTCGGAGCAACCAAGCTCCACCATATTGAAGGCGCAGCCAAAGCCGTGGAGCTGGTGCTTTCGGAGGAGGAGATAAAGTATCTCGAAGAACTGTATGTGCCGCATCCGCTGGCCGGCGTGATGGCACAGAACAGAAGACCGGATGCAGATAAGAAACATGTGTGGACCACAGGTGCACAGAAGATCATGGAAGGAGAGAAATGATATGAAGAGATTAATGACCATTCTGGCAGCGGGAGTTCTGGCATTCAGCCTCGCGGCATGCGCGAAGAAAGACGATGCGGAAAAAGAAACGACCCGGGCAACGGAGAACACTCAGCTGACCGAGGCATCTTCTTCGGAAGAAAAGCAGGAAAACACGGAATCGGAGACAACGAAAGCGGATGTCACAACATCCGAAGCGGAGACATCCGCGACGGAAGCAACCACGGAAGCCACAGCCGAAGCTACAACGACGGAAGCAGCAGAGACTTCTGCGGCGCATAAGGAAGTGCTCGTAGTGTATTTCTCCGCAACGGGAACCACGAAGGATGTGGCGGAGAAGATCGCGAAGATCGAGGATGCGGACCTGTATGAGATCGTCCCGGCGGAGCCGTATTCAGATGCGGATCTGAACTGGAATGATTCCGGAAGCCGCTCCACCAAGGAGCAGAATGATTCTTCCAGCAGACCGGAAATCGGAAGTGCGTCAGTATCGCTGGAAGGATATAAGAAAGTTTATATCGGCTATCCGATCTGGTGGGGAGAAGAGCCGCGTATCCTGGATACATTTGTTGAGAGCTATAACTTCGACGGCATCACCATGATCCCGTTCTGCACATCCGGAGGCAGCGGCCTCGGAAGAAGCGGAAAGAACCTTGAAGAGCGTGCGGGAAGCGGAAACTGGCTTGACGGAAAACGCTTCGGTGCAGGTCCTTCGGAAGATACTCTCAGATCCTGGATCGAAGATCTGAAGTGAATTATAGACGCTGGAAAAGAACTTTTAGATAACCGGATGATACAGAAAAAGGTTTGATCAGAAAGCGGAGGGCGGAATCATGCAGGGAAAAAGTAGCACCATAGTGAAACGAACAGTGGATGTTTGTATGACCGTCCTCTTGCTTTGCCTGATGGCATATCAGGTGACGGGAGAGAAATACCACGAGTGGATCGGAATCGGAATGACTCTTCTCGTCATCGTCCATCAGATCCTCAACCGGAAATGGTATAAAGCGTCTTTTAAGGGAAAGTATAATGCGTACCGGATCCTGACGTTAGTGATCGATGTGTCTCTGCTTTCTGTCTTCGCACTGACTGCCTTCTGCGGCATGTCCATGAGCAGTCACGCCGTACCGTTTCTCTATGGAATGACTAAACTTTCATTCGCAAGGAGGATGCACCTGTCGATGTCTTTCTGGGCATTTCTGCTGATGGGTCTTCACCTCGGACTTCATATCCCGGTCATAACGGCGAAACTGAAACTGTCGGATACATGGAAGATCATCATTTCCTCGGTGATGTGTATCGTCGCCGGAATAGGTCTTTATTTCTTCCTGAAAAACAACATTCCGGATTACCTGTTCTTTAAGACGCCATTCGCTTTCCTAGATTATGAAAAAGCAGCGGCAATGGTGTTCCTGGAAAACATCCTGATCCTGTCGTTCTGGGCATTTGCCGGAGCACAGGCGGCACTCCTGTGTAAGATCTTCCAGAGCAAGAAAGAAAACAGAAAGAATCCGCTTTTGCCGGTCGTATTTATCATGGCGGCGATCATTATCGGAGGAGGACTTTACATGGCATTGAAGGGATAAGAAGATTCAGGCTTTTAGTTGGAGGCGTGATTTGATTTCCGGATGCAACATATACTTGCCCCGTATCGTCTGATATATGGACATAGCTATAGGGGGGAGAATATGAAAAAGAAATGCTCTGCGCTATTTGTCGCGCTGGTTTGGGTGTGCAGTCTGGTACTTGTAGGGTGTAGCAATAAGAAAAAGGAAACAGAATTCAGTGAGAGTGCTGAGAAGACCCAAACGTCGTCTGTCGTTAATATAGAGGAGTTCGGTGAAACATTCACGAATTATAAGCAGGCCGAGTCGTTCTATGTGATGCGTGTCGGTGAAGCCCTGATATGCCGTCCCGGACCTGCGTATGGAGTTCTCGCTGATGATCCCGAAGATCTTCCTGACCTTAAGGACGGACAGATCGCTTATGTCACCGCCGATATAAGAGATGGCGGGTCTTCGTTCGGATTTGTTCCATCACACACGTATCACATTACCAATCTGATATCCGTGAAGCATATGACTTATGAAGAAGTCCTCGGGAGCTGCGATGTCCCGGCATTAGACTCAGGAGATGAAAACGGCTTCTACTGGTACAAACATAATGACACACTATACTTTGTCGTACTTAGAGACGACGTCTTCGCGTACACAGATGAGGGAAGATTTACGGAATATGAGCGTCCCCGCTACGCGAATGAACTTTTCGACCAGTTCCTGAAAGAAGTGGAAGAGAAGGGATGACATGTCGGAGACAAAATCCGAGACCATGTAATGTTATAATGGATCTGTGAAAAATCGAGATTGGAGAATTTCAATGACGGAAAAAGAAAAAGCACAGGCCGGCTACTTATATAACGCGAACTACGATGAAGAGATATTGAAAGATATCCATGCGTGCAACGATCTTTGTTATGATTTTAATCAGATCAGACCGTCCGACCGGGAATCGCAGAAGAAACTGTTAGAGAAGATCTTCGGCTCTATGGGAGATCATGTATGTGTAAATGCTCCGTTCTGGTGTGATTACGGATATAACACGACGGTCGGCGATTATTTCTTTGCCAATCACAATTGTCAGATCTTAGATGGCGGAAAGGTCACATTCGGGGACCATGTTTTTATCGCGCCGAACTGTACTTTTACGACGGCAGAGCATGCGCTGGATGCGCAGCAGAGAAATGCCGGGCTTGAGGTAGCGCTTCCGATCTCGATCGGGAATAATGTCTGGATCGGTGCGGGTGTTATAGTTCTCGGAGGCGTGACGATCGGGGATAACTCGGTGATCGGCGCGGGAAGTGTAGTGACGAAAGATATCCCTTCCGGTGTGATCGCAGTCGGTGTTCCGTGCCGCGTCCAAAGAAAGATCACAGAAGAAGATAAGAAACGGTATCCGATACTGGAAGAATAAAATGCAAAGAAGCAAGCAGGGTAATATATGCGATTCCTACAAGGAGTTCAAGGGACTTCCGAATTCACTAGGCGCTGAGGGGCTGAATTTACACCGCTGTTCTTATAAAAAAGTAGGATATCTACAAATCCTGGCGACCGCATTCTGATACAATCTGTTGGATTATGGTTTTAGGAGATGCGGGTATGGCAAAGAAAAAAACGAATGCGGAGAACGCAGTGCAGAATAATGGTGATGCATTATATTGCTTTAAGATCGATGAGGCTTTTGAAAGTGATCAGGATACCATCGCTTTTTTCTGGCTGTGCATCTATGAAAACTATATGGATAAAGCCGCAAAGTACGATAAAGTCGATGTGGAAGAACTCAATGACGAAATCATAAGTGCTTTTCCCACATGGGAGATCGAAGCCAACTGGAAAGAAAACAATTTTGTTACCGGCCGTCTCGCCGATCGAAAAGCACCCGGCGGCGAGAAGGTGCTGAGGCTGTATAACGGATATATGGGCTTGATGCTGATCGTCGAGTTCGAGAATATGGAGGATGCGGAAAAGAAGACCGTGGTCTCCCTCCTTGAGAAGTACTATAACCATATTACTTCTGACTTTGATAAGAAAAAGGCGATGAAGAAAAGAAATGAGGCAGTGCTGGAACCGGATCCGGAGCCGAAGTATGACATCATGGATGTCCTGATAAATGGAAATGTTTGCCGGGAATATCTGGAAGACTTCTGGGATGTATCGTCCTATGACGAAGGGGAAGACTGCCAGATCGATTACTATTTAAAGAAGGACGATAATGTCGCCGGAGATACCGCCTATATGTATTCTCACGAAGACGACGAACTCCGAAAACTCGAGATCGTGCACATTATCTCACGCTCCGCCGATCCGGACGCGTACGATAAACTTCTTGAAGATGACGATGTCCTCGTTTACGGCGAAGGCGAATACGGCGCAGACTGCAGCGCGGAATTCATCTTATTGTGCGACAGTTTCCTGGTGTGGTTTAAAGAAGCGGATTAAATGTCGGCTAATTGCCGGATTAAAAAGACGGATTAAACGGCACCTTATCAGAAAGACGGATTAAACGGCACCTTATCAGAAAGAAGGATTGAACGGCACCTTCGCTCCGCAGAATAAGCAGTTTCCCATCAAAGGATCGACAGAGGAAGGCTTGACCTTTTTTCCGCATTCCGGACAGAGTCTGGCTTTCAGCTGAGGAGCAGTCGGCGCGGTGCGGTTCTTCATCAATTCATCGATCTTATCCTCGACACGCTTGGGGTCGATTCCCTGTTCGATGATGACGCTGTACAGAGCCTGTAGTTTGATCTCCATCTCAGCGAGCTGGGACTGAATATCCTCGAGTTTGATGTTAGCTTCGGTAAAACGCTGCTCGGAGCGGTCATGCATGATGACCGGCGACTGGTAATTATAATTATCCATAGAATATTCCTCCCCCAAAAATCTAAAACCCGTATGCATATATTATACCATCTTCAATTGACGCTGAAATAAGTCCTCAGGGTGAGGAGTGCGGATCCGTGCGGGGGGTAAGTGCTTTTCGCGCGGAAAAGGCTTCTATGGTATAATCGATTTCGGAAACAGGGTTAGGTTAATAGTTGGGTATTGTCTTATGGCGGAAGATTTAATCAGAAAGCATAAGATCCGGTTCCGGATCTATAACATTATCTGTATTGTTCTGAGTATATTGTTCACGCTTGCCTTATATACCTTCGTAGAAGGATGGGGCAGAGGCGACGGGAGCGATGCGTCTTTTGGGCTGACGGCGGCGCTCGTGTTTCTCGGTATCGCTGTGGTTTCCTATATTACTCTGGTCCTTCCCGGTTTCATCATCCATAAAATTCTTATGTGGAGAGATAAATAAACTATTTCGGTTAATGGAAAGGAACGATCCGGCAGTGTCCGCCCGTTTAAGGGTAAGCGCTCGAATTCCGCAAGGCTTAAGAGCTATCTGGATACGGTCTGCACCGAGTGCTGGAACTTCGCGGACATCAATGACATCGTTACGTATATGCCGCCTTTCCGCGGGTTCGTCATGATTCGCCGCGTGGATATCAGTGAAGAGAAAAAGAGAACTTTCTTTAAACTTCTAAAACCGAAGCGCTTTCACACAACCTACGATCACTCGAACCTGTATTCGAAACTGGTCGAGAAAATGCGCTCGTATCTAAAGACTTGAACGCTTATTTACTCATTTGCCCATTCGTATATTCATCGGAAAAAGAAGTGGCTGGATCCTTCGGGAAAGAAGATTCCAGCCGCTTTTTATCATAGGATAGGATCATTCGTTGTTAAACTGCGATTTGATCCTATCATTTTGCTTGTCAGATAGGATCATTTGCTCACAATCTGCGGTTTGATCCTATCGCCGTGCTTGTTAGATAGGATCATTTGCTTGCAATCTGCGATTTGATCCTATCATTTTGCTTGTCAGATAGGATCATTTGCTCACAATCTGCGGTTTGATCCTATCATTTTGCTTGTCAGATAGGATCATATGCTCACAATCTGCGGTTTGATCCTATCGCCGTGCTTGTCAGATAGGATCATTTGCTCACAATCTGCAGTTTGATCCTATCGCCGTGCTTGTCAGATAGGATCATATGCCCGTAATCCACGATTAGATCCTATCGACGCACTCGTAAGATAGGATCCCTTGTCACAATACTGCAGTTTGATCCTATCTGTGACACTCCCCCCGTGACACTCCCCCCGGGACACCGGAAAAAGGTGGCCGGATCCTTCAATGTGAAGAACCCGGCCGGTGGTTATGAGAGGTATGCAGTTGTTGTGCGTTTTACTGGTCGGCGGTCCGGTGTGGATCCGGATTATCCGATATGGATCTTATAGACCAGATCCTCTAAGACGCCGTCATTGTCATAGGCAAAGAGGAGGAGGAAGTCGCCCTCGCCGCCTGTTTTTAAGAAAGAGTAATGCGGGAATTCGACATCGTCATTCGGGATTCCGATCAGTTCGTAAATAGAGATCGTGGAGAGAAGCTTTCCATCTTTGCTCCAGAGCTCGAGGGTTCCATCTTCGTAGTTGTCCATCAGGATTTCGTTTCTGAAATCATATACGGATCCGACATACAGATCTTTACGCGTATCGTCTTTGATCTCACGGATAGCTTTTCCATCAAGATCGAATTCGAAGAGACGCTCGGTCGCATTTGGGCCTGCCTCCCGCATCGTTGCGAAGATACCGTTATTTGCGAAGAAGAAGGATCTCACCTCAGGTCTTTCGAAAGATGGATCGATTTCCAGATGGAAAGGTGAAGAAGTCATCGTCTTGGCATACGGTTCACGGTGAAGGAGACGTACCTGATCCGCCCAGACGTCATAAGAAATGATCGTCTGTCCGTCAGGGGATACCTCGACTTCATTCAGGCAGGATAAGATCTTCTCCTGGCCGTTGATGGTCTCCACGAGGATGAATCTTTCCGGATCCTCCGGATCAGGAATGCAGGTTACAGTATCGTTATCGAGAAGTGTCGCCGAATCAGTGCTTTTCGTGTAGGGCAATTCCGCTACCTTAGTCATCTCATCGCCGTTGATCTGGTAGATCGTGACGAGTTCTTTTCGAAGAGTAAAGGTATAGAGGTATTTATCCGAAACAGCCACATGTGTCGCTGTCGAAGAGAACGGGACAATGCCATTTTCGGAAGTGATGTAAACATGCTCACTGAAGTGTCCCTGCTCCGGGGTGACATTGTACGGCAGAAGCTTCTGCTCTTTTACTTCGCTTCTGTGTTCGCCGGAGAGAAAACCGAACGGCGGATCGGACAGACCGAGGTTAGGGAGGTTGAGCTGAATGGTGTCAAAGAGTTTCCAACCGTAAAAATCATCCGGATCTCCGCTCTCGTCAAATGAAAGCACCACGGTCAGCGAGCCTGCCTCGTAACGGTAGAGGTAGTTTGTTAATTTTCTGGAACTGTCGCCGTCCATATCATAGCTGTTGAACTCGATAAAATCATATCCGTAGATTTCTCTTGTGGGAAGATCGCCCTTGGCATAATCAATCATCGAGAAGTAGGTCGCATAGCTCTTTCGGAATACACTCGCATCTTCTTTTCTGATATGTATTACCCAGGAGGCATCATGCTGGTACTGATCTTCATCGAAGACATAGTAGTTTTCATCGTCTGTGTCGATGACCTCAGCATCATAATATTGAAATTCTTCCGGGATATCCGCGCTCCAGTACTTGGTATCCAGATGATATGTACCCGAAGAGGATGCAGCTCCCTTACCGCTATTACCATTCTTGCCATTTGTTCCTTTCGGATCTGCGGCGCCCTGGCTCTCTTCCGGTTCTTCCTCTTCGGAAGAAGTTGTTTCTTCCGCCTGAGAAGTCGTGTTGGACTTCTTACTCTTCTTTTTCTTCGTCGTTTCTTCTGACTTTGAACATCCTGCCAGCAGCATGCTTCCGATAAGCATCGCGCTGATCAGCTTGATACACTTGCTGTCTTTCAACTTAGCCATTCCCTGTTTCCATCCTTTTCAATCTTTTCAATCTTTCAAATTTCACTGCACTTTTTCTTTATGCATTGTTTTCACTCTGCAAAAAAGACGACGCAGGATCCGGTTCTGTTGCAAATATTATTCGCGGCGGAAAAGAAGCGCCGGCGGAACGATGGACCGATCGAATAATGCGCGTCCGACTGTGCTGCTTCTGATACCACTGCAGATAACGCAGCTTCAGATTCTGCTTCATCCGTGCTGCTTTATACTACGAAGCTGTTTCTTGGCGATGAGATTATATGATATACTAAACTTAGTTCGGATGGCGACCTGCCCGGACTAATTTTTTTTATTGCGAGTATGTTCCCGCTGGAAAAGCACTTGCCTTGGCAGCTGTTCGACAAATTGTTCGACACTCGCACTCGCAATGTCAAACAAAGTGTCGAACGACTAGGAGACCAAATGGAAAGAATGTATTTCGAGGTGCCGGGCATCGGCAGAAAGCAGGATGCGATCGACTTTATCCACGAGTTCTACGCGCATCAGTCGGACATCAACGGCACCGGCGCACTGGATAGCTACGTTGACGACTACGAGGGCTGGCTTAAGAAGCTGGAGAGAGATTATGTGCAGGTGCCGAGCGAGGAGCGGGTGCCGGCGCGGACGTATTTTCTGGTTCGTGAGTCGGACAAGCGCATCGTGGGCATGATCAACATCCGTCTGGCGCTCAACAAGAGGCTGAGTAAGTACGGCGGCCACATCGGCTACTGCATCCGCCCGACGGAGCGCGGCAAGGGGTACAACAACATGAACCTCTACCTGGGCCTGAAAGTCTGCGCCGCGCACGGCATCGAGACTGTGTTTATGGATGCGGACCTTGATAATCCGGCATCCTGGAAGACGATGGAGGCATTTGGCGGCGTCCGCATCCGCGAGTATTTCGACGATGAGGATGCGCACTGCATGGTGGTCGATTACAATATTGATGTTCGAAAAGCACTGGCCGATCACCCGGAGTACGAGGAACGGATCGTTCCGCAGGAATAAGACCAGGAATAAGGCGAAGGAGAATACGATGATAAAAGCACTGTTTGTTGATTTTTACGGGACGCTCGTTCATGAAGACGGGGAGATCATAAAGGAGATCACCAATATCATTCATGACACAGGAAACGGGGCGGCGCCTTCCGAGATCGATTCTTTCTGGTGGAAGGACTTTCAGAACATGTTCGTTTCTTCCTTTGGCGACAGCTTCGAGCTGCAGCGCGATATCGAGCGAAAAGCACTTGCCCACACGACCGAGAATTTCGAATCTGCGGCAGATGCTTCCGCCTTATGCGACCGACTGTTTTCCCAGTGGAGCCGGCCGGAGATTTTTGAAGATACGAAAGAGTTTTTCGATAGATCCCCGCTCCCGATCTATATTGTTTCCAATATTGATAACATTGATATCCGTAGTGCCATCGAGTACCACGGGCTCAAGCCGGCCGGTGTTTTTACATCGGAAGATGCCAGGTCTTATAAACCGCGAAAAGAACTGTTCGAGCTGGCTCTTTCTAAGACCGGACTTGATCCGGAGGAAGTGATCCATATCGGAGATTCGGTAAGCAGCGATGTTAAAGGGGCGTCGGCTCTGGGGATCAGGACTTTGTGGCTGAACCGCTTTGGTAAGGAGGTCCCTTCCGGTGTGACCTCGATTTCCACTCTTCTGGAGGTATTTATGAATTTGGATGTGACGATTCGAAAAGCAACGCTGGACGATCTTCCGGCGCTTCGGGATCTTTATCTGGCGCTGGAGGAAGACGGCGTCCGGTACCAGCCGGAACATTTTGTGATCGGAGAGAGAACAGACGAATTCTTTCAGTCGATCTTTGACAGCGATACCCAGGATATCCTGGTAGCAGATATCGGCGGCGAAGCAGTTGGATTTGTGCATGTGATGATCCTTCAGCAGAAAAAAGTTTCCTGCCTTAAGCCGCAGAGCGTGGTCTATATGCAGGATCTTTGCGTCCGCGAAGATCTAAGAAGCAAAGGCATCGGCACCATCCTGGTCAAGGCCGCGAAGAAGTACGGGAAGGACAGAGGCGTGGACTTTATCCGCACGCAGGTATTCCCCGGAAATGTGGATGGCATGCGCTTCTATACAAAAAATGGGTTTTGTGAGATGATGTAGACGATAGAGTGCCAGTCACTGGATTAAACGTTTAGCGGTGCTGGATCGCCCCCTGGTAATCTGTACTAACTCCCTATCAAGACTGAACTCCCCCCCTTAGTGATTACAGTTTGAATGTAATCTTCGTATTTGCTTGTTGACAAAAGCTAACGACCGTTAGTATAATCACTAACGAACGAAAGCAAATGTGAGGTCGATGAGAATGAGCAGAAAAGAAGAGATCATCTACGCGACGCTGGAACTTGCCTCTGCTAACGGCATGAAAGGTGTGTCTATGTCGCAGATTGCGGAGAAGGTGGGGATCAAGGCGCCTTCTCTCTATAACCACTTCAAGTCGAAAGACGAGATCATCCAGGAGATGTACCGTTTTCTTCGTGAACAGGCTCTGAAAAACAGCAGGACGGCTCCTCTGGATTATGCCGCGATGTTTGAGAAGAAGAGCCTTCCGGAGATCCTTATGGGTTCTCTTTCTGCTTATATAGGGATCGTGTCCGATAAAGATATGCTCCGGTTCTTCAAGGTCCTGTATTCCGAACGATCCACAAATCCTGTGGCCGCGAAGATCATGGTGGAAGAGACAGAGCGGATGCTTTCCCAGTCGAGGGATCTGTTCTACGCCTTGGCGGTGCACGGGAAGATCAGAAATGAGAATGTGGATATGGCCTCGATGACATATTCGCTCACCATGCACTCACTGATCGATTACCGGATGGATCAGATCACATCCGGGGAAGAAAAAGGCTTTGGCGATGGTAGAAGCACTGTCCCCAAGAATATCACAGAGTTTGTGAAATGGTTTAGCTTTCAGCTGGCAGTACCGGAAAAATGAGAAAAGATGGAGATAAGAAACACATGGAAAATAAGATGGCTATGAGTTTAGATACGAATGTAGTTTCGAATGTAGTTACGAATGTAGACACGAATATAGATACGAAATCAAAAAAGAAACTGATCCACTGGATCGGACTTCTGGGTATAGTGGCATTTCTGTCCTATCTTGCTGCCTTGATCTTTTCTCCACTGGACTTCCCGGGATATAACTGGATGGAGCAGGCAGCCAGTGATCTGTCTGCGGATTCCGCGCCATCACGGCATCTCTGGAATCAGTTGTCTGCACTATATGACGCCGGAAGTGTCGTTTGCGCCACATGTATCGCCATATACGTGTCAGAGAAGAAGATCTCCACGAAGCTGTTCCGCCTCGGCATTTACCTTTTCACGATCATGAACTGGGTCTCGAAGGTGGGATACCAGATGTTTGCCCTTTCCGATTCGGGAAAAGAAATCGCCGGATTTCAGGAAGCCATGCATATGGTTGTCACAGCGATTGTTGTGCTTCTTTCCATAGTATCTCTGATCATGCTGATCGTATCGGGATGCCGTCACAAAGAAGTACGGGGCCCCGGGATCTGGGCCGCGGTCGCACTAGCCATGATGTTTATGGGACCTATCGGGATGGGTGCTTTTCCCAAAGAATATTTCGGCATATTCGAAAGATTCAGTACTGTCGCAGCAGTCGGATATAATGCCGTACTGGGTGTTTATCTGTTCCGGGGATTCGGGATCACGAAAGAAGAGGAGTCGAAGTAGATCTCTGTTTGAAAGGGAAAGAGAGTCCCGGAGGAGAGCCTGATCATCTGCAGCATCTGTTACAATTCAAATCTTTTTTGTTTTCATTTTATTCATGCATGAATATGCCGGGCACGTTATAATTTTTTTAGGATTTTAATTCCCGGTGTTATGTGGTTTCAGGCAGGGAGTGAGAATGAGAAATGATTATGAAGAGTTTTGAAGATTATACTATTGCTGATGTTCCGGAGCTTCTTCTGGATAATGTGGACTCGGTCATTCTTGTGGACGCGCCGACGGATCAGTATAAGGCGCTCCTCCGAAAAGGTTTTTTCGAGCAGTATATCGAAGAGTCCGGAAGCTATCACGATCTTATCATCGACTTATGGTTTCATTTTGACGGATCGAGCGAGAAGGTATCGTCCGACTATCAGATCTTTGCCGACAATACGGGTGATTTTCGAAAGAAATACAGCCGCCGCCTGAATATCGTAACAGAGCAGGGAGAAAAACCTCATCTGGTACAGCTGACGGTCTATCCGCTGGTACCCTCGGAAAAGTACCTCTTCCTGATGGATGAATTTGACGATAATGAGTCGCTGCAGGAGTCCCTGACATCGAAGAAGATCAGAACGATCCAGAGCTCGTATCTTTTCTCCATGTATATCGACCTCGTGCTGGATACGACGAGCAGCATCAACGTCGCGGAGATGTCCGACAATGTCGTGAACTATAACCTGAAATACTCCGACTGGCGCATGATGATCGTGAATATGTTCCTGCCGGAAGATCAGGATTTATTCCTCCGAAGAACGGATCCGGAGTATCTGAAGAAGAACTTTCCGCAGGGACGTACCGCATCCTTTGACTGCATGATGCGTAACCTCGAGGGCAAATACATCTGGGTCAAGCTGATCTTTTCCCGCGCGCAGACCAATGACGAGTCGGACTACCGTTTCGTATTCATGGTGCAGGATATTCATGAGAACTCCATGGAGATGCTCTCCACGCTGAAGAAGTATGAGGAGATGGCGATCACCGATCCGCTGACCGGTGTGTATAACCACGGCGAGATCGAGTCTCAGCTCCATAACGCACTGGCGATGCGCGTGAAGAACGACGATCCGGTATCGATCATGATGATCGACCTCGATCTCTTTAAAAAAGTCAACGATAACTACGGACATGC
>DFFH01000166.1 GCA_002368805.1 Mageeibacillus sp. UBA3781 | reverse complement strand
AGGAAACAAATAACGGCAAATTCAGATTTGTTGGGCTGATGTGTTAGTAAGTTATATCGGAAGGATAACAGGCTAAGAGGATGACTATGGTGATGGATAAAGACTTCAGAGGAAATGCATATATAGTTAACGGCGGCGAAGTGCTGCTGAATTACAGCGGCGGCTTTGCTGATCTGGCAAATGAGATCCCGAATACGATCGATACCAGATTTGCATCTGCATCTATGGGCAAGACTTTTGTAGCCGTGGGCATTCTTCAGCTGATCGAAGACGAGAAGCTGGGATTCGAAGATACTATCGGCAAGATCCTGGATTTTGATCTGAAAGACATCGATCCCTGCGTTACAGTGAGACAGCTTTTGAATCACACATCCGGTGTCCCGGATTATTTTGATGAATCGGTAATGGATGATTATGAGGAATTGTGGACCGATTATCCCAATTACAGGATCAGACATAACAAAGATATGCTGCCCCTGTTTATCGATAAGCCGATGATGTACAGCAGAGGAGAGAAGTTTCAGTACAATAATTCCGGATATGTTTTACTCGCATTGATCATCGAAAAGATTACCGGTATGGATTTTGATGTTTATCTTAAGCAGAATGTTTTCGACAGATGCGGCATGAGTAATACGGGTTATTTTTCTTTCGATAAGCTCCCCTCGAAATGTGCAAACAGTTATATCTATTGTCCTGATACAGATGATTACCGTACAAATATATATTCAGTCGGTGCAAAAGGCACAGGTGACGGTGGTGCATTCGTAACTGTGGAAGATATTGTAAAGTTCTGGAAAGGCCTTCTTGAACACAAGCTTCTATCTGAGCAGATGGTAACGCAGATGTTTTCTAAGCAGAGCGGGGACGGGAAGGACCCGGAAGAAGGATATTACGGTTATGGAGTCTGGATTATTGACAATCCCAAAGGGAAGGACTATGTGTATATGCAAGGGTGTGACGATGGAATAAGCGCCATCTCTGAATATAATCCCGACAATGGAATGATAACGGTCATGCTCAGTAATTACGGAGATAATGTGTGGTCGAGGATGAGAAAAATAAGGGAAGAAACGATCTCTGCAAACAAAACCAAATTAGATGTGAAAGGAAAATGATTATGAGTGAGCCCAATTTCTTTATAAGACAATTTGGCAACCCTTCGGGAAACTCTGGAAAATTTTTTATAAAACACTGATTGGTTCAGGACGCTTAAATGAGGTGTGTGAAAAATGCAGTTTAAAGAAGGAGACAGCTGGAAGGCCTGTTATGATGAAAAGACTGGGAAATATACGGCAGAACGCAAGGGATGCGGGTATCATGACCTCTATGAAATAACAGAAGAGATCTTTACGGGTCTTGGGGATGGGATGAGTGATGAAGACTCATACAAGCTGATTACTGAGGGACGGCACCTCTACATGGATGTCAATGACCGGTGTGGTCCGCCGTATACGGTGGTTTTCGATGATGATTATGAGAAACTCTGTCCCTGGGCGAAAGCGAAGTCAAGTGGCCGGGTATGGTCAGATGAACTGACCGATGCCGCAGTAGAGATCTTTGAATCCGAAAAGAATAACCGGGAACAGAGAAGAAAGAAAAGAGAGAAAAGAGAGAGTAACAAAGACAGCGAAGGAGAATCCCAATGATCTCGGCGGAAGAAGCGATCAAACGTCTAAAAGAAGGAAATAAGCAATATGTTGCCGCGGATACTTTTCAGATGGATGTATCTCCGACGACGCTGGAGCATTTTGCAAAAAACGGGCAGGAACCGTATGCCATCATTATCGGCTGCTCGGATTCGCGCGTGATCCCGGAGAGGATCTTCCATGCGGCCATCGGAGATCTGTTTACGATTCGTGTGGCCGGAAATGTGATTGATGATCATCAGTTGGGAAGCATCGAATACGCGGCGGGGCATCTGGGAACGAATCTGATCGTTGTGCTCGGGCATACCCAGTGTGGTGCCGTTACGGCGGCGATCCACCATGATCCGGAGGGCTATATCAAGTTCATCACCGATGAGATCAAGCAGGCGATCGGAAATGAAACCGACGATCATCAGGCGGCACTTCTCAATGTGAGAAGAAGTGTGGAGATCATAAAGGCCAGCCTTAAGATCCAGAAAGACGAGGAGAACGGGCTGAAAGTAGTCGGCGCGATCTATCGGATCGAAGACGGCACCGTGGAGTTTGACGTTTGATTTTTGAGAGAACATCCTAAAATCGGCAAATTTGTCGCGGTGGAACATCTTAAAATCGGCAAATCCTATCGGCGGGGTTTTCTGGCAAGTTCCAGGTCCAGTGTGTCACTGATCGTGATCGAGCCGCCGTGGCGGTGGATCGCATCCTCGATTCTACTGAAAAACACTTTACGGATGCTTTCTTCGATGGCGATGTGATCCGAGTAGGTGCCGAGGAGCTGGATGTATTCCTTCGCAGTGAAAACTCTTTCTCTGTGGAACAGGTGATACGTGATATCGGTGAATCCGTACTTTCTAGGGATCTGCGAGATCTCCCGCGCGGTATCTTCAGTAAATATGGTCTTAGAGCCGGATCTGATGCCATAGAATTTGTTGTAGTGTTCGTTATAAATCGCGTCGATCTCCTGCGCAAGTTCGGGATCGTTTTTGCTGTTTCTGGGACGGTTGGCAAATCTGGCAAAAGCACCGCCTTCTTTCAGAAGTGAATATACCTTGGGATATCCGATCTCTTCCGGCACCCAGTGAAATGCGGTGGCAGAGAAGACGAGATCGTAGGTGTCCTGTTCCAGTTCGACATCTTCGAATTTTCCGGTGAGGACTTTGAATTTACTGAACTCTTTAAACTTGTCCTTGAGAAGCGTGGAGAAGTT
>DFFH01000035.1 GCA_002368805.1 Mageeibacillus sp. UBA3781 | reverse complement strand
AAGTCTTTCCTCGAGACGAACATCAGCTCGCCGAGCTCGTTATAGCGGCCGATATCGCCGGTTCTGTAGATCAGTTCCGGCCATCCTTTCTGAAGCGGGTTGATCGTAAATGCTTCCGCGGTCTTTTCAGGATTATTCATGTAGCCGAGCGTCAGGGATGTGCCGCGGATGCAGATCTCGCCCTGCTCGCCGCTCTCCTTCGTGACCTCGTTATTCTCATCGTCGAGAAGGATAATGTCCGTATTATCAAACGGGCGTCCGATCGGGATCGCCTCGCCATCTTCGAAGTCCCTGTCCACTCTGTAGTAGCAGCACATGCCGGTTCCTTCCGTCGGACCGTACAGGTTCGTAAAGGTGGCCTCCGGAAGCGCGGTCCTCCACATGCGGAACTGCTTCAGCGGGAATACCTCCGAGCCAAATGCGATGGTCTTTAAGTACTTCGGGATCTCTGTCTTAAATGTGCCAAAAGCACTGATGATCGTCAGTGCCGAGACGACCCAGCATACCGTGTTGATCTCATGTTCGTTCAGATACTGCACCAGTTTCAGCGGCTGCATAAAGAGGGACTTGGGAACAAAGTAGGTCGTCGCGCCGAATCGGATCGTCGGATAGAGTTCTTTAAAGCATGCATCGAGATACAGAGGTGTCTGGTTTCCGAAAACAGTCTCCGACGAGAATCCCAGCACTTCCGAGAGCTGGTCGATATAGTCGTTCACTGCTCTGTGACAGCCAACGACGCCCTTCGGTACACCGGTAGATCCGGATGTAAATACGATATAGAGCGGATCTGTGTCGATCGAGTGATGATATACTTCATCAAGTGCCGCAGTATCGATCCCGTTATCCGCCTCAGACTCTCCGGAGATTCCTTCGAGGGCCGGTCCGGCGATCTCACTATACTTTATAATTCTCCCGCCAAATCCGAGTTCTTCTGCCGATTCCGCGGTCGCGTCATCACAGATCAGAAGCGGAGACTTCACGTTTTCGAGGATCAGGTGGATACGTACCGGCGGCATTTCCGCATCGATCGGTACATAGTACGATCCTGCCCGGATGATACCGAAGAAAGCCGCGACTTCCTCCGGCGACTTCTCCATATAGACTACGATAGGGCTCTTTTTGATCCCCTGACGGAGGATATACGTGCCGATCCTATCGACCGCAGTATCGAGCTGGCGGAAAGTAAGACATGATTTTTCTCCGCAGAAAGCCGGCTTGTCCGGATATTTCGCAACAGTATTCTTCAGATCTTTTAGCACGTGATTATGCATATATATTCTCCTTTTAGAAGGCCGGCAGTATCAGGGAATGCCGGTCCGGCCGGAATATCAGGCGTCCGGTCCCGCGTTATTTTCTACACTCGCGCACACAGGCTCTTGCCAGAACATCGATGATATCGACGAAGCGGTCATCAAGATCCATCTCGACCATCGCCTGCGAGAGTTCCGTACAGCCGAGCACGACCGCCTGCGCGCCATTTCCGAAGAGTTCGCCGGATACCATCTCAAAAGCGGTCCGATCCAGCGATTGTCCTGCTTTTACATCGTCATATATCATGCCCATGACCTGTTTCTGTCCCCGCGGCCCCGGCCAGATACATGTCACACCGAAGTCCGAGAGGCCATCTTCATAGATACGGGTCTTTCTTGCACCATCCGTCGCCATGACACCCAGGGATGTAATGCCGCGGTCACGGCACCATGTGCCGAGTTCACGGATCGCATGAAGTACCGGAAGGCCGATGCCCTCTTCCATTTCTTTATGAAAAGCATGCGCGGTGATACATGGGATCGCCAGGACTTCCGCGCCGATATCACGAAGCTTCCTTCCGACCTCGATGAGCGAAGGTCTCGGATCTTCCGAAGTCTCCGGGGAAAGCAGGAAAGCCGTTCTATCCGGGATAGAAGGACATGATCCGATCCAGGTCTCGATATGCTCCTGATCGGTGGAAACATCGGTAAACTCGACGACACGGCGATAGAAATATGCCGTCGCCAGCGGTCCCAGTCCTCCGATGATGCCCAGTTTTTTCAAATCAGTTTCCTCTCTTTCCGGTTTTCCGATATCTATCCGTGCAGGATCCGGAGGGGACCGCTGCGCTAATGACGCGCTCCGGTTACGGAATCTCTACCGGATAACGTGATGCGTCGTAATAGTGGTATCCTCTGTGCGAATCGGAATATGCTTTCAGTTTCGCGGAATCCCACATAAAGAATCTCGTACCGTCATCCTTGGTCAGGGCATCACAGTGATACCATACACCATCGATCTTGACCGCATTCCAGAAATGCTGGGAGTGGGTGATCGGGTAACGCTCGATCATAAATGTTTCGATTCCGGCACGGGAATAGAGAGCATGGCAGGCAGCCGCTGTCGTGAAACAGTCTCCGACACGGTCCCGGAGGCCTTCATAGGCACCCTGGATCCAGCTGATCTTCGTCGCATGGCCCTGGTACTTGATCGACCAGTCCACCCAGTTAAAGATCGCTTCGACTTTCTGTTTCTCCGTCATGCCCGGCTTAATGATCTGTGCCAGGATCTTATCGCAGAGCTCCCACAGATCGTCCTCCGTATAAGGACGATAGACGACCGTGACCTTGATCTTTACTTCTGTTTTGTTGCCGGAGCGGTCTTCTGCAGAATAGGTTACCGTGTAGGTTCCTTCTTTATCGATGTCCACCTCGGAATTATCAACCTTAAATGTAATGTCCGGATCCGCATTATCGGTAACCTTGACATTATCCTTATATGCGATCGCCTGTCCGGTGATGATACTGATATCTCTCGGTCCGGTGATCACCGGCGCTTCCGTATCCGCCTTCAGGTTGATATGCGAAGTTACGACCGTCTCATTTCCGCCGTTATCGCGAAGACGGATCTGCACATCTCTTTCACCTGGTTCGTCAAACTTCGGATCTTCCACAAATTCCGCCGTTACCGGAGTCGCGTCCGTGACACCGTCAAGAAGTTCCATGGGTTCTTTCGGATAGCAGGCAAAACCTTCATACTGGATGCCGTTTGCTCTCGGCGGTGTCGTATCCTTGAGATGCAATACGCTGTTATAGCGGATGCCCTCTACACTAAAGGAGACATTGTAGTCCCCCGGCTCATCCATCTTAATATCGCTGAGCGGCGTAACCAGAGCCGCATTCTTCTCTCCAAAAGCAAATGTCTCGATCGTCGGCTGTTTGCTTCCTGCTTCGAGTGTCACCTCGGAATAGATACCGATGACACGCATCTGCGTCGTCGCTGTGGTCACATTCCCGCCGAGGTCACGGCAGAGCAGTGTCACGTCCTGCATTCCGACCTTCTTAAAGTCCGGTTCCGTCTGGAACTCGACCGTGCAGGCCGTCTGGTCGTCCATCGTTACCACGAAATCCTCCGCCTGGAGTGCTTTTTCGTAGATCGTGGTCTTCGGGGATGCCGTAAGTACCGGCGCGACAGTATCGGTTACGACCAGTTTCGAATCGTAGGATTTCTTTCCAATCTGGATCGTGATCGGGTATTCGCCCGGTACCGTTACATCGTAGGCAGATGTTCCATACTTAAAAGCTGCCGATTTCTTATCCCATTTAAAGCGTACGAAGTCCGATGCGCTTACGGGAGTCCCGGCTTCTACCGCGCACTCCTTATAGACGCGCTTCTCTTTCTCTATATAGATATTCAGCGCCATAACAAGTCCGAACAGCACGACCACAGTGATCGCGATGATGATGAGACGGCGGCGCCAGGATTTTTTCATTATTTCATCCCCCACAAAACCAGATAAAAACAGGTCTCGAACCTTAAAGCCTGTCGTTTTACTGCTACTACTATATCACTTTTCTTTTATTTGAGCATTACGCTTTATTAATATCCGCGAGGATCTTCATGGACCATCCGGCATCGATCAGGGAATATTCTGTATCTGAGGACTTTTTCACCTTATCTTCAAACATCGAGACAACCTCATCATAGAGGCCTTCCGGGAACTCGACCCAGTACTGTTTTCCTTCTTTACTGAAGATCACCAGACCATCTTTATCTTCCTGTCTTTCGAAAAGCACCTGTACGACTTCACATCCCGGTGTCTGCTTGAGAAACCGGGCGAACACGAATGCTTTGGAAAGCTCGACGAAACGGTCATCGAGGCCTGCATCATAGATCTTGATCTTCTCGGCAAGTTCATTGATCGAGCGCACCGCACGCATCGTGCAGACTTTCGCTGCTTTCAGCATGTCTTCGGACCACGTCTTCTGCTGGGCATTCAGCTTCGCAAGCGCTTCTTCCGTCTGATCCGGAAGAAGATAGATCATCAGTGCTTTTCCCATATCATCATAAAGAAGCGGATAGACGACATTCATCTTCTCGCCGCAGTCAGGGCATGTATAGACGAAGAACGATCCGTCGAGGACCTGCTGTTTCTCCTCCGGGTGCAGTGACACATTCACGCAGGCACGGAGCGTCAGCGTACTCTTCTTTCCGCACCTGGCGCAGGTGATATCCGCCTTGACCGGCTTATACTGTTCATTCTCGCCGGGTTTCAAATTAAAGTCTTTCTTCTCGCTCATTTTCTTTCCTTTCTTTAGCGGTTCTTCATCTTGTTGCAGAATGCCGCCACGCCATTACAGATCTTCTCCTGATAATCCGGATCCGATAGCAGTCTGTCTTCTTCACTGTTGCTCATAAATCCCATCTCCAGGAGGAATGACGGGACAGATGTCGCCCAGTTCAGGCCGCTGTATGTCGTATTGGAAACAGTGCCTCTGAACTTCGATCCGGTCGAGTTCGAAAGACAGTTTCCGAGCCAGTCTCCCCACTTTTTCTGACCGGCAAGTTCGCTTTTACTGCAGACAAATACACCGATACCTTTAGAGGACGAGCTGTCCGAAGAGTCACAGTGCAGACGTAAAAACACATCCGCATTATTATCCGTCGCGATCTTGGCACGCTCGATATTCGAGATATTGACATCATTGGTGGTACGGGTCATGATGACCGTCGCGCCCATGGACTGTAGCTTATCTCTCATCCTCAGTGCGATCTCCAGAACGACCTCGTATTCCGGGCGTTTTGTCGAAACACCGGATGTTCCGGAAGATACCTTCGGCTTCGTTTCACTCGACCAGGGAGCTACGGCCTCCTGATCGGAATTTGCTTTTCTCTGATGACCCGGATCCAGGACGATCACCATACCGGAAAGATCATAGCTTCCTCCGGGATCGGATACCGGCTTGGTGGTTTCCGGTGTCTTTTCCGGTGCCTTGGTCGGCTCGGGGGTAGGTGTTTTTGTCGCCTCCGGAGTCGGCGTCGCTGTCGGAGCAGGGGTCGGCGTAGCAGTCGGGGTGGCGGCAGAAGTCTCGCTCTCTGTTATTTCGGGCGCTGATGTCCCTGTCGGTTCCGGTGTTTCAGAAGTATTCTGTTCTTTAGTTGCCCAGGTCGCTTCCGTTTCCAGTATGGAAGGTGTGCTTCCCTTTGTTGCTTCGGTTATCTCCGTAGCAGATGTGAGTTCTGTTTCGATTCCGGTCTTCGCATTCTTAAGAGAACTGTCATCGGAAGACTTCTTCCACGGACCGATCGTAAACAGCAGCACGATCATCGTAAGCATAAGGACACCTGTGATGACCGACATTACCGGAACCAATTTCTTATTACGCATTACTGCTCCTCCTTTTACTTCTCCTGTTCTATCGACGATTCACAGAGCAGGCTTCTGGAAGGATTATAAACCTTCACGGACAGTTTTCCCTTATAATCACTGTCCAGCGGGATCTCGATCTCAACCGTATCGGAATTGATCATGATCGCCTTTCCTTCTTTATACTTATTGCCTGAACCATCCAGGACCTCATAAGTAAACTCCATATATTGATAAAATTCAATTGTTTCTACATGATAATACACATAGCTTGCCTTTTTGGAAATCTTGTCGATCAGCGAATAAGTACCTGCCGACTCGCACCATGCGTCCCGGAATAATTCGGCCTCCGGATCATCGACCGTGAATGTCTGTCCGTCTGCAAGAACCCTGAAAGCGTATATGTAGAGGACCTCCGTATCTGCCGTACACACTGTTATCGTGTAATCACCGGGCTCCGGCGAAGTAACGCCTTCCCACGGAAGTGTCACTTTGAGGCTTTGTGGTGTAACAGCTCCTTCATATACCTTCATAACTAATCCGGAATTATCCTGCCTGTCATATCTATAGAGCAATACCGTGTCCGGTTCCAGATGATCGAGTGTAATGGAACCTGCGATATAGTTCGTATTTTTCTCATAGCCGGGTACCGGTTCGCCGTCCGGCCCGATCATATGGAAGTCGAGCACATGAAGTGGCTCGGGGATATTCTTACCATCCGGGAAGATCTCGATAGTTCCGGTGGACACAAGATTCTGCTTTACGTCATACACCCTACAGGTAAGTGTCCCGATAGGAAGCTTGGCCTTCGGCATATATTCACAGGTAACGATGTTGTCTCCGTTTTCTATGACTGCCGTATTCTCATAGGAGTTCCCATTCGCGTCAGTGAAGCTGAACGTTACCTCTTCCCCATAATAGGAACCGTCGAAGGAAACCATATAGCGCATAAAAGTATCTGACTCGTGAAATCCGTACACATTGTTATAATTCCCGTCATACCAATCGCTCCATATCTCTCTCAGCGGATAGCTTGGCGGCGCGGCTACCGTGGTCGTCGTGGTAGTGCCGGGATCCCGGTCACTCGTCGGAATCGTTTCCGAAGGCTTGATATCAGCATTTTTCATAAAGGAGAACAGCGAAGATACGATCTCATCTGCACTCTTTGCATCGACATACCAGTCTTCATCAAGGGAAAGAGCGCAGGAAAACTCCAGTTCTTTTTCCTTAGCATCAGAGATCATCTTCTTTATCTCCTGGGAAGTGCAGTCTTCGTTGATTTCAGCGGAGACCTCTTCCACATCGAAGTATTGAAAGGATAGCTTTGCCTGGCCGCCGTCCTCTGAGACAGATACATCCGATATATCGTAGGAGAGCCTTTTACGGGCGGCTTCAAGTATATCTTTTGCTTCTGTGGAGGTGTAAGTATTCAGGGTATCGGCCTCTTTACTGGTGCCATCGATGAGTTTACTGAGTTTATTGAATTTCCCGCTCTTAAGATATGCACAGAAATCATCGAGCAGTGCCGTGGCGCGACGTGTCTCGTCCGTGCTTTTCTTTGATTTATCCGACTTGCATCCGCAAGAAAAAATCGAGAAAAACATCACACACGAAACCGCCAGAACCGGTATTCTAAGTCTCCTCATGATGGACCTCCTTCCGTCCCAAAATATAGTTTATAGCCTTGACCCTGCAATTAGCAAGCATCGAACTTAATTATATATTACTATCTTATTAAAAAGTTTCACTTCTCTCATAAAAGACTTTTTTCTTTCCTCCCTCCTGTGGTATTATTTATTTGGTTGGTTTAGACTTCATTTTAGGTTTATCTACTTGGGGGGAAGGGAGCAGTTTTTCTTTCATGAAACTGTCGGATCTGACGCAATATAAAAACATCACCATCCAGTGCCATGATAACCCGGATCCGGATGCAATCGCTTCCGGTTTCGCCCTTTATCGCTATTTTAAGAGCCATCGGTGCAATGTCCGGCTGATCTACAGCGGCCGCACCAAGATCACCAAAGTAAATCTCACTATGATGATCGAGATGTTCCGTATCCCGATCGAATACTGTGTTTCCAACTTCGGCACATGTGATCTTCTGATCACCACCGACTGCCAGTACAGATCCGGAAATGTCCGTTTCTTCCCGGCTCCGAAAGTTGCCGTGATCGACCACCACCAGTTCTGTGGTATCGATGTGGACTATTCCTACATCCAGCCGAATGTCGGCTCCTGCTGTACCCTGGTATGGCAGCTCTTCCGAAACGAAGGTATCGACATCAACAAAGACCCGATCTGCGCTACCGCACTCTACTATGGTCTTTACTGTGATACGAACCAGTTCTCTGAAATCTATCACCCGCTCGACCGAGATATGCGTGATGCTCTGGCCTTTGACCAGGCGGCTCTTGTTCGTCTTTCTAACTCCAACCTCTCTCTTTCCGAGCTTTCCATCGCCGCACAGGCGATGAATGATTTTACTTTTGACAGCGAACTGCGTCTGGCGATCGTACAGGTGCAGCCCTGTGATCCGAATATCCTCGGTCTCATCAGTGACTTCCTTATCCAGGTGGACCGTGTTGATATCTGTATCGCCTTTAACGAGACCTATACAGGATACAAGCTCTCGATAAGAAGCTGTATCAAAGAGACCAAGGCCAGCGAGCTTGCCGAGTACATCACCGATGAAATCGGATTCGGCGGCGGTCACAAAAACAAGGCCGGCGGTTTCATCGGCAAAGATGAATACTCTGCAAAATATAAGGATCTCCGCATGATGCAGTTCCTGCGCATGAAGCTGACCAAGTACTCCGGCGAATGCGAGATCCTGCGTGCAGGTGTCGATAAGATCAGCACCGAGGGCCTCCACCGTTACAAGAAAAAGAGAGTTCCTGTCGGCGTCGTATTCTGCAAAGACTTCGTTACAGCGAATACCCCGATCCTTGTTCGTACACTCGAGGGAGATATCGAGATCAACGCCAATGCCGATACCTGCATCATGATCGGTGTCAGCGGCAGCATCGTGCCGACCACCATGACCAAGTTCAAAGAAAACTACGATATGGCCAGCGCCAAGTCAAAGGTTTCTTCCGAATACCGTCCGACGCTCAAGAATCTCCGTTCCGGCGAGACGTTCGACCTTGTGGATCACATCCGTTCGTGCATCAATAAGGGAACCGAGTATGTCTATATGAAGCCGATCACGACCTCCGTCAAGATCTTCACCGTATGGGATGCAAATAACTACGTCCGCGGCACTGAGGGAGACTACATCGCTATCCGTGAGAACGATCTGTCTGATTTCTACATCGTAGAAAAAGATCTCTTCGCTCAGACATACGAGCCGGCAGATAAATAATCTGTTTTCCTCCGAAGATTTTATCCCGCTTTCTTTAAAAGAGCGTTCTTTCTATGTCCATTTCACTTACGGAGCTCAGGAAAGTTCCATCATCGAGCCGGATGTCATATCTCTTATTCGTCATATCCACGATCGTTCCGCTTTTCCGTCTGGACCGCACCCTCACATAATCTCCGATGTGATACTTTGCCGGTGTGTTCCCGAACAGATGATATGAACTGTCGCGTTCACTTTGCTTTCTTTCGCGGCGCTTTTTCGCATATTTCTCCGCTCCGTCTACCATGAAAAACACACCAAGTTTATCCAGGAGTCCCGGTTTCTTGCCGGATGTGTCCGCATAGTCGTAGGAGTCGTTGTAATCATACTCTTCTTGCAAGTCTGCCTTTGCCTGTTTGGTAAATTTCCGGCTTAACTGATCTATATCCACCACGCCATCAAGATACTCCAATTGCGAAGCAGTCAGCGGTTTATTCCACTTCTTCAAAGCATATGTCAGAACTCCTGAAGAAACGATTCCGTCCATTTCGATGATCTGCTCCGGCGTAAAAATCACGCCGTTATCCACATCATAACGCACGATACGTTCCATCATCTTCTGAGATAAGATTCCATCGAGATCGATAATACTATCATATTTGATCGGTTTTCCCGTATCCATATACCTTGTGATGAGTTCTTCCAGTAAAGCATCAGGAACGGCACCATAAAGATCCGCCACATTCTGCGGAGTAAATACCTTTCCCAAAGAAACGGCTTTGCGAATTATTCTGCTGCTAAGAGGATCGGAGAATTCCGTAGCCACTTCGATGATTTCATCGGTCGGTCCCATCTCCTTTAAAGAGGAGATGCGGCTGGAAACTGTACTTTCCGCCCATTCCATGTAATTCACGTAGAAATCATTCCATGTCATAAATAGCTCACCTCCTGTCTGCTCTAAATCAGTTTCCAGAAAAACTATCTTCATATCTACGTAAATTATAGCATGCAGGAAGTGACAATAATGGGACAACAAAAAAGCAGCTACTTTCGTAACTGCTTTATTTGGCTCCTCCAGTAAGACTCGAACTTACGACCCTGCGGTTAACAGCCGCATGCTCTACC
>DFFH01000074.1:3668-3830 GCA_002368805.1 Mageeibacillus sp. UBA3781 | reverse complement strand
CTGAGTCGGAAACTGAGTCCGCAACTGAGTCGGCGACCGAGTCTGAGACGGAAGCTACAAGCTCCCGGCAGGACGACGGAGCGTATCCGTTCGAGCTGACAGACATCTACGGACAGAAGGCCGTTATCAAGGCAGAACCGCAGAAGGTCGTATCCTGCAGCC
>DFFH01000074.1:0-3608 GCA_002368805.1 Mageeibacillus sp. UBA3781 | reverse complement strand
CGGCGTGCACAGAGATCATCTTCTCTCTCGGCCAGGAGAGCAAGCTCGTAGGACGCACCAATTACTGCAATTATCCGGAAGCAGCAGCATCGATCGAGTCCATCGGTGATATCAATGCACCGGACGTCGAGAAAATCGTCAGTCTGAATCCGGACGTCGTCGTAGCTGACTCGATCTTCCCGAAGGAAGCATACGACAAGCTCACAGGCCTCGGCGTAACTGTCGTTATCCTCAATGAGGAAAAAGCGGTAGATGGCGTTTATACCAAGATCTCGAACATGGGTAAGATCCTGGGCGCAACCGAAGAAGCGGATAAAGTCATCGCTGACATGCAGGCGAAGATCAATGGCGTCAAGGAAGCACTCAAAGACGTACAGAATCATCCGACAGTTTACTATGTTGTCGGTTTCGGCGAGGGCGGCGACTGGACAGCTACAGGTGAGACTTTCATCAACAACATCATTGAACTGGCCGGTGCGGAGAACGCAGCGAAGAGCGCGACCGGCTGGGCATATAATGCAGAGGATCTGGTCAAGCAGGATCCGAACATCATCATCATCCCGGCATGGGCAGATGGCACATTCCAGACCACAGCTCCGTACAAGGATCTGACTGCGGTCAAGGAAGGACACGTCATTGTTCTTGAGAGCACGGATATGCTGGACCGCCAGTGCGCAAGAAATGCAGATGCAGTTGAAATGCTCGCGAAGCTGATCTTCCCGGAGTGCTTCGAAGAAGAGGGACAGAAGGCAGCATAACGATAAATGAAAGATTCCGGAATGCGTAGCAGGTCCGGCATCTCATAAAGGCAGTTTATGAAAAAAGAACCGCTCAAAAAAACGACAATTACAATGACCGGAGGGGGCTTACTGCTCCTTCTGGTCATTGTTGTCATCTGGGCATCTGCGGTGGGGTCCGTGTCAGTGCCGGTTTCGCAAAGCGCGAAGATCGTTCTGGCCAAACTCCCATTCGTAAATAAAGAAAAACTTCTGGAGGGGATCCCCAGAGCCAATAAGCTGATCATCTGGGATATCCGCCTGCCGCGCGTGCTGCTGGCCGGACTCGTGGGCGGAGGACTTGCCGCCGCGGGTGTCGTGATGCAGGCGCTTTTCCGAAATCCTCTAGCGGATCCGCAGGTGCTGGGTATCTCGTCCGGAGCGGCCTTCGGCGCAGCGATCGCGATCGCATTCGGCATCACTTTCTCGGTCATGGGCATCAGCAGTATCTGGATGTTCGCATTTTTCGGTGCGATCCTTACGATGCTGCTGGTATTCCGAGTCGCGAGGATCGCGACATCGAGGTCGGTCACGGGGATCCTTCTGGCCGGCATCGCCTGCTCGTCGATGCTGACAGCTGCGATCACACTTCTGATGATGTGGAACCGGCAGAAACTCGAGCAGATCTATCTGTGGATGCTCGGCAGCTTCTCGGCATCGACCTGGGTCAAGGTCGGTTTTATGGCGATCGTGCTCACCGGTGCGATCATCTGCTTTGCGGTCTTAGGAAGAGACCTCGACCTGCTCTCGTTTGGTGATCAGGAGGCCCAGAGCATGGGTGTCTCCGTAAAGAGAACAAGAACCATCGCCGTGATCGCGACATCGCTTCTGGTCGCGGCAAGTGTATCGGTCAGCGGCATCATCGGATTTGTCAGCCTTATTATTCCACATATCATGAGACTTCTGGCCGGCCCGAAGAACCGGCGGCTGATCCCGCTCTCTCTTCTGGGCGGCGCGATCTTCATGATACTCTGTGATCTGGTCTCCCGAACAGCAGCACCGCCGGCGGAGATCGCCGTAGGCGCGATCACACAGGTGACGGGAGCGCCGTTCTTCCTCTATCTTCTGTGGAAAGAAAGAAGAAAGGAGGAGCGCGAATGACAGAGCGAACCGGAAACACCGGCATCGAAGTCCGGGGTCTATCCTACCAGCCGGGAAGCGCGAAGCGCCCGATCCTCTCGGACATCTCCTATACCTTTGCCGAGGGACATATGACGGCGCTTCTCGGACCGAACGGATCCGGTAAGACCACACTTCTCAAGCATTTCCTCTCGCAGATCAAGTGTCCGGAGGGAGCTGTCCTGATCGACGGGAAGGACACGCTCGATTACGCACCGAAGGAGCGTAGCCGGAAGATCGCATGGGTCCCGCAGACCAGCAGCGGGGAGAGTGCTTTTACCGTGGAAGAGGTCGTACTGATGTCCCGCTACCCGTACAAAAGCACCTGGGACGGCGACTCGGAGGAGGACAGACGGATCGCCGAGGATGCGATGCGGACGGTGGGGATCCTGGATCTCAGAAACAGAAACTTCACTTCGCTTTCCGGAGGAGAACGGCAGCGCACCCTGATCGCCAGATCCCTGACGCAGACAACACCGTGGATCCTTCTGGACGAACCGACATCGAACCTCGATATCAAGCACCAGATCGGGATCCTGGATGTTCTGCACAGACGTGTTGCTGAAGAGAATCTGAGCGTCATCGTCGTCATGCACGACTTTAATATGGTGGAGAGATTCTGCGATCGGGCGATCCTTCTTAAAGGAGGAAAGGTCGAAGCAAAGGGACTGGTCAGCGAGGTTCTGACCGAGCCCCTCCTGCGCTCGGTATATGAGGTCGGATTTGATATAATAGAGAAGGACGGAAGAAGAGTCTTCTTCCCGAAAAATGTGGCGGAGCCGGAGAATGAAGGCTTCGCGGAGAAGTGAGGAGCGGCACATGGAACTGATCACCAAGGCGGAAAACTTCGACGAGTATCTCGAGACCAGTGAATATATCAACCACAACAACGTCAAAGTCGTGATCGTGGCGAACTATCTGATGGAGAAGATCTTCAAGGATATGAACGACGGGAAGAAGATGGGGTATCTCGACCCGGAGATCGAGTTCGCGTCGCGTGCCTTCGAATTCGTAAGAGACGAGATCTCACACAGTAACGATGCCGGCCGAAAAGAACTCTGCCTTCGGGCTTCTGATGTTCTCGACAAGAGAACGGGTCTTTGCTTCGGCAAGTCGCATCTTCTCTGCGCGCTCCTTCGTGCATCGGGGATCCCGGCAGGACTCTGCTACCAGTACCTGCGGCTGGACGAAAATGATGAAGAATCCCCGCTGATCCTGCATGGATTAAATGCCGTATATTTCGCATCTCTCGGACGCTGGGTGCGTCTCGATGCCAGAGGAAATAAAGAAGGCGTGGATGCACAGTTCTCGCTGGACGAAGAAAAACTTGCTTTCCCGGTCCGTCCGGGACTCGGTGAGACCGATCTTCCGTTTATTTTCCCTCGCCCCGACCTCGGAGTGATCTCTGTGCTGAAACAGTACGAGACCACACAGGATGCCATGGCACACCTGCCGACGAAGATCGCGGGCACATGCTGACAGACGCTCCGTGCGGCAACCGCACGTGATAAAGAAAAAGAATGAGTGCTTTTTCCATAAAATCATGGAAAGACTTGACGCAGGGCGGGTGAAGATGGTATTATTTCATTCGCTGATTATGCAAATGGCGCCATAGCCAAGTGGTAAGGCAGAGGTCTGCAAAACCTTTATCCCCGGTTCAAATCCGGGTGGTGCCTCCAAATGAAGGAGTTGTCGAAAGACAGCTCCTTTTTT
>DFFH01000140.1:24042-46589 GCA_002368805.1 Mageeibacillus sp. UBA3781 | reverse complement strand
AGCCTGAATTAGATCAGGTAGAGGCATCAGGCTAATGCCATTAAAGTGCTGGTATGGTATTCTTTTATCAGCGGTTTATAAATCTCAACTACAGAGTTGAAAATAGCCAAAGGAAGTGCTATTTCATGATGAGTTCCTAAATAAATATCGCGCGCGCGAAAAAATCTGCTATAATGGTGTTTCGTAAGTTTCTATATAAAGAGAGGTAGAAAACGATGGCTTATTCAACCGATGTCGATCGTAAATGGCAAAAGAAATGGGAAGAAACCAAGCTTTACAAATATGACCCGAATAAAAAGGGTGAAAAACTATACGTACTGGAGATGTTCTCCTACCCGTCCGCGGCAAACCTTCACCTCGGTCACTGGTACAACTATTCTCTTACGGACTCCTGGTCCCGTATGAAGAGAATGCAGGGCTATAACGTATTCCATCCGATGGGATTTGACTCTTTCGGTCTTCCGGCGGAAAACTACGCCATCAAGACCGGTATCCACCCGAAGGACAGTACACTTCATAATATCGAGATCATGGAGCAGCAGCTCAAGAACATGGGCGCAACCTACGACTGGGATTACGAGATCGCGACATGTAAGCCGGAATACTACAAGTGGAACCAGTGGATCTTCTTAAGACTTCTCGAGAAGGGTCTGGCCTACAGAAAGAATGCACCGGTCAACTGGTGCCCGCAGTGTAATACCGTTCTTGCTAACGAGCAGGTCATCGACGGCGCATGTGAGCGCTGCCACACTGAGGTCGAGCATAAGAACATGACACAGTGGTTCTTCAAGATCACGGCTTATGCTCAGGAACTTCTCGACTGCCTGCCGCAGCTCGACTGGCCGGAAAAGACCAAGAAGATCCAGACCAACTGGATCGGCAGATCTGAAGGTACTCAGATCTCCTTCCTCTGCGAGAAGAACGGCGAACGCTTAAAGGACGAAGACGGTTCCGATCTGAAGCTGTCCGTATTCACCACACGTGCCGATACCCTGATGGGTGTTTCCTACGTCGTTGTTGCTCCGGAGTCTCCGCTCTGCACACTGCTCACGACGGATGAATGCCGTGAGAAAGTGGAAGAGTATCAGGCTTTCACCAAGAAAGCTTCCGATATCGACAGAATGTCCACCACCCGTGAGAAGACCGGTGTCTTCACAGGATCTTATGCGATCCACCCGATCACCGGAAAGAAAGTACCGATCTGGGCTTCCGATTATGTTATCGCAACCTACGGTACCGGTGTGGTTATGGCGGTGCCTGCTCACGATGAGAGAGACTACGAGTTTGCAAAGAAATTCGATCTCCCGATCCAGAGAGTAATCGCATCTGCTCCGGATGCCGAGGATGAACTTCCGTTCATTGAAAAAGGCGTACTGGTAAATTCCGGTGAGTTTGACGGTCTGAACTTCAAGACCGCGATCGACGCGATCATCGAGAAACTCCAGCCGCAGGGCATGGCAGAAAGAAAGATCAACTACCGTCTCCGTGACTGGCTGATCTCCCGCCAGCGTTACTGGGGCACACCGATCCCGGTCGTTCACTGCGAGAAGTGCGGTGTCGTTCCGGTACCGGATGATCAGCTCCCGGTACTTCTCCCCTACGACGTAGAATTCCGTCCGGATGGAGAATCCCCGCTGGCAAAGTGTGCTGAGTTCATGAACACGACCTGTCCGAAGTGCGGCGCTCCCGCCAAGCGTGATCCGGATACCATGGATACCTTCGTTGACTCTTCCTGGTATCAGCTCCGCTACCCGGATAACAAGAACGATAAAGAGCCTTTCAACAGAGAGCTCATCGATAAGATGTGCCCGGTCGATAAGTATGTCGGCGGTCCGGAGCATGCAGCGATGCATCTTCTCTACACACGTTTCTTCTGTAAGGCTCTCCGTGATATGGGTTACCTCGATTTTGACGAGCCGTTCACCTCTCTCGTTCACCAGGGCATTATCCTTGGACCTGACGGAAACAGAATGAGTAAGTCTAGAGGAAATACAGTCGCACCGGATCCGTACATCCAGAAGTATGGTTCTGATGTATTCAGAACATACCTGGCATTCGGTTTCGCATATACAGAGGGTGGTCCATGGAGCGAGAGCGGACTTCAGGCCATCGTAAAGTTCACCGGCCGTATCGACCGTCTCGTTGAAGACGTATGCGGAATCGCTAAAGGTCAGGCACTTCCGGAGAATCTTTCCGAAGAAGATAAGGCTCTCCTTTACAGTCTGAACTACACCATCAAGGCAGTAACGACAGATACCGAAAGATTCCAGTTCAATACTTCCATCGCCCGTCTGATGGAGCTTCTGAATGCGATCGGGAAGTATCAGGGTGCAGCCAATAAGAACAATGCTCTCTTAAGATCTACCGTAGAGACATTCCTTCTGCTGTATGCTCCGTACGCTCCTCACTTTACTGAAGAGCTCTGGGAGAGAATGGGTAATGAATACTCGATCTTCAACCAGGAATGGCCGAAATGCGATGAGAGCAAGCTCGTCAAGGATACGATCGAGATCGCTGTCCAGATCAACGGTCAGGTGAAGTATAAGGTCAATATCGCACCGGATGCCACACAGGATGATGTTGAAAAGGTGGTTAAAGAAGACAGCCATTTCGAATCTGCACTTGCCGGAAGAAATATCGTGAAGTTCATCTACGTTAAGGGAAGACTTGCTAACATCGTTGCAAAGTAATCAATAGTAACTTCTAAAACAAAAAGTCGCTGCAAACGTCGCTCAAATCACTTGAAAAAGTAACGTGAACAGCGACTTTTGCTGTTTTCCGGGATTTACTCGCCTCTTCGGGTCCTCTCCTGCACTTCTTCTTTCGATGCGCGGAACTTGGCTCCGGAGAAGTACTTCTTCTCGAAGTCTTCCGGGGAGAGTGGTTTTGCAAAATAGAAACCCTGGAAGATATCGACGCCCAGCGCGCGGATACGTGATGCTTTCTGCGCGGTCTCGATACCTTCGACACATACGGTCATGCCGATGGTTCTCGTGAGGAGAACGATAGCGGAGATGAATGATGTATTGAAACGGTCATCCTGATCGACAAACGCACGGTCGATCTTGATCTCATCTACCGGGAATTCGCGAAGGTAGTTAAAGGAGGAATAACCGGTACCGAAGTCATCGAGAGCGATGCGGATACCGTTCGATCTGAGCTTGATCATGTTCTGACGGCAGATCGCCAGGTTCTTCATGAGCGTCGTCTCTGTGATCTCCAGAAGAATATTCTTCGGCTGGAGTCCATACTCGGAAAGAAGCTGGATGACATAGTCTGCAAAATCGATCCTCGCCATGTCTTCAGCGGTAACATTGATATGCACATAGAAGTCATCGGATACACCGGAATCGATCCATGTCTTGCACTGCTTGATCGCTGTCCGCAGGATCCAGTCACCGACGACATTCATCTGACCGGTGGCATAGACGGCGGCAATTACTTTCTCCGGAGAGATGAGATTTCCCTGCGGGGATCTCCATCGTAAAAGCGCTTCACAGCCGACGAGGCGCTCTGATCTGGCATCGACCAGCGGCTGGAAATAAAGAAGGAAGTTCTGGTTGCCTTCACGGACAGATTTACTGATCTGGAACTCGAAGTCCAGTCTCTCTTTCAGCTCCACCTTGAACTGAGGGGTATAGATCGAATAAGTAAGACGGGGATCCTGCTTGACCTTATGCAGTGTGATCTCCGCGTTCACAAGGAGTTCTTCCGCGACATTTCCGCATGACGGGAAGATCGCCGCACTCATCGAGAAAGAGACATACATCGTACTTCTATCCACGACCAGCGGTTCATTCATCTCTTCCTTTATAGCTTTCATGTGGTTTTCCACCTGGACACGTGTCGCATTCTTCCACAGAAGGCAGAAAGTATCCACATTGATATGATAGAGTTCACTATCCTTCGGGCTGCTCTCACGGAGTTTCTTCGCAATGGTGACAAGAAGCCTGTCACCGGACTCTCTTCCGTAACGGTCATTAAATACATGGAAATCCTTGATGTCGATCAGTACGATCGCCGCAGACAGGACGTCTCTGTTATGGATCATCTCATCAAGATCCGAGATGAGACGGTCACGTGCCAGAAGTCCGGTCAGGGAATTACGTGAAGAGTTCTTCTCCACATTCTCACGCATCTCATTCATGGAAGTAAGATCGAAGATCGTACCGATGATGACAAGCGCCTGCTTACTGCTGTCATAGACTGTCTTTCCACGGCTGGCGAGCCATCTGATCTGATCGTCATTCCCCCATACACGGAACTCGATGGAGAAGGTATCTCTCTCTTCATCCACGAGATAGGTAAATGTCTCGATAAAACGTTTTCTGTCGTCTTCAATAACTTCCTCCGCCATTCTGTGGATGATGTCGCCGGAATAGGTAAGATCCATATCCGGGAAAGCATCTTTCAGGTTCGGAGAAAATTCGATGATACCGCGCTTCATATCAGCGGTAAAAGTGATCGCTTCGGAGCCGTCGATGATGAGTCTCTGTAGGGAGTTCGTCTTTTTCTTATCGGTAACATCAACGAGGATACCGATCTTATAGTGTTTCTGGTCCGGAGATGTAAAGTCAAAGACTCCACAGGAGTGCACCCAGACCTCTCCCTGGACCGGAGAAAGGATACGGAAATCCAGACCGAATCTGTCTTTCTTTTCCTTATCATTCTGCATGATCGAAACAAATGCGGAATAGTCTTCCGGGTTTACGAGATTGCCGATCTCCTTTGTCGCGTGATGCAGTTCATGCGTCGGGAAGTCCAGAAGATTTGCCAGCGAGGAATTAAACCGTACATGGTCGGTCTCACTTTCATAACAGAAAACGTATCCGTCGATCGAATCGGACAGGAGCTTCTCATATACGATCTCGCCAAAGCTGCTGGTATAGTCTTCCATCATGCCGAAGATCAGGAGGTGATTCTCTTTCTTCACCGCCTGCATCGTTACACGTACATGATACAGGTGTCCAGTATGGGAAATGATATTATGCTCGAAAGAAACGACTTTATGATTATCTGCTGCCAGATCATAGAAGCCTTCCTCATATCGGACTTTCAGATTTCTCTGTTCGTCCGGATCCGTAAATTCCAGGAAATTATCCAAAAGCATATCCTCAGCAGCCACAGGGCCGAGATACTCTGTCATACCTTTGGAGAAGAAAAGTCTTTTTTCTTTCGGGAAGACGACAAATGTACACATCGCCACATTTTCCAGAAGGCTGTCAGCCTGCGCCAGAAGCTGCGGATCAAGACTGATCGTCGAGTCATATAATGCTGATACAAAACCGGAATCGTCGGCGACCATCTAAATTCTCCCCTAAACTAGACTATCCATATTATTTTATCATTTCAAGGACCTCATCGTATAGAGCCTTTTTGCTTTCTCCCCACTCCAAAGCGAGTGTTTTTGCTATATCTTTAGTAGATAATCCCTTACTTTCTAAATCTAAAATGACATTTCGGCGTTCTTCGGGAGAAAGCTTCCTTTTCGCATCATTTTTCGGGGCTCCTTCCAAAACGAGAACAAATTCTCCCTTCGGCGGGACCTCTTCAAAATGAGCGGTCACTTCCTCTACCGTGCCGCGGATGACCTCTTCGTATTTTTTCGTCAGTTCCCGGCAGGCGGAGATCCTTCTCTCTCCCATTCCCGCCGCGGAAAGGTCGGAAAGCGTCTTTAGAAGACGATGCGGCGCCTCGTACAGTATCGTGGTGACGGAAGTTTCCGCAACCACGGAAAGACGCTCTTTTCTCTCTTTGGTCTCCACGGGAAGAAATCCTTCGAAATAGTAGTGACGCGTATCCATACCGGAAAGCACTAGCGCTGTAATACCTGCGACCGGTCCGGGAACTGCCGTGACCTCTATGCCTTCTTCGATACAAAGCTTGACCAGATCCTCACCGGGGTCGGAGATGCTCGGCATGCCTGCATCAGAAACCAAAGCGATCTGGGCTCCTTCCTTGAGACGGGCGATAAGTTTGCTTCCGGAAGATGCCTTGTTATGTTCATGGTAGCTCACAAGCTTTGCCGAGATACCAAAATGCGCAAGAAGAAGTCCTGTTCTTCTGGTATCTTCGCAAGCGACAAGATCCACATGGGATAAGACCTCGATCGCACGGGGCGAAAGGTCCTGCATATTTCCGATCGGTGTTCCCACTAAGTACAGCATATATCAGTTATCCTCACTATAAATTCTTTTCAGCTGAGGGGTGTATTCACGTTTATCATCCCGAAGGATCAGGGGCGGCGTGATGACGGTTCCCGTCATCTTTCCTCCCTTTTTGGCAGACAGCAGAAAGAGAGTTGCCTCTTTTTCTGCATATGGATGAACGAAGGTGATCCTCTTAGGAATCAGATTCAGGTCAAGACAGGTCTTCATGACCTGTGAAAAGTCCTTGGCACGGTCAACAAGAAAGAGGTCTCCGCCGGACGCGAGCATCTTCTTTCCGCAGGAAAGGAAATCTTCCACCGAGCCGTGCATCGCAAACCGGGCCTCGAGAAGTTCTCTGCTATGGGCATCTTCCGAAGTGACCGGTCCTTCTTCCGCTTTTCTGTACGGAGGATTCATAAAGACGGCATCGTAGATATTTCCCGGGATCTCAGGTGATGGAAGATCACGGAGATCTGCGCAAAAGCCTCGCATGCGGTCCGTGTAAGCATTGAGTCCGATGTTTCTCCGGAATATCTCCGCCGCTTCCTTCTGGCGCTCCACTCCGTCGATCCGAAGATCAGATCTTCTGGCCGCAAGAAGGATCGAGCCTGCGCCGCAGTTCGTCCCGAGTTCGAGTACCCTTACCGGTCTCGACTGGCGGATGCGGAGATTTTCAGAGACGAACCATGCCAGAAGCACGGTATCCTCGCCAAACCGGAAACCGTTTCTGCTCTGGATCAGCCGGGCGCCGTTACGCCCCAGATCCTCCATCGTCTCTGTTCTTTCGTCAAATTCCAAAAGAAAATCTCCTTATCACGTAAAAAGGATCTGCTCCCCAAAAGGGGATCAGATCCCTCTGCTTTACGTTATTATTGCACGATCAGCCCTGAGAAATAGCGCCAGCCGGGCAAGCAGCCTCGCAAGAACCACACTCAAGACAGAGGTCCGCATTGATCTCATACTTGCCATCGCCCTGAGAAATAGCACCTACCGGGCACTCACCCTCACAGGTACCGCAAGACAGACATGCATCAGAAATTACATATGCCATATTATTTATCCTCCTTTATCTGGTCTACGACTTCATTAAACACTACTTTTTTGATTTTGTAAATTAAGAAAATGTAAAAAATAAAGGTGTCTAAAATGTCAAATACTCATTCTTCCCGTTTTTCAGGCTGCTGCTTCTTTCTCGGGCAGTCCTGTTTGCACTGCGGCTGCGGCGGATTCAGAAGAGACACATCGGCAGCATCGTAGATCTGCATCTCCGTTTCTTCTTCTTTCTCGAAGCGCACCGTCACTTTCTCCTTCAGGAGATCCGAGTAAATAACGACACCGACTCCATCCGGAGTCTTCACTTTCTTTCCGACCTTCGGTACGCGCTTATTCGCATCCTCGTAAGCCGCCTGCTCGTAGGAAAGGCAGCACATCAGACGTCCGCAGGTACCGGTAAGTTTCGTCGGATTCATGGACAGGCCCTGGTCCTTCGCCATACGGATCGTGACCGGCAGAAACTGGTCGAGATAAGAGCAGCAGCAGAGCTCTCTTCCGCAGATGCCGAGGCCTCCGACCATCTTCGCCTGCTCACGCGAGCCGATCTGCCGAAGTTCGATACGTGTTCTAAAGCACGAAGTCAGGTCTTTTACAAGTTCACGGAAATCGACGCGTTTATCGGCCGTGAAGTAGAAGGTGAGTTTTCTTCCGTCAAAGGAATAGACCGCCTCTACGAGCGTCATCGGGAGCTCTCTTTTCTCGATAAGTTCGAGGCATTTGTAAAAAGCACTCTTCTCTCTTTCTTTCTTCTCATGGTAGTGCTCCATCTCTTTCTCATTTGCATAGCGGAGCACCGGAAGGATCGTCTCATCGACTTTTTCCTCGGGAAGATCAAAGGGTTCATCTACGACAAAGGCGATATCCTGTCCCAGTGCCGTATTCACCATGACTGCGTCTCCGACCTTGAGCTTTAAGTCGCCTGCAAGAAAGCGGTAGGGCTTTCCGGCGTCATGGAATCGCAGATTAACTACTTTAGCCATTTATATTCTCCTTTTTCAATGCCAGAAGCATCCGGCATACGATCATTTCAAAGTTTCCATTCGCTTTATGTGCCTTGGCGGCAGTCGTCAGGATCGCATTACACTTCCCGATCTTCTGCACATCCAGATGGTTCTTGCGGATCACCGTGACCATCTTATCTTTTTTCTCTTCGCCATGCAAGCAGACCGAACTGCTGTCAGTCGCGCAGATCGCCATCTCATCATAGACCATGCTCATGAGAGAAAGGATATCCCGGAAGTGATCTTTTTCCTCATCAAAGAAGGAATATACTTCCGTCAGAAGCTCCGTTCTCGATATCTCCGGCATCCGCAGGATCAGATCCGTGACCTCTTCCCAGTCGTTGATCAGCCAGTTACTCTCGCAAAGGTTCAGCGCATATCCGATCACGCCATTGGAGAATCTCGCAAACAGTTGCGCCTCTTCGGGAAGCGTATCCGGATTTCTTCGGAGGATCGCCTCCTTGACTTCTTCTTCCGTATTCGGGAGAAGACGGATCGATACCGTTCTGCTTAATATCGTCGGGAGGAGTTTCGACTCATCAGAAACCGTCAGGATAAACACGACATGTTTCGGCGGTTCTTCGAGTGTCTTTAGAAGAGCATTCTGGCCCTCTTCCGCAAGTCCGTCCGCATCGATCAGATAGACTTTCCGCTCCGCGATCTGGGACATGATGCCGACATCCGACAGGATCTTCGAGCGGACATCTGCGACCTTGATGTTCTTCTCCCCCTGGGGAAGCAGAAGTTCCTTATAGTCCGGATGAGTACCCGCCTGCATATAATGGCAGCCCGGGCAGGATCCGCATGCGCCGTTCTCTGTCGGATGGCTGCAAAGAAGTCCCTTGGCAAATTCTCTGCCAAGCGTCTTCTTGCCGATACCGGAAGGTCCTACCAATAAAAAAGCATGCCCCGGTTCTCCGGTAAGGGACACCCCGAGGCGCTTTTTTGCTTCATTTTGTCCGATCAGTTCTGAAAAAGCCATATGTCACATCTTTTCAAACTGTTCTACATTGACGACGAATACGGTAGCACCGCCTACGGTAACATCGACCGGATACGGCATACCCTCGCCGCCCATAGGCATCGGTGTCATACTGTTGATCGCCGAGCGGCGGGAGGAAGAATACTTCCGGATCAGATCCAGCACTTCCTGGAGCTTTTCCACTTCGACTACGATCATCAGTGTCGTATTTCCGGAGCGGAGGAATCCGCCGGAAGAATTCAGCTTCGTTACGCGGAAGCCTGCTTTATTTAACTCAGCCATCAGGCGGGGTGTATCCTCGTCATGTACGATCGCAAATACCAGTTTCATTTTTGTACTACCTCCCAGACAGTTTTTCTGATCTGTTGATAGATCTCTTCAGGTGTCTTTAAGGCATCAAGCACCTGAAATCTTGTATCTTCTTTACTGCGGGAGAGATATCCTTCCCGCACTTTTTTCATGAAAGAAAGACCTTCTGCTTCGAGTCTGTCTTCTTCACCGGATCTGCCGTGACGTCTTCTATAGGCCGTCTCTTCGTCCAGATCCAGAAGGAACGTGATATCGGGCTTGATGCCGGCCGCGCTCCAGTTATTGAGAAAATCGATCTCGCTGAGATCGAGTCCTCTCGCGTATCCCTGATAGGCGATCGTCGAGTCGTAGAAACGGTCACAGATCACGACTTTACCGGATCGAAGCTCCGGAATGATCCTTTCCCTTACGATCTGCGCTCGCGCTGCCTCGTAAAGAAGGAGCTCCGTTCTCTCATCCATCCCGCTGTTCGCCTTATCCAGCAGGATCGTTCTGATCTTCTCTCCGATCGAAGTACCGCCCGGTTCACGTATCAGAACAAAGGGGATACCTTCTTTCTTCAGGTCATCGGAAAGCATCTCGATCTGGGTCGTCTTTCCACATCCATCGATTCCTTCGAATGTGATAAACAATCCCTCCATGCTTTCTAACCTCCCTGTTCTTTACTAATTATATCAAAACTCAGTCGAGTTTCACGGAATGGATGCTGGCGATCTCCAGCCAGATATCCTTCTCGATCCGCTCGTTATCTTTACGGATATCCTCCACTGTCTCCTCTGCAGGACGGCGGCGGTTCCAGTTCTTCTTTTCTCTTCCTTCACGATGATCGGAGTTCTTCCTGTCATAGTTCTTCTTCTGATATTCCCGTTTCTCGGATCCGTTTCCGGAATTGGACTCACGGTTCTCCGATCTTCTCTCTTCCCGGTTATCGTTTCTTCTTTCCCGGTTCTGATTGCCTTCATTATTGGAGCGGTTATTACGGTTATAGTTATTATTCCGGTCACGGTTTCCGCCGTAATTTCCCGGTTTTCTCTTCCGGTTACGGTTGTTATTATTTCTCGGCGGCTGTGACTCGCTTGAGGAATTTGCCCCCGCGGAGTGATTGACCTTTTTTGCTTCCTGTTCGCCCATTTATTACCTCCAAGTTATTAGCAACTGAACTGAATATCTATATTATATCGGTTTTCCTGTTTCATTCAACCTTGACGTACGGAAGGACCCCATAGTAATGGACGTCATTTGCCCATTTTTCGGGGATCTCCGTCTCTCCCCGCATATACATCAGCGGGACCTGGACAAATCCTCTCTCCTCCATCCTCGGGTGCGGGATCGTAAGTCTCTGCGAAGAGATCTTTATATCGTCATAGGTAAGGATATCGACATCAACGGTCCTCGGGCCCCACCGGATCGTCCGGACGCGGTGAAGCGTCTGCTCGATCTCCTGGCAGACAGAAAGAAGTTCCAGCGGCTCCAGATCTGTCCTGACCCTTACGCAGATATTGAGAAAATCATCCTGTTCCTTATATCCGACGGGAGCTGTCTCAAAGACGGGGGACACCTGCTCTACTTCCACGCCTTCGGAAGGACGGTCCAGAAGTTCGACGGCCCGGCGCAGATTATCCAGCCGGTCACCCATATTACTGCCAAGGGAAAGATATGCTTCGCTCATAGCACCGGCTCCAGTTCCTGTCTTGTTCTTCCGATGATGACGCTCATGTAGTCAAAGTCTCCATCGATCGGCGCGGTCGGCTTTTGGATCTCACAGGTGATCCTCTCCACGAGGGAAAAGCACCGCATGATCCGGATGATGATGTTTTCCGCCATATACTCGATCAGGTCACAGGACGTATGCTCGACATATTCCTTCGTCATGGCGAATACCTTTCCGTAATCGACCGTATCAGAGAGCTTGTCGGTACGGCATCCGGGGATCTCTTTAAGTTCCAGTGTAAGCGTTACCACGAAATTCTGGCCTTCCGCTTTCTCCTCGGAGAGGACTCCGGAAAAGGACCGGAACCTCATATTTTTCAGAACGATCTTATCCATGTTCCCCTCCCCGAAGTCTGGTAAATACCTTCAGCGCCGTGGCCGATTCAAAGACATTATGCACGCGGACGCAGGCGGCTTTCTGTTCCTGACAGAACAGCGTGACCGCCGCCGTTCCGGCATCTCTTTCTTCTGCGGGGACACCGTCAAGGATCTCGCCGATAAAGCGTTTTCTCGAAGGTCCGATCAGAAGCGGGAAACCCGCATCCTGTATCCTCCGGATCGAGCGGATGAGCTTTACGGATTCTTCTGTATTGGTACCGAATCCGATGCCCGGGTCAAAGAGGATCTTCTCTCTTTTGATTCCGGCTTTTTCCGCTATATTGGCACTGATCTCGAAGAACGAAAGGCAGTCATCCACGATGTCTCCTTTTCGCTTAAAGATCTTCTCATCGAAATAATTGGCCATGATGACCAGCCCGCAGCCGGCCTCGGCAACGACATCCGCCATCTCCTTATCGTACTGCAGTCCCCAGATATCGTTGATGATATCCGCGCCGAATTTCAGCGCTTCCCTTGCCGTCTTGCTCTTATATGTATCGATCGAGATCGGCACAGAAACTGCACTTCGGATAAGATCAAGTGCAGGGATCAGGCGGGACAGTTCCTCATCCGCCGAGATCTTCTCCGAACCGGGACGGGTGGACTCCGCACCGATATCCAGGATATCCGCGCCGTCTTCTACCAGAGCTACTGCCTGGGAAAGAGCATTCTCCGGAGTATAGAAGAATCCGCCGTCGGAAAAAGAATCCGGCGTGACATTTAAGATCCCCATCAGAAGGATCTTCTCCCCGTAGTCAAGATCGCGGTCACGGATCGTCCATACCGAAGATGAATTCGAAATGCTCATTGACGCCCCCCTTAATACTCAGATGATGTTCCGCGGGCGGTTAATAAGAGCCAGCGCTTCCGAGCGGGTCCTTGCGTCCGAGCGGCAGCCGCCCCGCATCGCGGAAGTAACGGTCTTGCTTCCCGGCTTTCTGATACCTCTCATCGTCATGCACAGATGCTCCGCCTCGAGAACGACACATACCGACATGGCATCGACCGCCTTCTGGATCGTGTCCGCGATCTCAGAGGTCAGGCGCTCCTGCAGCTGGGGTTTTCGAGAAAGCGTATCCACGATACGCGCGACCTTGGAAAGGCCCAGGATCTTCCCGTTCTTCGGCACATAGACGACATGTGCTTTTCCGTGGAACGGAAGAAGGTGATGCTCACACATCGAGTAGAACGGGATGTCTCCGATAAGGATCATCTCGTCATTATCCGAGGTGAACGTCTTGATGTCTTTGGTAATATCACGATGCAGTCCGGAGAAAACTTCGCCGTACATACGGGCAACGCGGTTCGGCGTCTCCAGAAGTCCTTCTCTGTCCGGATCTTCACCGACAGCGATCAGGATCTCTCTTACTGCCCGCTCGATACGCGGAAGATCCATCCCTTTCCGGCTTTCCTCCGGTACTCGAAAATCATCATCGTAAATACTCATTTCTTCTATCTCTCCTTACTCTGTGTACATATGTCTGTATTCCATGGGCGTCATGCCCTTCTGCTTCCTAAATGCCACATTGAAGCGCTGGGGACTGGAAAACCCCACCTGCGTCGCGATGCCGCTGACCTTGATCTCTTTCTGGGTCAGAAGACGGCAGGCGGCCTCGATACGGATCTGCATCAGATAGTTCATCGGACTGATGCCGAATTCATCCCGAAAAGCTCTGGTAAAGTATCCCTGGCTCAAGAATACATACGATGCCGTCTCCGCGACGGTGACACCGCGGTCATAGTTCTCATCGAGATAATCCCTGGCAATAAGAACGAGTTCTCTGGCTTTGCCGTTCTTCACACGGAGGCTCTCCTCCCACTCTTCACGGAGTGCGCGGGAGAGCGTGATCAGAAGCTCCATCGTCAGAAGCTGCATCATCATATCCTTCGCATACATATCCGAACGGCTCTCGCGCATGATACGCTCGGCCAATACCCCGATCGCCTGTCTGGATTTACCGGAGATGATCAGGTAATCGGAACCGTCCCCGACCGTGTTCTCACCCTGGGCAAAGTCCAGGAAGTACTCCAGCGGCAGCGAAGATACATTTTCCTGAAGGAAAGGAACTGTCGGTCCTCCGCGGAGACGTCCGTTCGCCATCGGCTGGGTATCCTTCGGCTTGGAAAGCAGCGCCTGCTGTGCTTTTGCCATATCGGAAGAAAAACCGAAGTAAAGCACGACCATATCCGCCGGTCCTTCCACCACACGGACAGAGTGCATGACCTGCGGACGAATGATGAGCGTGGTTCCCTTCGTGACATTTACCGTCTTTCCGTTAATGACGAATTCGCACTTGCCGCGGCGAAGATACAAAAGCTCATGAGAGGTATGACGGCTGGCTGTCGGAAACGGTGTAGATGTCTCGTAACAGTGTTCCACGCCCTCAAATACCACCGGAATGGAGCCGGATGATTCCAGTAAGCTCTTTTCAAATGCCGGTAACAGGTCTTCAACCATATGCCATGCCTCCCTTCTTTTCTTATGTTTCCTACGGAAGGAAACGGATGTTATCGATATAGATCGCGCCGGATCTCTGCCTGTCAAAGATAGTAAATACCAGATCCGAGATCTCCATGTCATCAAAGGATGCCCAGTTCAGGGAGATCGTCTGCCAGCGGAGTCCGATCTCGATCGTGGCTTCTCCTCTGAATCCGGAGATCTGCATCGTCTTTTCGAACTGGTCCGGATTAAAGATATCCAGGCAGATCCTTCTGGCTCTTGAGAACTTAAGCGGCGCCATCACGGAAGCGTAGGAGAGCACCGGTCCGAAAGACAGAAGACTGTTCTCGGGTTCGTACTCGATACGAAGCGAAGCCGCCCCCTGCGTCTTATTCATCACTTCGCGGTAGATCGTCGCTTTTCCCTTGGTGATCTTATATGTTTCCAGTTTTTCAAAATCACTGTCCCATGTCTTTTTGCCGGTAAAGGTAATGTCTTCACAGGAGGTGAATGTCAGATCCGGGCAGTACTCCGAAGGGATCTTATCGAACCGGAACGGAAGTACCGGAAGATCGATACGGTTACGGAACGTCGCCTGATGTGGGATCGGAGAGTAGCCGTAGGTTACGCCTACCGGATCGAGGACATCGTCATTCCAGACCATGACGCGGACACCGTGCAGGATCCTCGCCGATGCCGGAACATATACACGGCTTTCATCACAGACAGCAAATCCGCGAAGAACGGATTCATTCTCCGACAGACGGAGACCATCGACCGTATTATCGAAAGAAAGCATGACTTTGTTTCCGATCACCTCGACACCGACGCACTCCGGCGAGGATGCCGGCATCTTCGGCGTGAAGTGAAGTCCCAGCGCGATACAGGACAGTCTCCGGCCGATCGTAAAGGAAACCGTCTTATCCGGGATCAGGAGATCATGCTGGCCTAAGATGCCGATCGGCATCGGAAATCTTCTTCGGATCGCACAGAGGCGTTCATTGAACTCCACATGGCGGAACGGCGCTTCCGGATCCATCGCATCCGGATGCAGCTGCATGATGATAAAGGACGGCACCTGATTCTTATCTTCGATCTCACGGGGTCCGAATACTCTTGCAAGATCGACCAGGAGCTGGCGGACCATCGCGGTATAAAGGTCACCGATCTGCGCATCCGAAGCATCCGGTGCGAAAACGATACCACGGATACTCGCGTCACAAAGAGGTGCCAGACGGTGGTTAAAGAATACCGACATCATATCCGCAGGACCGACCAGCGGGCGGTGTGCCGCCTCTGAAACAAGGGTCTCTGTCATGATCGTCTCTGCGGAAGGGATCATCGAATTCAGAAGATCGTGATTATTTTTCTTTTCGAAGTGCTTGAGCTCCTCGGTCGGGAAAGAAAGCGGCGGTTCGTCATCCGAAGCATCGTCGGAAGGTGCTTTTGCCAAAGTATCCGCATTCTCCTTCTCTTCACCGCCATCTTCTGTTTTTCCGTCCGTCTTCTCCTCCGGCTGTCCGCCCTTATGATCTTCAAAAGCGAGCGCGCCCTCCGGATCGATCGGGACATCGACCTTCTCTTCGTCTTCGAAGACGAAAGACTCTTCGCTCTTAGGCTCGGCGCCTTCTTCATCCTCATCCTTGATCAGGGAGCCGTCGATGATAGCACTCTTCTTCTCGGTAAGACGGGCAATATTGGCACGCCATCCTTCTTCGTCAAAGTAGAGGTTCCTCTCTTCAAGATATTCGCGGATCGTGTCATTGTTATCGATGCCTTCGTGGGACAGCCAGCGGTAGATCGGCGCATACTCCTCGGCCAGATCCAGAATACCGACCGGATAGTGCAGCTGCTCCGCCAGATGATATGCATAAGAAAAAGCGACAGACGAAACGCTGGCCAATTCCAGGGTATCGCGGATACGGATCCACTTCGTCTTCTCTTCGGTAAAGATCGGCTCATACGAGAGTACATCGACCTGATCGAGTACACCCTTCTCCGGGGAATAAAAGCGCAGGAGCGGCATGACATCCTTCTTCAGCGGTGTACGCGGTGCTGCCGTCTGAGAGATCGATGCCGCGAGCGGGCGGCCTCCGAAGAGTACCCAGACATCGCCGCACCGGCAGTCTTCGATCGTCAGCGTATCGGTCAGAGTATGGAAAACGAGCGTGTAGGCGTCAGTCGATGAACGGTATGGCGGAAGAGTAAAGCGGAAAGACCCGTCTTCCTCGGACACTGTCTCCAGACTTAAGATGACACCGTAGTCCGTATCCAGTTTCGATACTTTACGTCCATCTGTCGGATCCTTCATAACCTCCAGCGTGACGGGAACGGAAGAAGAACCCACTCTACCGCGGAGTACCACCGGTACTCCCTGCTGAAAAACCATACCCGGAGAGATCCAGGACGGAAGACGTATATCATTCGTTTGCGCCATTAGCTCGATACCTCACATAGTTATCTCATTAAACACTATTATACGACAAGATTGCCTGTTTTTCGCACATAATCATTTCAATATACGTGAAAACTATAATCTTTCTCCTATGTTCGCATGATCCCGATTCTTTTCTTCTGTTTTGGGCATCTTTCATTTACTCATATATGAGTACGCATATATCATATACTCACAAAAAAATAACATCAGAAGGAGGAATCATCATGGATGAATCAGTCATTATCGGCAAAGTGATCCGGACCTTGCGGCGTGAAAAGGGGTTGTCACAGTTTGCTGTCGCTTCCAGATCCGGTATCAATCTTTCCTACTACTGCAAGCTCGAAGGCGGGCAGGCAAACCCGTCGATCCGCGTGATATTTGCTGTCACGCACACACTGGGCGTCTCTCCTGCCCAGTTCATCGAGCTGATATCGCTGGAAATGCAGTTTTTTCTCATCTCGGAAAGTGCATCGGAACCGGCATAAGACATTTCACTATTTTGCTGTAAATCTTTTCTTTTTTTGCCTGGCATGGTATGCTGAACATGTTGTTTATCAGTAGAAATAAACAGAGGGAGTGTCAGCAGGCCATGTCTTATCAGAACAATCGCACTACAGAAAATGCCTTATACGAGGATCTTCACCGTCCTCATCTACAGGATGCCATTGCCAGTTGTCTGCATTTTCTGGAAGATGGAAGCCCCTGCCGTGAGATCGCCCCTCATTATCACGATTTTGTTGAGATCATTTACGGGATCCGCGGCAGGTTTTCCGCGTCCATGGCGGATCAGGATATCGAAGTCAGCGAAGGCGACATGCTTCTGATCAACGTCAATGAAGTCCATGCTTTCCATCACTTCGAGCCGTGCGAATACTACTGCCTGCAGTTCGATCCGACAGTCTTTTTCTTCTCCTCGGCATATTCCACCGGTGCGAAGTATCTGCTGCCGTTCCTTATGGCCACGACAAGAAGCCTCGGCAAGAACACTTCGTTTTCCGTGCTTGCCAGAAAAGACGAACTGAAGGACACCAATATTCCGGAGCTGATCCGGGATTACCATAGAGAGTTTACCGAGCAGGCGCCGGGATATGAGCTGGCGATCCGCGCCGATATCTGCAGGATCTTCCTATGGTACCTGCGCCGCATGGAGAAAAACGGAATCTCCGTATATTCTTCTCCGGGTATCCGTCAGGAAGATATCACGCGCTTAAATGCCGTTCTGGATTATATTCACGAGAACTATCAGCAGCCGGTGCTGGCCGAGAAGATGGCAAAGATGTGCAATATGAGCTACAGCTATTTCTCCCGCTTCTTCCGTCATGCCGTAGGACAGACCTTCTCGGATTATCTTCTGTATGTAAGACTGACCGAAGCGGAAAAGCTCCTGATCACCACATCCAAGAGCATCAGCCAGATCGCACTGGATACAGGATTCAGCACGTCGAGCTATTTTATTACGCAGTTTAAGAAAAGAAGGCACATCACGCCGAAGCAGCTGAAGCAGAAGATCTCCACCTCAGAACAGAACTGATCATTTCGGAGCGATCACAAGCTCGATACCAAAGTCGCGGATCTCCTGGGCAAGGTCATCTGCGATGCCGGAGTCTGTGATCAGTACATCGATCCTGTCCGCCGGGATAAAAGACGAGGTGGAATCCTGATTTAATTTCGATGAATCGACCAGGGCGATACAGCGCTTGCACTTCTCTGCGAAGCGCTTCTTCAGTTCCAGTTCATAGAAGTTATGGCCGGTCAGGCCGGAAGTAAGCGAGAATCCGTTTCCCGATACAAAATAACTGTCGCCGCTGATCCTCCGGAGCATCTCTTCACACAGAAGCCCCTCGATCGCACCGGAGTGCGGACGGAGCACGCCGCCGACCAGTACCGTACGGAAATTACTGTATCTTTGGATCTCCATCGCAGTATGGATACCGTTCGTTACGATAGTAAGGTTATCCAGATTGCTGATGAACGGGATCATATGGAAAGTGGTGGAGCTGGCATCGATGAAGATGGTCTCTCCCTCATGGACAAATTTGCCGGCTTCTCTGCCGATCGCGGTTTTCTCCGCCACGCTCATGACAGAACGAAGCATGTAGTTTTCGGGATTGGAGGACTGCTTTACAGAGTCAGAGATACGTGCGCCTCCGTGATAACGGACGATCGCGCCTTCACGCTCCAGGTCACGAAGATCGGATCTTACTGTCGCGCCGGTCACACCGAGACACTCCTGAAGATCAGTGGTCGAAACACGGCTTTCTTTTTCCAGGATCTCCAGAATTCTCTTTCTTCTCTCTACGTTGATCATACTACTTCCCCCTTCATCGGAAACTCGCGTTTTTTCAGGAAACGAAAGTATAATACAAGCCTCGCTATCTTTTTGTCAACGTTTTCTTTTCATATATTTTCATTTCAGAGCAAAAGAAATAAAGCCCGACGCTTATTTGTTCGTTTCTCTTCTTTCCGGAAGTTGAACAGGGATTTAAACCAGCGGTAAAGAAAAAGGCTGATCCTTCTTTTGAAGAATCAGCCTTATGGCTGCCGAACTAGGATTCGAACCCAGACAGACGGTGCCAGAAACCGGAGTGCTACCCTTACACAATTCGGCAATGTTGTAAATCAACGCTTGAAAGTATATCAAATGTCATAAAATAGTGCAATACCTTTTTCATGGAAGACGTGAAAAAAATTGCTTCCCCGTGTATAAAAAACGGTACATCACTTCGAAGGTCTCTCCGTCGGCATATCCGGCTGCGAGGGAAGTCTCTCCATCAGTCCCATCTCCTCGGCCTTCCGTCTGACCTGCTCGATATCCTTCCAGAGTTTGACACGTTCATTATTATTTCGGAGGATATATGCCGGGTGGAAAGTCGGCATGATCAGATAGCCGTTCTTCTCGATAAAACTGCCTCTGATCTGCGTCATCTTCGCATTCTTGTCTCCGGTAAAAAGCGTATATGCGGTCTTTCCGAGAAGAACGATGATCTTCGGCTTACAGATCAGTATCTGCATGCCCAGAAGTTTCTTACATGCAGCCGCTTCCTGCTCGGTAGGAACACGGTTCTCCGGCGGGCGGCACTTGACGACATTCGCGATATGATAATTCTCAGTGGAGAAACCCTGCGCATCCAGAAGGAGCTGCAGCAGCCGTCCTGCCTGTCCGACAAACGGAAGTCCCTGTTCATCCTCCGTCGCACCCGGGCCCTCACCGACAAACATGATCGGAGCGACCACACTGCCGCGATAAATGACGACATTTGTTCTCGTCGCACCAAGCGGACATGCCTGGCAACTCTCACACTGCTTTACAAAATCGTTCCAGGAGATCTTCATCGGAGAAGTACGATGGTGATACCATCATTGGCTTTTGCCCAGTCAGGATCATTACGGAATGCCGGACATTTCTCGACCATGGATCTGCCGAGTGTCTCAAAGGGACCGAACTGCTCGCCCGGACAGAATGCCTTGATGCGGCCTTCACTCTGCATCGTACGCAATATTTCATGAGTTGCCGTCTTGATCAGACCGCCTTTACCGGTGGAACCATACCCGTGAATGATCTTCACCTGATTCACTCCGACACGGCGCAAAGTATTGAGTTCCAACCGTAATTTACGGGTGGCGACATCAACTTTCGGCATACCTTCTTTGATATTGATAATACTTGCAGCCATACTACTCCTCATTCTGAAATACTACATTTATTATACCACAATTTTTTCATTTTACATGCGTCGAAAGATAGGGATTTTTGATATAATACGCCCATGAGATTAGACAAATTGCTGGCAAATTCAGGATATGGTACCAGAACCGAAGTCAAGGATCTTCTTCGGCAGGGACGGGTATGTGTACGCGGGGAAGTGGTCCGCGATCCCGGTTTTTCTGTCACGGAAGAGCAGGCCTTGGAGATCACACTGGACGGACAGAGCATCCGTGCCGGACAGTACCTCTACTTCTGCCTGAATAAGCCCGACGGCTATCTGACGGCAATGAGCGACGACCGTCTTCCATGCGTCGGAGATCTCCTTCCCGCGAACCTGAAAACGAAGAAGATCTCACCGGTCGGGCGGCTGGACTTTCACACCACCGGAGTTCTTCTTCTGACAAATGACGGAGAGCTCTCCCATCGTCTGACCAGTCCGAAATGGCATCGCGAAAAAGCCTACCTGGTCACCTACTCCGGAGATGAACTGACAGAAAAGGAGAGAGTGCTTTTTGCAAGCGGAATGACGCTTCGCGAGAAGGACCACGCGCCGGAAAAACTAAAACCGGCAGAGCTCGATATCCTTCCGGATCACACTTGCCGGCTTATTCTTACCGAGGGAAAAACACATCAGGTCAAGCGAATGATCGCTGCCACCGGACGCTCTGTCGAAGCCTTGCACAGAGAACGGATCGGCACGCTGACTTTAAAAGACGGGCAGGCGCCCGGAGAGATGTATGCCCTTTCCGATGAGGAGATCCGCCTTCTGAAGGAAGATCCCTAGTTCTCATTCATGATGATCAGTCCTCCGACTCCGCGTACGGATGATCTGCAAGGTATTCTGCTCTGAGCACATCGATATCTTCCAGGATCTTCGTCATGCGCTCGGTTGCCTTATTGACATCACTGCTTCCCGCACCCACACCGAAGATAATGATGCGCTCGATATTCTGATTCTTCCACAGAAGCTTATATCCGAGGGATGCCTGGTCGATCTTATCACGGATGATAAAGCCGTAGATATGATCCACATGATCTTCTTCCTTCAGCGGTTCCATCGCATCCTGATAGGTCTCCGGCATATCATCCAGGAACTCTTCGTAGAATCTCGCTTTCGAGTAGTAGTACGGCTCGATCCGGGCGAGATCTTCCTTCGACCAGGAAGCCTTCATCTGCTCATAAACATCATCCAGGATATAAAGATCACCGCTGTTGACATAAACAGGGACTGTCGGCATATCAAATACCAGGATATCCGGATGGACGGCCATCAGGTTGGTGGCCTTCTGGACACCATACTCATCCACTTCTTCATCCGCACTATCGCCGGATACCACATCGGCATCGCGGACTTCCGGATTCTTGCATCCGAGATTATCCTTGAGATAGTATTCCATGATCGAGACGTCCTGGGAGAAGTGACCTATCGATGCCATACGGACATCGACTCTCGGCGCGAGGAAATAGTAATTAATGAAAGCCCAGCCGCCGATGATCACCGCGATTGCGACGATAAACTTCCATCCTTCATAGTGGAAGAAATCCTTCCACTGCTTCGATGTTTTTCCGAGGTAATGCTTGGCCTCGTCCTCTTCTTTCTTTTCTTCCTCTTTACGGTCTCTTTCACCGCTGGCAATGCTGTACGCCAGAGAGATATCCGCCAGTTTCTGCTCATCTTTCTGAGCCGAATAGGTCTTGCCGAGTTTCCAGAATTTGTCGTCCAGATCCTCTTTCGAGGCCCATGCCGGCAGACCGAAATACTCCATCGCCTCCTGACGGTCCATCTTCTCGATGGCCGGATCCGGAAGGATCTTCTCTTTCTTTTCCTGCGGCTCTTCTTTATCGGATTCCGCTTTATCTTTTGATTTCGCGGCAGTCCGGGATTTCAGTTTCTGCCCGAGTTCCTCCTTGGAGTTCTGTTGCAGGCCCTCGCCCTTCACTTCTCCAAGTCCTCTTTTCTTCTTTTCGTCTTTCATGTTTCTTTTCCTGCTTTACTTATTTCTCTTTTTTTCCGCCTTCATTTCTCTTCTGAAAGCGCGGAAATCCGCAAGTGCTGCCCATCCGATCTTGAATATCTTCTTAATGTTGATCGAATTCTTGCCGCCCTGACGCGGTTTAAAAGTAATCTCACGGAGTGTGTAGTTCTCTTTATAGTATGCAAAGAACGTCGTCAGCATAACATTCGGGAGATTGTAGTCTTCTTTGAATCTGCCCACATACTTATTCACAAGCGAAGCTTTCATAAGACGGAACGGAGCATTACTATCCTTCACCTTCACACCGAAGTGAAGTCTAAGGAGGAAGCACAAGAACTTCTCGACGAGTTTTCTGGACTTTCCATCCCCTCTTACCACACGGTTTCCGAGGATCGCATCGTATTTA
>DFFH01000140.1:0-23897 GCA_002368805.1 Mageeibacillus sp. UBA3781 | reverse complement strand
CTTTTGCGATCGCATACTTATAAAGGGCGATCAGCTTCGGGCCGTGCTGTTTCAGAGTATCAGGAAGCACCTCAAGTTTCGGGTATTTCTCCTTCAGAGAAAGAAGGATCTCGCGGGTACGGTCGACGCTTCCGCTGTCTGCGACGACCAGACGGGAGCCCTCGCCTTTTCCTTCCAAAACAGGATACCAGGCGGAAACGACTGACTCGATGTTAGCCTCTTCGTTATACGCCGGCATGACTAAATACAGATCATCCATTTTATATCCTCCCGTATCCTCGATGATAGTTCCAATGTATCACTTCAGTTGCTGTTTTACCATAGACAGCGCCGATGCCACGACCGCGTCCATGTCATAGTACTTATACTCTCCGAGACGGCCGCCGAAAATGACCTTCTCTTCCTTGTCTGCGAGTTCCCTGTACTTGCCGTACAGCACACCATTTGCTTCGTCGTTTACCGGATAATACGGTTCATCTCCGGGCTTCCACTCCGAGCTGTATTCTCGGCTGATGACCGTTTTCGGAAGATCTTTTCCGTCTTCGTCTTTTCCGAAAGTGAACCACTTATGCTCGATGATCCTCGTCCATGGTGTCTCGCGGTCGGTATAATTGACGGCGGCATTTCCCTGGAAGTTCGGCATATCGAGAAGTTCCGTTTCAAATCGTACGGAGCGGTACTGCAGATATCCCAGGCAATAGTCGAAATACGCATCGATCGGGCCCGTGTAGATGACCTTATCCGCCATGGCATTCCACTTTTCCTTCTCATCGAGATAATTCGTATTCAGGCGGACCTCGATGCCGTCGAGCATATTCTCCACCATCTTCGTGTAGCCCTTTTCCGGGATACCCTGGTAGAGTGCATTGAAGTAATTGTTATCGAAGGTAAGTCTTACCGGGAGACGCTTGATGATAAATGCCGGAAGATCTTTGCAGTCTCTTCCCCACTGTTTCTCCGTGTACCCTTTGACGAGTTTTTCGAAGATATCGCGGCCGACCAGGGAGATCGCCTGCTCTTCGAGGTTTTCGGGTTCTTTTCCCGCCATCTCGGCTTTCTGCTCCTCGATCTTTGCCCCCGCCTCTTCCGGTGTCACGACGCCCCACATCTTATTAAATGTGTACATGTTAAAAGGAAGCGAATAAAGCTCGCCCTTATAGTTAGCTACCGGGCTGTTGGTGAAGCGGTTGAACGCAGTGAACTGATTTAAGTAGTTCCAGACCTCTGTATTATTGGTGTGGAAAATATGGGCGCCGTACGTATGCACCTTGATGCCTTCGACATCTTCGCAATATACGTTTCCGGCGATATGCGGACGCTTCTCGAGGACGAGGACCTTCTTTCCAAGTGCTTTTGCCTCATGAGCAAAAACCGCGCCGTAAAGACCGGCACCGACTACCAGATAATCATACGTCTCAGCCATGGTTCTTCGCCGTCTTTCTTCTCTCTTTATGGATCTTTCTGACTTTTTTCTTGATCTTAAATGTGTCCTTGAATACCTGGATGATATCCTTCATACGGATCCTCGAGAATCCGCCTTCTCTGGTGAATACCAGGCGGATCGGACGCTCGATGATCTTCGCGCCCATCTCATTTGCGACCGCGAGAAGTTCGATATCATAGGCGAACCCCTTGGTGATAACATCCGGCACGATCTGCTTAAGGATATCCGCACGATAGACTTTGACACCGGTCTGGGTATCGTGCACCTTCAGATGGAAGAGCACTCTCAGCATGACATAGTAGCCGAAGCTTACGAACTTGCGGATAAAGGGATACTCCAGTTTGGATTCCTTATGCATTTTACTTCCGATCACGACGTCGGCATTTTCCGATTTCATATGGGAGAGAAAATCCTCGAAGTGATCCGGAGACAGATCCAGATCCGAATCGAGAAAACCGATGACATCGCCTTTGGCTTCCAGGACACCGGTCTTGATCGCATGTCCTTTACCTCCGTTCGGTGTATAGGAGATCATTCGAATACGGGAACACTCATTGGCGGCCCGTTCGATTTCAGTTTTTGTATTGTCAGAACTTCCATCATCGACGCAAACGATTTCAAAAGAGTCGCAGAATCCGGAAATGATCCGATCCGTTTCCAAAAGATTGTTGTATATGTGTTCGCCTTCGTTATACGCCGGCATGACCACTGAAAGGTCCATGAGCCGTTCCTCTTTTCTATTTTCGTATCCTATCTATTGTATCACAAGAAAAAGCGTCATTCTTCACCTATATAAAGAAAAGCGAAATACCACTTCCCATCACCGGAAAATCAGTGATCGGGAGCAGTATCTCGCTCGGGATATGGGGACATAGTTTATCCCGTTCAGGAAGGACTATTCTCTTTCGAGAATTCTTTTATGCTTTTTCTTCGACGGAATAACGAAGACCACTTCATATCTGACTTCGACACAATATCGAAGACAACCGCTGCCAGAAGGACTCCACCTTTTACTACCTGCTGCCAGTCCTGGTTAAGATTAAACTTGCTGCAGATAAGCGACATTCCCAGATTGATGACACCGATGAGAGTTGCACCGATTACCATTCCGAACACTGTTCCGGATCCGCCATAGGCAGAAACACCACCGACCACGCAGGCCGAAATCGCATCCATCTCGAAGTTAACACCTGCACCGGAATTCGCGGACTGGAATCTTGCGACCATCATAAGGGAAGCAATAACACTCAGTACAGACATATTGAGGTAAGCACCAAACATAACATGCTTGTTGTTGATACCCGAAAGACGGGCTGTCTCGGAATTTCCGCCGACCGCCATAAAGTGACGTCCGATGACTGTTTTCTCGCAGATGAAATTATAGATCAGGAGAATCGCAACGACCCAGACCAGCACGACCGGAATACCACCGTCTTTCGCGAGTTTGTAGGTAATGAGTCCGATCACTGCAGATTCCAGCACACTCTTGAGAATAACATACAGAAGTGAATCTGCTTCGTATCCTTTTTTGATCTTGCCGGATCTTGTCAAAAAGTTCATCAGAATAACAACAATAATACACAGTATTCCGATGACCAGACAGCTGTAGCTTATCGATGCTCCGGGGGCAGATTTTGCAACTTTACCGGAGAACAGTTTCAGGAATGACGACGGGAAACCTGTAATTGCACTGGTTCTCGAAGAAGAAACGAGTATTTCTTTACCTGCGCCTCTAAATGCAAGGTATCCGGCAAGAGTGGCGATCCACGGCGGGATATTGAGATAAGCGATCAGGAAACCGAGAACAATACCATAAACGATACCAAGGCCGAATATGAGCAGCAAAGCAATTGGCGTACTGAGGTGAGCGTTTACAGATAGTACGCCAAACACCGCACCGGCCATGCAGACAAACGAACCGACAGAAAGATCGATGTTACCTCCGGTCAGCATACACATCAGCATACCGGTTCCAAGAACAAATACATATGCATTCTGAGAAATGAGCGATGTGATACTGGATGCAGAGAATATCTCACCCCTGGTCATGATAACAAAGAAAATATAAACGAAGAAGAGAATTAAGACCATTGAATTCTTCTTCAGAACTTTTTTCGCACCGGATTTATTCATTCTTCGGCACCTCCCTTCTTACGCATCTTCATAATGACATCAAAGAAAACAGCCAGAAGCAGTACAATTCCTTTGACAACCAGTTTGTAGTTTGCACTTGTTCCCATGATATCCATTCCCTTGTTGATTACACCAACGAGAAGAGCACCGATAATGACACCACCGACCGTTCCGGTTCCGCCATATGCGGATGCGCCGCCGATAAAGCATGCTGCGATAGCATCCATCTCATACTGTTGACCATACGTCGGCTTAGCGCCAACAAATCGGGCAATATTGAGGACACCGGCAAATCCGGCAAGAAGTCCCATAATTACATACGCCTTAAATTTGACCATCCTGGTGTTTACACCGGAAAGTCTTGCCGCCTTCTCATTACCGCCTACAGCGTAAAGGTTACGACCGAAAGTGGTCTTCGTTGTGATATACGCAAATATCGCAAGAACGATGCCGATCCAGATAAGTGGTGTCAGAATGCCCTTATGACATGCCAGTTTGTAGAACAGCCACAGGAGTGCCGCCGAAATACATGTTGTCTTGATTATGACAGATACGATCGGCTGCAGTTTATATCCGTTTTTCTTAAGGTGGATACGATGCAGGATCGTATAGATGACAAGTGCGATAACAAAAGCGATACCGACGGCAAGGCAGAACTTATTGAGGATAACTCCATTTTTCCCTTTTATCTCCGGTCCTATATTTGCGAAGAAATCAGGCACATAACAGTTTTCTTTGCCTCCGAAGATATTTAGGAAATTCTGATCCGTGATATCATAGGCAAAGCCGCCCATCACAACGTTGGATAGTCCACGGAAAGCAAGCATTCCGGCAAGTGTGGCAATGAACGGAGGAACGTTTACATACGCGATCCAGAATCCCTGCCATATTCCAACCAGAAGACCAATGACCAGCATGGCGACTACCGCAACCGGCCACGGAATTGAACGATCCATCATGATGGCACCGACACCGCCTGCAAAACAGACGACAGATCCTACGGCAAGGTCGATATTTCCGCCGGTGAGGATACAAAGGAGCATACCTGTTGCAAGTATAAAAACATAAGCATTCGTTTGAATAAGGTTGTTGATATTCTGCGGGAAAAGAATAGCGCCGCCTTTCTGGAAAGAAAAGAATATGACAACAGCGATCAGTGCGATAAGCATCATGTATTTTTGCAGGAACGCACGAACTTTATTAAAAACATGATGTTTTCTTAAGAAGTTAATAAACTTGTTAGGAGCGGCGCTCGAACTCTGAGCAGTGTTACTCGTTTGCAATACCATCAGCCTCCTTTCCGGACTTGACGATGCAAGCCATTATATTGTTTTGGGTTGCTTCTGAAGCAGGGATCTCTCCAACGATCTTTGCTTCATTCATAACATAGATCCGATCACTCATTCCGATGACCTCAGGGAGTTCGGAAGAAATCATGATTACGGATTTACCGGCAGCCACAAGATCGTTAATGATACAGTAGATCTCATATTTTGCGCCAACATCAATACCTCTTGTAGGCTCATCCAGGATCAGGATATCCGGATCTGCAAACATCCACTTCGCCAGAAGAACTTTCTGCTGGTTACCACCTGAAAGATTTCCGACCAGCTGTTCGACAGATGGCGTCTTGGTCTTCAGCTTGGCAACATATTCGGACGCAACCTCATATTCTTTATCTTTATCGATTACAAGTTTCGGAATAGGAGAACGCCTGTCAGCCGCTTCATCCTTTACAGTAAGAGCTTTAAGATTTGCAAGAGATGTGTTCTGTTTAATGGAATTGGAAAGGATAAGGCCATTACCTTTTCTGTCCTCAGTAACATACGCCAGTTTATGACGAATAGCCTGTTTGGGATTTTTCAGAACAACCTCTTTACCTGCTATTTTCAGCGTTCCGCTGATACCTATTCCATAGGAACGCCCGAAAATGCTCATCGCAAGTTCCGTTCGTCCTGCACCCATAAGGCCGTAGATACCGACTACCTCGCCTTCTCTTACATTTATAGATACATCATCTACCACTTTACGGGAAGTAAATTCCGGATGATATACGGTCCAGTTTTCTACCTCCATCATTACGTCACCGATATTGACGTTTTTACGTTTCGGGAAACGGTCCGTCATCTCGCGGTTAACCATGGCTTTGATGATAATGTCTTCAGATATATCGTCTTTCTCGCAATCAAGCGTCACAATCGTCGAGCCGTCCCGAACTACCGTGATCTTATCTGCAACATAGGATACTTCGTTTAATTTGTGGGAAATGATGATCATCGTCATTCCCTGCGCCTTGAATTCTTTCATAAGATCCAGAAGCGCTTTTGAGTCTTTCTCATTCAGTGAAGATGTCGGTTCATCCAGGATAAGCAGTCTGGCATTCTTAGCCAAAGCTTTTGCGATTTCGACGAGCTGCTGCTTACCTGTTCCGATATCCTTAACAAGTGTTTTCGATGAATCCGTAAGGCCTACCATCTCAAGGTATTTATCTGCCTCCGAATAGGTTTTGTTCCAATCAATACAGTATTTACTTCCCTGCTCATTACCGAGAAACATATTCTCGCCGATCGTCATATTAGGGAGAAGAGCGAGTTCCTGATGGATGATGACGATTCCTTTTTTCTCTGAATCCTTAATATGATGGAATTTGCATACTTCGCCATCGTAAACAATATCACCTTCATAGGAGCCGAACGGGTAGATGCCACTAAGCACGTTCATCAGCGTGGATTTTCCCGCGCCATTCTCTCCGACGATCGCATGAATCTCTCCTTCCTCAACTCGAAGGTTTACATCATCAAGTGCTTTTACGCCCGGAAAAGTTTTGGTTATATGGTTCATTTCAAGCAAAACTTTTGACATTAATGCGCCTCCTCTTTTTGTCTAGTGTCGTGGGACTCCCGCCCCAAAAAACAGGCGGGTGAATGACCCGCCTGTTTTTTAATTGCGGTAATGGCTATTACTTCAGCTTGTCTTCAGTATAGTAACCGGAATCGATAAGGATTTCCTTGTAGTTGTTCTTGTCAGCGAATACAGGTTCGCAGAGGAATGTCGGAACTACTTTCTTACGGTTGTCGTATGTTTTTGTATCGTTTACATCAACAGTTTCGTTCTTAACGATCTGGGATACCATCTTAACAACCTGCTTAGCAAGTGTACGTGTATCCTTGAATACAGACATCGCCTGCTTATCAGCGAGCATGTTCTTCACGTTTGTGATATCGCAGTCCTGACCGGTGATGATCGGATACTTACCTGTGTAGTTAGCTGCGAGAGCATTGACTACACCAGTTGCAGTAGAGTCATTGGAGCAGAGCCATGCGTCAAGGTTTGTGCCGGAAGCATAGAAAGAAGAAAGGATGGATTCAGCTCTTGACTGAGCAGTCTCTGTGGACCATTCAGATGTAGCCACCTCTGTGAAATCCTTCTGACCGGAAACAACGTTCAGCTTGCCGCTTTCAATGTAAGGCTTCAGAACATCCATTGCACCGTTGTAGAAGAATTGAGCATTGTTGTCACCCGGGTCACCGGCTGTGATCTCGATGTTGAACGGGCCTGCAGCATTCTTCAGATCCAGTGTGTCTACAATATAGTTGCCCTGGATCGTACCTACCATGTAGTTATCAAATGTAGCATAGTAGTCAACCGTGTCGGAATCCATAAGCAGACGGTCATAAGCGATAACCGGGATGCCTTTAGCTTCTGCCATATCAAGAACGGAACCTAAAGAAGAACCTTCGATTGCCGCGATAACCAGAACTTTGCATCCGGAGTTGATCATGTTCTCGATCTGGGAAAGCTGTGTAGCTACATCGTTTGCACCGTACTGAAGGTCAACCTCGAAGCCGGCTGCCTCGAGCTCCGCTTTCATGTAATCGCCATCCTGATTCCATCTCTGCAGAGTCTTCGTAGGCATGGAAACACCGATCTTATACTTTTCTCCACTCTGTGTCTCCGGTGTCTTTGCTGATTCGGTTGCCTGGGTCTCAGGCGCTTTTGATGCCTTTTCTTCTTTTTTAGTACAACCTGCCATCGGCACTATCATCAGTGCGGAGCAAAGAATTGCACCAAGAAATCTTTTAATACTCATCAATATAACCTCCTATTGTTTTTTGTGATGTTTCACTGATACCAAAATATCATTGGCAGAATAGGAAAATCATATCAATTTTCTGCATATTTTAGTCACATAGCAGTATGTTTACATATGAATTAGCACATTTTTAACTTCAGCATTTAGAACGTGTCAGAATTATGCTATCTTCTCCGAAGCCGACTCTTCCTCCGAGATACTACTCTCTTTATTCTTTCCGGGATCCATGTTTACATTGATATATACTTCTTCGCGGAGATGGAATCCGCTTTCGATAATCTCATTATCCAGATTATCCTTATTCACTGCGATCGGTTCTATGGCAACATAAGGAATATTATACGTCCCGTCATTGAAGATCATAGTTGTTCCGAGCGACTCATGCCTCGCAAGTTTTACCGCATATTCGGCAGCAAGTTTCGCAAGACTCTCCACCGGCTTATAAACAGTCATCAGCTGTGTACCCTCTACAATTCTCTGACAGGCTTCAATATCTGCATCCTGGCCCACCACTTTGATTTTTCCGGCGAGACCGTTTTCTGCCAGCGCATGGACCGTTTCTCCGGCCAGCGCATCGTTACCGCACATGATCGCCTCAGCCTGACTGATCACCTCGATATTGTCATTTACAAAGCTGTAGGCCAATTCCTGTCTCCAGCCGTCGCAATTATACTTCAGAAGTACATTCTGTCCGTGCATTTCGCAGATCGAATCGAATCCGGACATGACCTGAGGAACATTATAGTCGCTTTCCGGTCCCATGATCTCGACAATATTACTGTTATCGCCGATTTCTCCGCAGATCGCTTCCGCCATTCTTTGCCCCACTCCTTCATTATCAAAGGATATATAAAGATCCGCGTTCGCATTTCTGATGATACGATCATAGCAAACGACCGGGATCCCCGCGTCCTTTGCATCCATGATCGTCTCCGTCAAAGCATCCGCATCGATCGCGACTACCACGATACAGTCCACTTTCAGGTTGATAAAATACTGAAGCTGGGCGATCTGAGTCTCGACTTCTCCATTTGCGGACTGGACATTGACCTCTGCCCCCAAATCATTCGCCGTGGCGCAGAATATATCACGTTCTCTTGTCCATCGCTCGATAACATAAGAATCAAAGCTGAGTCCGATCTTAAGATCGTCCGATTTCTCAGTCTTATGTGCTTTCGGTGCCTCGTTAGAATTCGAACACGCGGTAGAGAAACAAACCAGGCTGAACGAAATCAAAAAAATCGCTATTTTACGGAAACAATTGCTCATATTTCTTTCTCACCATCCTTATATTCCGTCGGAGTCATTCCGGTACTCTTTTTGAAGATCCTGCTGAAATAGTTCGGATTGTTATAACCGACTTCACTGCAGATCTCCTTCATGGACAACTGTGGATTTCTAAGCAGTTCTTTTGCTTTGGCAATGCGAAGGTTTGTCAGATAATCGATGAAGGTCACGCCGATCTGATGCTTGAATAGCTTGCTGAAATAATAAGGACTTATATCCGTCTGACAGGACATGCTTTCCAAAGAAATATCCTCTTTATAATGTTTATCGATGTATTCTTTTGCTTTCATGATAATGTCTTCAGAGGGTACTCCGGTTCCGGAGTTCAGCATGATCACCGCACGGTCGATATGTTCGATAAACCAGATCTTCAGGGATTCCGGGTTTTCCATCGAACAGACTTCCGGAAGATACTCCGCCCTTCCGTTAAACCGGTAAAGGTGTCCGCCGTTACTATACACGATATGTTCAGCGCGAAGAACAAATTCCAGGATCTTAAGACGGATATCCGAAAGACTTCCTCCGGACTGTGTCCGCATCCATTCGAAAAACCGTCCCGCCTTTTCTTCCGCTAACTGGACATTTCCTGCGCTGATGGCTTCGAAGAGTTCTTTCTCGGTTTTGACAGGATAGTTATCTTCATATTCACATCCCACGCGGATGTCTTCTGCATGTGCAACTTTTTCCGATGTACTGAAAAGCGAGGTCAGCGCTTCACTATAGGAATCCGAAACAGAACCGATCATTCGTACGCTTCCGATACCGATCCGGCATCTGAGATCAAGCTCCTCATTTAGCCGTTTACCAAGTTTAGACGCCTGTTCTACGATCTCCGCGCGTTTCTCGTATGACAGTTCATCTTTTTCATAAGGGACCAGCACGGGGATCTTGTTTCCCATCACCGAGCCGATGATACAGTTAAAATAATTCTCAATAATCATCCTGACATCTGAATAATTCTTCTGGAGTTCAAGACTTGCAGCGACTGCGCCCCGCATCTGGTTCTCCGGCAGATCCCCATCGTTAACGATCACCATCATGTACGCATATTTACCGATAATTCCCAGAAGAGATCTGTACGTATCAATATCCTTCTGAAAGTGTGTGTGGAACAGAAGATTCTGGATCAGCCCGGTCTCAATAATCGGCATGATCGTCTCAAACTTCTCTTTGATCTCCAGTTTCTCCCGTCTGGAATTTCTTTCTTTGTCCACCTCGTCCATCGCTTTTCTAAGGACAGTCTCGATCTTCTCTTTGTCAAACGGCTTGTTGACATATTCGAGGACTCCAAGATTGATCGCTTCTTTAGCATAGTCAAATTTGTCATATGCCGTAAGCACAATGAATACAGTTTTACTGTTGAATTTCTGAATCTCGCGGATCGCTTCGATACCATTGATCCCCGGCATCTTAATATCCATAAAGCTAATGTCCGGACGGAAACTCTCCGCCAGTTCAATGACATTTCTGCCGGTTTTGGCCGTCTCGATCTCACACTCTCCGGGAAAGCTTTTCTCAATAATATATCTCAGAGAATCGATTACGATTCCTTCATCATCTGCCAGCATTACTCTATACATTTTTCATCCCGCCTCGGTATACTTATTATTACACTTGTGCCCTGATTCTCGGCACTTTTGATCTCAATCTTCTCTTTTCCGTTAAAAAACATATCCAGTCTCGCGATCACGTTTGTCAATCCCACACTCTTCTCATCATCCGGCTTTTTCGAATACTCGAGCGGCTGACGGGAGAGAATCTGATCGATGATTTTCTGATCCATGCCCTTTCCGTTATCGCGGATCTCAATACATGCGTACCGGTCCTTTTTGTAAAGCGAAAGAACGATCTCGATCGATCTGTCATCCAGATTATCGATCCCGTACTTCACCGAATTCTCAAAGATCGGCTGAAGGATCATACTCGGAACGATTACATCAAGAAGTGACTCATCGATCTCCTTACGGAAAGAAATCTCGCCGGAGAATCTAACATTCATAATATAAATGTAGCTGTCCACCAATTCGATTTCTTCAGCTATTCTGACCTTCTCATTATCCTTCTTAACATTATATCGGAAAAAATCTGCCATGTTCTGAATATAGTCACCGGTACGTTTGGCGTCCTCCATCATAGCCAGTTGCGCGGCGGCGTTCAGTGTATTGAAAAGAAAATGCGGATTGATCTGTGCCTGAAGATACTTGAGCTGGGCGTCCTTCAAGTGATTTTCCATCAGCAGGCTCTTTTCTTTCATGGCACTCTCAGTGACCATCTGCGCTCTGATCCGGCCGATATATTCCTTGATACTGACAAGCATACGGTTAAAGGCACGCGTCACATGCCCGATTTCGTCATCTGAGTCGATCATGAGAGGCTCAACGTTCTCAGGGTTTCCGGATGAGATCTCTTTTGCTTTTTCAGACAGTTTTATCAGCGGTCTTGTAATAGTACTCGTAAGAAGAATGATAAGAAGGACATTCATCAAAGTCACGATGATGAAAATAGAAAGGCAGAGGATCTGCGAATAATGAAGAGAATCGATCATCGTGTTAAAGCTTTCAGAATTCGTCCGGAAAGACACATTATTCAAACTGTAAATGTACGTATTAAGGTATTCGAAAGACTCACAGCATTCATTGTAGAATCGGGTATATAGCTCAACATTACGGGCTCTCTTTCCACGAATGGCCTTCTCAGCTGTTGCCAGATAGTTTTTACTCAGATTTCGGACATTTCGTTCCCCGAGTTTTAAAGCATTATCCGTCGGCTGATCATTCAGATCTTCTATTTCTTCGGTGATCTCCTGAGAATACCGGTAATACAGTTCAAGATCATCCGTACCCTTTGTTTCCAAATATCCCGTAAGTCCTGCATGAACATTCTTAACATCATCGGAAAGTTTATTGAGATTGATATTAGTTGAGTAAACCGCATCGATCCGTTCAAGCATCTTGTTCAGGTTGATATACACGAAAAGATTTACACCCAAAGCGATCATGGATGTTGCCAGAAATACGATGATCAGTTTTTGCCTGATCTTCACACGGGAAAGAAGCTGCCTAATTCGTCTCATTTTTCGTTCTTTCTCCGATCTCGTCCGCAAGATACAGCTTTACGTTCTTCTTATCAATAAAGATATAGTCCGTGCTGAAGTATTCACTGACATTTCCTTTGTCGATGTATTCATTCAGAGCATCCACACAACAAACCGCGACCTTTTCAGTATCCACACTGAATGTTGCCTCCAATGTGCCTCTGTCGATGGCATGAAGGACCGACGGAGAGTCGTAAAAGCCGATGATCGTCGTATTCCCTACCTCATTCTTGTTAACGATATATTGATAAGCACACCGGGTATTAATATCACTTAAGCAGACGATAATATCCGGGAGCGATTCGTATTTATCCAGAACATCCGCTATCTTCTCCTCTGCGCTCAATGGGGACGCTGAATCGATCACCGCAGACTCGATCTGGATGCCCGTCGGCTTCAGCGTTTCCTGTATCGCAGCATATAGCGTATTCTCATTACTATTTCCCTCAGCGTTCATAAGAACCAGAGTCTTACATTCTTCTTTCACTCTCTCGGATATACTGACAATGAGCTTGCCGTACTTGGTTCCGGCACTGTAATTGTTCATGCCAACGAAGCTGACACGCTTCGAATCCGGAACATCTGCCATAACAGTAACGACCGGGATCCCGGACTCGGACGCTTTATTCACAAGCCGGACTGTTTCCTCAGAATTGTCTCCCTCCAGAATGATACCGGACACATCGGACCGGATCGCGATATCCATCTGTTCCTGTTTCGAATACTCCGCCGCAAGATTATCTCCCGCCCGTTCCACATAACAGTCATTCTGAAGTCCGTATTCGCGCAACTGCTGGTAAAGGCTCTCCGAGACACGGCTATCACTGTCATTCCCGATAAAAACGAAATGTCTGGAATATGTTTGATAATCTTCAATGCCGGAAGCTTTATATCTTTGTGTCTGAGACCGGAATACGCCAAGGCCCACTACGGTCAGGATCAGAAGCGCCACCGTAATGAACGTCATAATTCCCAGGAACAATCTGTTTCTACTTAGTCTCTTTGCCACGCGCGCTCTTCTTTCTGCATTTTACGATGCAGAAAGCCATTTTCCTGCATCACTGATCGAGCTTAATTCTGCTGGAGCTCTTCCTGACTGTCAAGCTTTTTCTTTCCACGGAGGTCCAATTTATGGTAACTTCCGTCCGAATCCAGGAAGTGGGAGCGCACAGTATCTTCCAGCTCCACATCCAGAACTTCCATCACACGGGCTTTGCAGTCCGGATCTTCTACCGGGAAGAGAAGCTCGACACGGCGGATCAGATTTCTCGGCATCCAGTCCGCGGAAGACAGATAGACATCTTCCTGACCTTCGTTATAGAAGTAGTAGATGCGGGAGTGCTCGAGGAACCGTCCGGTGATCGACCGCACCGTGATATTCTCTGACAAGCCCGGAACACCCGGACGCAGGCAGCAGATGCCGCGGACGATAAGATCGATCTTTACTCCGGCGCAGGATGCGTCATAGAGTGCATCGATGATATTGGCATCGACGAGAGAATTCATCTTCGCGATGATGCGGCTCTTCTTTCCTTTTCTGGCATTCTTTGCTTCCTGCGAGATCTTCTCGAGGAAGTATTTCTTCATCTTCGTCGGCGCGGGGATCAGTCTCTTCCACTCCGGCGGGTCGGAGAATCCGGACAGAGTATTGAAGAACTCGGATGCATCCACACCAAAGGTCTCCGACGCGGTAAAAAGACCGATGTCGGTATAGATCCTGGCCGTGATATCGTTATAGTTTCCGGTCGCAAGATGCAGGTATCTTCTGATACCGTCTTCCTCGTCTCTTACCACGAGCGTGATCTTACTGTGGGTCTTCAGTCCCACCAGTCCGTAGATAACATGGCAGCCGGCTTTCTCAAGCATCTTCGCCCAGTTGATGTTATTCTCCTCATCAAATCTCGCCTTCAGTTCTACAAGCACCATGACCTGTTTTCCATTCTGCGCGGCTTCCGCGAGGGACTTGATGATCGGTGAACTGCTCGATACACGGTAGAGCGTCTGTTTGATCGCAAGGACCTTCGGGTCTTCCGCCGCCTGACGGACAAACTCGACGACCGGATCGAACGACTCATACGGGTGATGAACCAGGCGGTCCTTGGCGCGGATCGCATCAAAGATATTGACACCTTCCGGGAACATCTTCGGCTTGGCCGGACGGAAAGAGTGATAGCACAGATCCGGGAAATCATCCGAGATCTTACCGACAACCTTCATCAGGAAGGTAAGGTCGATCGGGCCTCCGACCGGGAAAACGTCCTTCTTCGAGATCTTCAGAGACGTCGTCAGAAGTTTCAGAAGTCTCGGATCGAGATCTTCATTGATCTCCATGCGGATGATCTCACCGAAGCGGCGTTTTCTGACCTGCTCCTCGATCTCCTTGAGAAGATCCTCCGCCTCATCCTCATCGATATCCAGATCGGCATTTCTCATAACACGGTAGAAGCCTGAAGCAAGTACCGAAGATCCGATAAAGAGCGAAGAAAGGTTCGCCTGGATGATTCCCTCGATCGGCACAAAACAAATGCCCGTGGATAAGTGCATTTCGAAAAGTCTCGGAACGACGGTCGGCACCTGAAGGGTCGCGAAGCGGTATTCCGGATCGATAACTTTTCCTTTCTTTTCCTGCTTGGCAAGGCGCGCCTGCTTCTCTTCTTCCGTCTCATCGATGAGTACGCAGAGATTGAGCTGGCGGTTATAGATCAGCGGGAACGGACGCGATGCATCGACGGCCATCGGGGTCAGGATCGGGTACAGTGTCGAGCGGAAGTAATCATCACAGACCTCTTTCGCATGATCGTCGAGATCCCGGTAATCGCTGATGAAGATATTGTGATTCTTAAGTGACGGCACGAGAGATCTGGTGTATGTCGAGTACATCAGCGCCATCTGCGCTCTGGCCTTCTCGTCGATCTCGGACAGCTGCTGCTTGACCGTCCTTCCGGAGATGTCCAGTTCATCGTACTTGACACTCAGAAGGTCACGAAGCGAGGCGACCCGGACAATATAAAATTCATCCATATTCGATGCCGTGATCGACAGGAATTTCAAGCGCTCCAGAAGCGGATTCTTCGTGTCTCTCGACTCAAAGAGGATGCGGTTATTAAACTCCAGCCAGCTGAGTTCTCTGTTAAAATAACGGGTCGAATCCGACTCGATGTCGGCATTATCCATCGCAGAGCGGGCAACCTCAGTGCTGACACCCTGAAGCTTCTTCTCTTTCTTTTCTTTTTTCGAACCCGTCTCTTTCTTCGCGTTCGTTTCTTTCTTACTGTTTATCTCTTTTTTGGTACTCATCTGATCTGCCTCCGGACACGTAAGGATGCCTTCACTGAGAAGAATTGTTCGAATAAGTCGGTATGGCTCTCGAAGAACCACTTGTCATATGTCATGTCATACATGGTATCGCCCGAGATCGAAAGTCCGTCGGGGCTCATGGTCACGGTGATATCACGGAGTTTCTGCCGGTGCGATGCATCGAGCGCATCCGCAAGGCGCAGGATCGCCGTCAGTTTACTGACCAGGACCTGCTGCTCGGTCGAGATCTCTACATACCGCACATCCTGATAGAAATTCGGATCCGTATAGAATCTTCCGACCAGTGCGACGATCTTTCTTTCCTCTTCGGACATGCCGATCAGCTCGGTGCGGTCGATGATGCTGTATGTCGAGGGGTTCGGGTTCGCAATATTGATGAACTTACCCAGCTCATGCAAAAGCGCGGCGACACGAAGGAGCGTGCGCTCACGGTCATGCATGCCGTGGATCTTCTTCGTCGCATCGAAGATCGCCATCGCTGCTTCCTCAACAAAAGTGATATGTTTCTTCTCGGATTTATATCTCTTCGCCACGTGACGGGCCGCCGAGATCAGATCCTGCTGTGGGTCAAGTACGAGATCGTAGTGCTTATGTCTCCAAGCGTAGCCATACATGACTCCCTCCGTAAGAGAGGCATCCGGCATATGCACACCATCGACACCCGTATAGTCGAGCATCTTCTTGATCATCAGTGCGGTCGGAAGAAGAAGCGGCGCGGTCGATGGCTTGATGTCGAGTTTTCTGGCCAGCGCCTCGGACGAAATATGCAGAAGGTCATTGACCAGCGCGTCAAACTTTTCTCTCGTCAGGTAGCAGTATTCTCTAGGAGACTCACCGGCCAGTGCTTTTATAAAGCCCATATCACTTCCGAATACGATAAGGTTTTTATACTTGATATTCTTCGGCTCGATCGCGTGATATTCCGCAAGATCCTGGGAGATATATTCCTCGAGGACCTCGGTATAGTGTGTCGTCTGCTTCGCGAGGTCCGACAGGAGCTCACTGACACGGAGGGATCCGAGGCGCGTGTTCTGCGAGAAAACGAGATCCGACTTATCGTAAAGCGTCGCCTGCATACTTCCCGATCCGATATCGAGTACCATCGTACCCTCGGACACGAGCTTGGCGAAGTTCGGCTGGCTCTCTTTGACCGCGAGATTATGGAAATATCTTTCCTGCGCGTTATCGAGGACAGTCACCTTGATGCCGGTCTGCACCCGGATCTGTTCGATGACCATCGCGCGGTTTCCTGCCTCTCGAAAAGCACTCGTCGCTACGCAGATGACTTCTTTGATCTTATACTCTTTTATCTTTTCGGCAAATCCTTTCAGGACTTCCACGATCTCTCCTGCCATCGGCGGCGGGATGATGCCTTCTGTATATGCACGGGATGCCAGTGAGAGGTATTTGCGGACAGATTCGATCTCTTTCGGTACAGTCTTATCGCCCAGTTCGAAGATCTTCAGCCGGAGCGATAAAGATCCCAGATCGATGACCGCCAGTAAAGTCTTTTTACTCATGTCGGAGTTCTCCTTGAAATAGTAAGGTCACTTATCAGTATATCCCTGAAAAATGGATATTCCGTGAACGATCGGGATCAGAGTTCCCGATAAGCTTCGATCACCTTTTCTGTCATTTCCTTCGTCGAGAGGATATCCGTCTCTCCGGAAAGGACGATGTCTGCGGTCCTATATCCTTTCGAGAGAACATCCGCCACCGCTTTTTCGATCTTTATTCCTTCTTCCGGAAGGCCCAGCGAATAGCGGAGCATCAGCGCGGCAGACAGGATCGTGGCCAGCGGATTGGCGATGCCTTTTCCGGCGATGTCCGGCGCGGATCCGTGGACCGGTTCATACATGCCCGGCTTCCCCGGCGCGCCGAGGGATGCCGACGGAAGCATGCCGATCGATCCGGTGATCATGCCCGCCTCATCGGACAGGATATCGCCGAACATGTTGCTCGTCACGATCACATCGAGGGATGCCGGACGCCGCAGGAGCTGCATCGATGCATTATCGACATACATGAATTCGTATTTCACCTCCGGGTACTCCGGCGCGATCCTCTCGGTCACTTTTCTCCAGAGTCTCGATGTCTCCAGGATATTTGCCTTATCGACCACGGTCAGGTTCTTCTTTCTCTGCATCGCGGAAGTAAATCCCACGCGCAGGATCCTCTCGATCTCCGCTTCCGAATAGGTCTCGATATCGAAGGCTTCCATGCCCTTCGGAGTGCCGTCTTCGAGGCATTCTTCCGATGGAGCGAGCCCTCGTTTACCGAAGTAGATGCCTCCGGTAAGTTCTCTTACGATCAGGATATCCACGCCGTTTTCGACTAGATCCGGACGGAGCGGGCTGCTGCTCTTAAGCTCCGGGAACAGGATCGCAAGACGCAGATTTGCGAACAGGCCGAGTCCTTTTCGAAGACCGAGAAGCGCCGCTTCCGGACGCTTATTTCCGGGAAGATCGTCCCACTTCGGTCCGCCGACGGCACCGAGAAGGACCGCGTCACTTTCCTTACATATCCTGAGTGTCTCCTCAGGGAGCGGCTCCCCGCAGGTGTCGATGGCAATGCCTCCGGCCATGACCTCCGTAAAGGAGAATCCGTGTCCGCTCTTTTCGGAGACCGCACGAAGCACTTCGCAGGTACTTCCCGTCACCTCCGGTCCGATCCCGTCACCGGGAATGACCGCGATCTTAAACATTGCCATGATCTTTCACCTCGCTTAACTGAGTTTTGATTTTGTGTATCCCACGAGACCGTCGGAGTTGATGATCTCGCTGATGAATGCGGGAAAAGCACTTGCCTGGTATTCTTTTCCCGTCGTTATATCCTTTATCTTTCCGGTGTCAGTATCGATCTCGATTTGATCGCCGTCACCTATTCCTTCGGATGCTTCCGGGCACTCCAGGATCGGAAGTCCGGTATTGATGCTGTTTCTATAGAAGATCCTCGCAAATGACGGCGCGATCACACAGGAGATGCCGCTGGCCTTGATGGCAACCGGTGCGTGTTCGCGGGAAGATCCGCAGCCGAAGTTGCTGCCGGCCACGATGATGTCTCCGGGAGAAACTTTCGTCTTAAAATCCGGATCGAGATCCTCCATGCAGTGCATGGCCAGTTCCTCTTTCACGGAAGTATTCAGATATCTTGCCGGGATGATGACGTCCGTATCGACATTCGATCCGTATTTGATCACTTTACCAGAAAACTTCATGTCCGCTTCCCTTCTTTCTTCAGAGTTCATCAGGGCTTCCGATATAGCCGAGGACCGCAGATGCGGCGGCGACTTCGACGCCTGCCAGATAGACTTCCGACTCCTTATGTCCCATACGTCCGACGAAGTTTCGATTCGTCGTCGAGACGCATCTTTCGCCTTTTGCAAGGACACCCATATGCCCGCCAAGGCACGGTCCGCAGGTCGGAGCCGATACGACACATCCCGCATTAACGAAGATCTCGAGGAGCCCATCCTTCAGGCACTGCTTATATACCCTCTGCGATCCCGGGAGGATGATGGCGCGGATACCGTCCGCGACGCGATGTCCTTTCAGCACGGCGGCTGCTTTTTCCATATCTTCGAATCGGCCGTTCGTACAGGAACCGATCACGACCTGATCGATCTTTATCTTTTCAAAGGTTCCGACCTCGTGCGTATTGGACGGAAGGTGCGGGAAGGAAACCATCGGATGGATCTCCGAAAGATCGATCTCTATCGTCTTTTCATATACCGCATCCTCATCCGGGAACAGCCAGTCCGGCGCTCCGTTATATCCTCCGCGAACGCGGGTGAACAAGTACGTGACCGTCTTCTCATCTACCGGGAAGATGCCGTTTTTCGCACCACACTCGATCGCCATATTGCAGATCGTCAGCCTGTCCGCCATCGAGAGTGAAGATACGCCTTCGCCTGTAAATTCCAGTGACTCATAGAGTGCCCCGTCCACACCGATTTTACCGATGAGATACAGGATCACATCCTTGCCGGAACAGTATGGATTCAGTTTTCCCTTGAGCTCGACGCGGATCGCCTCCGGGACGCGGAACCAGGTCGTTCCGGCCGCCATCGCGCATGCCAGGTCCGTCGATCCGACGCCCGTGGAAAAAGCACCCAGCGCACCGTATGTACATGTATGGGAATCCGCGCCGATGATCACATCTCCGGGGCGGGCCAGCCCGTTCTCGGGGATAATGACGTGCTCGACGCCCATGCCTTCCTGTCCCTGCTCATAGTAATACCGGATGCCCTGTGCTTTTGCAAAGTCACGCATCCTCTTACACTGCTCGGCAGACTTGATATCTTTATTCGGAGCGAAGTGGTCCGGCACCAGCACGATCTTTTCCTTATCGAAGACCTGGCCGAATCCGTTCTTTTCAAATATATCGATCGCAGGCGGAGTGGTGATATCATTTCCCAAAAGAAGGTCAAGCTTCGCCTCGATCAGATCGCCCGGGGCGCAATAATCCTTTCCCGCGTGCATCGCCAGGATCTTCTGTGTCATCGTCATACCCATAAGAGTTACCACCCTTCCACGAAGAATCATCTGATTTAATGTTACTTGCAAATCACACTTCGCGCAAGAAAGAAACAGTAAGGATTGTTTAGAATTCTTTACTTCTTTTATATGTGATATAATGCAGATATCAACCCCATAAGGAGTAAGGACCGATGAGCAAATTTTCACTGTTACAGAATAATTCTAATCAGTATAACCGCACTTCTACTTCCAACGTTCATGAGGTCAGCGAGGAAATTGCCCAGCTTCAGGGGGAAGTGGAACGTCTGGATCTTCTCACAGAAGCGATGTGGAAGCTTATGAAGGAGAAGGGTCTTACGGACGACGACCTCATCAAGTCCATCACCGAGATCGATGAGGCTCGGAAAGCGAAGAAAAAAGCACTGGAAGATGGCGAGAAGCAGGAAGCAGATCTCTGCCCCTACTGCCATGTTCCGCTTCAGAATAACGGAAAGATCGCGGACCGCTGCATCTACTGCGGACATGAGATCATCAACAATCCGTTCAAGAACTGATTATTCGAAAAAGGAAATTAAAGGTATCTTTTATCCATGCCTCTGATATCGGTAAACAAAGTATCCAAGTCTTACCATTCCAGGCTGTTGCTTGACCACGTCTCTTTTTCGATCGAGCGGGGCGACAAGATCGCCTTGATCGGCAACAACGGTACGGGCAAGTCCACCCTTTTTAAGATGATCCGCGGTGACGTCAAGCCGGATGAAGGCGAGATCCTCCATCACGGTACTGCCATTGCCGGATATCTGACCCAGAATATGGAAGAGCTCGATATCGGCGGAAACATCCTCTCTTCCGAGGAACTTTCCAATATCGAAGATAAGATGCGTGAAGCGGAGTTCAAGCTCGCGACAGCGGATGCCGCGGAGTCGCAGGCACTTCTGCGCACCTACGAACAGCTCACTTCCCGCTTTGAGTCCTTAGGAGGCTATGACTATGAGCCCCGCATGAAGGCCGCCCTCGCAGGTCTCGGTCTTTCGGACATCGATTACACCCGGCCGGTCTCCAGTTTCTCCGGTGGCGAGAAGATGCGTATATGTCTTGCGCGTCTCATCGTCTCACGTCCGGATATTCTTCTTCTCGACGAGCCGACCAACCACCTCGACACCGATGCGCTCGAGTGGCTCGAGGGCTTCATCCGCTCCTACGGCGGCGCCGTGCTTCTCATCTCACACGACCGATACTTCATTGACCGGACCGTAAGCAAGGTCTTCGAGCTGGAAAACAGCACCATCACCGCCTACCGCGGAAACTATAGTGACTATAAAGAACAGAAGCGCCACTTCCTCGAAGATCAGGCACGTCTTGTCGCTAATCTGGAAAAAGAACTCGTCCGCCAGGAAGGTGTGACGCAGACCATGCTCTCACACCGGAATATCTCCGGCTATCACGCGAGAGAAAAAGTCGTCGGGAAACTATCTGACCGTCTGGCTCAGGAAAGAAGCAAACTGAAGTCTGGTGCGATGCACATGAGCTTCAAGCTCATGCCGGAAGTACGCGCGGGAGATCCTGACAAGAAGCTCCTCGAAGCCAGACATCTGGGGAAGACATTTCCGGACGGAAAAGTGCTTTTCGAGGATGTAAACTTCGAGATCAAGGCCTCTGACAAGATGTTCCTCGTCGGACCGAACGGATGCGGAAAGACGACCATGCTCTCCCTTCTTCTCGGAAAGGTCGGCGATTTTGATGGAGACGTGCTGATCAGCGGTTCGTCCCGCATCGGATATATGGGACAGTTCGTACCATTCGAAGACGAAACAAAGACGATCTTAAGCGAGCTCATGGACCGCTCCGAACTCAGTGAAACAGCTGCCAGATCCCTTCTGGCAAGATTCGGGTTCCGCGATATCGATGTCTATAAGCAGATCTCCGTTCTCTCTGGCGGCGAGCGATCCCGTCTGTTCCTGTGCTGTCTTCTCGAAGAAAAGCCGGAGCTTCTCTTCCTCGATGAGCCGACGAACCACCTGGATATCGAATCCAGAGAAGTCCTTGAGGACGCGCTCGCCGAGTATAACGGCGCGATCCTGGCCGTCAGCCATGACCGCTACTTTATCGAGAAGTGCCAGAGCCGCATCCTTGGCTTTTTCGGCTCTCGCGTGGAGCTTCTGGATAAGTACGAGCACTACAGAAAGAAGTACAGAGCTTTCTCCGAAGAGGAAGATGAAAAGCGCGCCGCCATCGCCTCTGAGAAGCGCCAGGCGGAGAAAGAGCGCCGCGAAGCGGAAAAGGCCGGTTCCGCTGATACGGTTTCTGCCAAGCCGGTCATCAACCGTGCCAAAGAGCGAAAGGAGATCGCGAAGAGGAAAGAGCGCATCCGTTATCTCGAGAAGACGATCGCAGAACTTGAAGAAGAACAGAAAACGCTGGAAAGCTCTTTCGGCAAAGATACCTCTCCGGAAGACTACGAGAAATACAGTAAGAACAGTGAACAGCTCGAAGCAATGTATGCCGAGTATATGGAGCTCGAAAACACCTGATCTATCCAAGACCTACACCAGTCTGTTAAACACTTTTGAACTTTCATGATAAATGAATTAAAACGCAAAGGAGCTGCACATCGTGCAGCCCCTTTCTATCGATTTCAAGTTTTCACCATTAATAGGATTTCTTTCCGAAGAAATACTTATTGCTGGAATACTCGTAACGTACACCATAGATCGGACCTCCCGGATACGCTTCCACAGCGTCCGTCCAACCCTGCGCCCTCGCTTCCTCAATGCCGATCTTATCAGAAGTTGCCTCAAGAAGCTGGGTCACGGTAACAAAGACATATCCCTTATCCTTCAGCCCCTGAATCATCTCATCGAGAGATTCGACTGTGGACTTATGGGAGTCGTGGAGAAGAACACAGTCATAACTGCTGGCGTTATCGATAACATGCTGGGCAGTGTAATGGGCATCTCCCATCGCAGGCTTTTGCCAGTCCGCCGGGCAGCTGATATCATTCCAGTTGATACAGAACTCACGGTTCTCAAGCGCATATTTCAAAAGTCCGGGGTTCGCAAGTCCCGCGCCTTGCGGCGGGCGGATGACTGTTGCCTTCTGTCCGATCTTATCCATAAGCGCCTGATCACACTTCTGAAGTTCTTCGTAAGCCTTATTCTCATCTACCTTGGAAAGGACCGTATGACTCCATGTGTGATTTCCGATCTCACATTTCAGATCAAGCATACGCTGAAGTAATTGTGGATCCGTACCGGTAACATTCTGTCCAAGAAGGAAGAATGTTGCGGGGATTCCGTGCTTTTGCAGAGTATCCAGTACTTGCGGAGTGAACTCACACGGACCATCGTCAAAGGTCAGTGCGATAAGCTTGGTTCCTTCCGGATAGGAAGCGTGGGTACCTTCATTCTGCGTCGGCTCAGGAGTCGTTTCCGGGACAGAGGTATCTGTCGCGACTGTGTCAGACGTCGATTCTTCACTGATTGAAGCGGTAGTCGTCGTAACCGTCGTATCATCAGCGCTGTTCTTTACGGATTTCTTATTGATCGCTGTCACCATCCAGACAAAGGCTACCAAAAGGACCATAAACACCGTTGCCAGGATCGCGACTGTGTTACCCAGCGCACGAAGCTGCGCTGTCATTGTTCTTTGGGGATTGCCACCACTCGGTCTTGGGGACTTTGCAGGCATATAACTCATACTCAGGTCTCTCCTCCTGTTAATTAATCATATATACACAAATTAAATTATAGCATATATCAGGGAAAGCAAGTCTTTTCTTTTCGATCACAATCTTCGCCCTGAAGAACGGCTCTTCCGGGAAAGAAAAAGGCCGGATCGGGAAACCCGGTCCGGTCTTTTGAAATATCATTGTCGATTAAGGGATTAAGCCTTACCGTCAGATCCGAGAACATACTTGATCTTATGAGCAACCATATCCTTAACAGCCTGACGAGCCGGCTTCAGGTACTGGCGCGGGTCGAAGTGATCCGGATGCTCAGCGAAATACTTACGGATGTTACCTGTCATAGCAAGACGGATATCGGAGTCGAT
>DFFH01000038.1 GCA_002368805.1 Mageeibacillus sp. UBA3781 | reverse complement strand
CGGCACAAGCAGGAAGAACTTCGGTTTTCTGGTCTTATGGTGAAAAAGGATCATGCCGAGGATACCGCCGAGTGCACCGAAGCAGGCGGAAAAGCCCAGAAGATCACGCTCAGGGATACGGAAAGCATTTTTCTCGGCCTTTTTCTTGTCTGAGTGGAACATCGCCATGGTAAGCAGGTTCATCAGAACAAAAAGCGCTAGAAAAATCACATTGTGATCATATATGAATCGGAAAATAAACTTCATACCATGCCTCCTTTGACCGCCCCGGACCATTATACCGCGAATATAGGCAGTACGCCTTGACAAATAACGCCCCCTGCCATAAAATACACACATGGTGTTTTAGCACTTTAACAAGATAAAGCGATAAAGCATCCGCTGTAATCAACTTGAAATGGGAGCTTTCCTGTTTCGCAGTATATTTATTATATATGAAAAGATATAGGAGGACTACCTCATGGGTAATTATAGATTCCACACTCCGGACGGCGTGATCGACATCCTGCCGCAGGATGCAAGTGTGAAGAGGAGAATAGAGAGCGACCTGCGGGAGCTTTTCTCGGGGTATGGATACAGCGAAGTTGAGACACCGGGTATCGAGTACTACGATGTATATTCCAGTGAGAACTTCGTCGCGACCGAAGATCTTTATAAGATGACGGACATGGACGGCCGTATCATCTCTCTGCGCTATGACGGCACCATCCCGGTGGCAAGACTTGCGGCCACGCTCATGAAGGACGAAAAGCCGCCGCTCCGTCTGTCCTACATCGGCAATATGTACCGCTTCAAGAAGACCGGCGGCGGAAAACTCCGCGAATTCTCCCAGGCGGGTGTGGAGCTTCTGGGCATCCAGAATTCCGAGGCGGACGCGGAAGTGATCGCGCTCGGTATCCAGTCGGTCCTTCAGACAGGCATTACTGATCTTCAGGTATCGATCGGCCAGGTCGAGTTCTTCAAGGGACTTGCCGATGAGTGGGGACTGTCCGCGGAAGACGCATCGGAGCTCTCTACCGCGATCGATCAGAAAGATATCGTCCGTATCGAGAAGACGGCCGAGAGACTCGGACTTTCCGAGGATGCAAAAGAGATCCTCGACATGATCTCCGGCAAATTCGGCACCTATGACGTACTCGATGCATTTGAAGCGAAGGTAAAGAATGAAACTTCCCTGGGCGCGCTGAAGAATCTCCGCGAGATCCTCGATGTGCTGTCCGACTACGAACTTCTGCAGTATGTCAGCATCGACCTCGGCATGCTCCGAAGCCTCGACTACTACACGGGCGTGATCTTCAAGGGCTTTACCTACGAGGTGGGCTTCCCGATCCTCGGCGGCGGCCGCTATGACAAGGTGATCTCCACCTTCGGACGTGAGATGTCCGCGGTAGGCTTCTCCCTCGGCATCAACCTGATCCTGACTGCACTGCGCCGTCAGGACAAGCTCCCGGAATTCGTGGAAGTCGATGCGATCGTCGGATATGCGGAGGGCGAAGGCATGAGGAAAGCTGCTTTTGCCACGGCAAAAGAACTCCGTGCGATGGGCAATAAGGTCGTGGTCGATACAGAGCATCGCAGCGAAGCAGAGCTCGATGCCTATGCCGAAGAGCACGGGATCGACCAGGTGGTATTTATCGAAGAAGAGGAAGATTCTGAGGAGGATGAAAATACATGATCACGATCGCATTATCTAAAGGCCGTCTGGCGGAAAAAGCACTGGACCTTCTTGAAGCTGCGGGATATGACGTCTCTGCGGGAAGAGAAGAATCCAGAAAACTGATACTGGAAGATGAGAAGACGGGACTTCGCTTCATTATGGCAAAGCCGTCGGATGTTCCGACCTATGTCGAATACGGCGCCGCGGATATCGGTGTCGTCGGAAAAGATACGCTTCTTGAGGAAGGCAGAAATCTCTATGAGGTCATCGATCTCGGATTTGGTGCATGCCGTATGTGCGTGTGCGGTCCGGTCTCCCTGAAGGGAAAGCTCGACCAGATCCCGAATAAGCGTGTCGCTTCGAAATATCCGAATATCACTCGTGCATACTTCGAAGGCACAAAGAAGGAAAGTGTCGAGATCATCAAGCTCAACGGCTCTGTCGAGCTGGCTCCCCTGATCGGTCTTTCCGAAGTTATCGTCGATATCGTTGAGTCCGGACGCACACTGAAAGAGAACGGCCTCGATGTACTGGAAGTCGTCGCTGAGATCAGCGCCCGTGTCGTCGTGAACCGTGTGTCCATGAAGATGAAAGAAGCAGAGATCCTGCCGATGATCGATGCACTCAGAAAACAGGTCGCGATCAAAAATGCAGAGAAGGCGGCGCAGCAGTAAGCTGCTATTGCAGAGAAATATAAAGAAGGCACAAAGGATAGTGCTTTTGGAAAGGAAAAACATATGAAGTGCAAGAAAATGAGAGCGCCGCAGGGCGAACTGAAAAAGATATGTGAAGAACTCGGCATGCGCGGGAAGATGGAACTCGGCCCGATCATCGACGTCGTAAACGATGTCCTCGATGACATCAAGAAGAATGGCGATGCGGCAGTCTTTAAGTACACGAAGAAATTCGATAAGGCGGACATCGATGCTTCCAATGTCCGCGTGACAGACCAGGAGATCGCTGACGCGATCGCATCGCTTGATCCGAATCTGGTCGAGGTCATCAAGAAAGCAGCCGCCAATATCCTGGCCTTCCACGAGAGACAGGTCGAGACCGGCTTTAAGATGGATGTGGCAAAAGGCTCGGAGATCGGCATGCGCGTCCGTCCGATCAGCGTCGCAGGTATCTATGTACCGGGCGGCACAGCTCCGCTCCCGTCCACAGTCCTCATGAATGTTATCCCGGCAAGAGCTGCCGGATGCCCGCGTATCGTACTGTGCACACCTCCGCGTGCCGATGGTTCTATCGCTCCTGTTATCCTCGCTGCTGCCAGCATCGCCGGCGCTACCGAGATCTATAAGGTCGGCGGTTCCCAGGCGATCGCTGCGATGGCCTATGGTACGGAGTCGATCCCGCGTGTCGATAAGATCTGCGGCCCGGGCAATATCTATGTAAATACAGCGAAGCGCCTGGTCTTCGGTCAGGTCGATATCGATATGTTCGCAGGTCCGAGTGAGATCCTGATCATCGCGGATGATTCCGCAGTGCCGGAATTCGTCGCGGCAGACTTCCTGTCCCAGGCCGAGCACGATAAGCTCGCTTCCGCGATCCTTCTTACCACGAGCGAGAAACTGGCAGATGCTGTATATGAAGCAGTGGACCGCCGCTCGGAAAAAAGTCTCAGAAAAGAGATCCTGTCCCAATCATTGGACACCTACTGTGCGATACTGGTCGTGGATGATATGGAAGCCGCGCTTGCATTTAGTGAGGAACTGGCACCGGAGCACCTGGAACTCTGTGTGGAGAATCCGGATAACTACATCGGCCGCATCAATAATGCAGGTGCGATCTTCGTCGGAAACTACACACCGGAGCCGCTGGGCGACTATTTCGCCGGCCCGAACCACACACTTCCGACATCCGGAACCGCGAGATTCTTCTCGCCGCTTAATACCGGTGACTTCTTTAAGAAGATCTCGGTCCTTCGCTATAACGAAGAGTCTCTCCGCGAGTGCTACAAGGATGTGGCGGCATTTGCGGACGCTGAGGGCCTGGAGTGTCACGCCAGCGCCATCCGCGTAAGATTTGAAGAATAAAGTGAAGGCCCGGTCTGCCGGGAAGGTCCGACGGACCGGGCTGTTATTAGAAATGAGGAAAAAGAAACCATGAGCCGTTTTTGGAATGAAAAAACGAGAAACATCGAGCCCTATGTGGCCGGCGAGCAGCCGAAACCGGGGCAGAAGATCATCAAACTGAATACGAATGAGAATCCGTATCCGGCATCCCCGAAGGTAAGAAAGGTCCTGGAAGAGGTCGAGATCTCCTCTCTTGCCAGATACCCGGAGACCAGCTCCCGCATCGTCCGCGAGGAACTGGCAAAAGTCCTGGGAGTTACGCCGGAGCAGGTCTTCTGCGGAAACGGATCCGACGAGGTACTGGCATTTTCTTTCCAGGCTTTCTTCGAGTCCGGAAAGAATGCAGATCCGCTTCTGGTGCCGGATATCTCTTACAGCTTCTATCCTGTCTATGCGGATCTCTACAGCATCCCGCTGAAGAAGATCCCGCTCCGGGAGGACTTCAGTATCGATGTCGATGCTTTTTGTAAGGAAAAGTGCGGTGGTGTCGCTTTTGCGAACCCGAATGCCCCCACATCGATCCTTCTCGATCTTTCGGATGTCGAGAAGATCCTTCAGGCGAATCCGGATCATGTGGTTCTGGTCGATGAGGCCTATGCCGCTTTCTCCGGAGTGACCGCAAGATCGCTTCTTCCGAAGTATAAAAACCTCCTGGTGACAGGAACGCTCAGTAAGTCTCACTCTCTTGCGGGACTTCGTCTCGGATTTGCCATCGGTGATCCGGAACTGATCGAGGGACTCTGCCGCATCAGGGATTCCTTTAACTCCTATCCGGTAGATGCCATCGCACAGCGCATCGCTTCTGTGGCTATCGCGGATGATGCCTGGGTCATGGACAATGTAAGGAAAATCTGCGTGACGAGAGACCGTATCGCGGAGGAACTCCGTTCCCGCGGCTGGACGGTCCCGGTATCAAAGACGAATTTCCTTTTTGCCGCGCCGAAGGAGATGACGGCAGAAGCCATCTACACAAATCTGCGCGGGAAAGGTATACTGGTAAGGTATTTTAATAAGCCCCGTATCAGCGGATATCTCCGTATCACCATCGGAACGGATGAGGAGATGGATGCATTACTTAAGGCGATCGACGAGATCGCGGGAGGAAAAGACGCATGAGTAGAAGTGCTTCAACAGAAAGAAACACGAAAGAGACGAAGATCAAGGGTTCGATCGAGCTTGACGGAAAGGGTGTCAGCGACATTTCGACCGGCATCGGTTTTCTGGATCACATGCTCGACCTGCTGGCACGGCACAGCGGTATGGATCTCATGATCCGCTGCGATGGAGACCTTAATGTGGACGGACACCACACGACCGAGGACATCGGCATCGTGATCGGAAAGATGCTGGCAGAAGCTCTCGGCGAGAAGCGAGGCATCAACCGCTACGGATTCTCCTCGATCCCGATGGATGAGGCACTGGCACAGTGCTCGCTGGATATTTCCGGAAGACCGTTTCTGGTCCTTCAGGCAGAGTTCGGCGGAGAATATGTCGGTGAATTTGCGACAGAACTGGTCGAGGAATTCTTCCGTGCCGTTTCCTTTAATGCCGGACTGACACTGCACCTCAAGTGCGAATACGGAGCGAATGACCACCACAAGATCGAGGCGATGTTCAAGGCCTTTGCCAGAGCGCTTCGTATCGCGGCGGGAATAGACGAGAAGTTCAAAGACCAGATCCCTTCCACTAAGGGAGTGCTCTGATCATGAGCGATAAGTATAGATATAACGAAGATTTCGAAGCCTGGGAGGTACCCTCGGACATACTCGATGAGAAGGTCACGGTACTTGCGCAGGCAAAAGATGAACTTGAGTTCATCAAGCGCACGGTGGAGCTTCGCCAGAGGATCGAGTGGCTGAACGGGAAAGGTCAGGATATCTGTGACCTTCTGTCCTCCTCGGATTCGGACTGGACAGTCGATGGCGAGTCCCGGATCGAGCTTCGGCCTGCTGAGATCGCCGTTCTGCGCTGCTACGCCGAGATGACGGATGACGGTATCGCGTTGGATCTGATCGTCGGGATCGTGGCCAGCGGCATCGAAAAGGAAGTGAGTATGTTCGTCGATGAATTCGACAACATGGAGATCCTCGGAGAATTCAAAGACGAGGAAGAATAAAGAGGCGGTGCGGCCGCCCGCAACAACTTAGTATCTTATAAAAAGTGAGGATAAAAACATGGCAACATTAAGAGACACTGATTTTATTGATTTACCGGTATTCGTCAAAGGTAAGGTCAGAAATGTTTACGATCTGGGAGATTCCCTCCTGATGGTCGTTACCGACCGTATCTCCGCATTCGACGTCGTATTTGACGAGTGCATCCCGGATAAGGGCAAGGTCTTAAGCTCGATCTCCGCTTTCTGGTTTGATTTTACGAAGGATGTGATCCCGAACCATGTTATCACCACTGATCCGAAGGAATACCCGATGGGCCTCGATAAGTACGAGAAAGAGCTCCGCGGAAGATCCATGCTGGTCAAGAAGGTCAATATGCTTCCGGCAGAGTGCATCGTCAGAGGCTACCTCGAGGGCTCCGCTCTTAAAGAGTACAAGGCAAAGGGTACCGTCGGCGGCATGAAGATGCCGGAGGGACTCCGTCAGGGCGACAAGCTGCCGGAGCCGCTGTTTACTCCTTCCACGAAGGCGGATGAGGGACACGATATCAACATCACCTACGAGCAGCTCATCGATCTTCTCGGGCAAGAAGATGCAAAAGCACTGAAAGATGCCGCTCTCGCTCTTTATACCAAGGTTTCCGAGTATGCTCTTACCCGCGGATTGATCCTTGCCGACACCAAGTTCGAGTTCGGTAAGATCGACGGAAAGCTCGTCGTCGCCGATGAGATGTTCACACCGGACTCCTCCCGTTTCTGGGATCTTTCCGATTACGAGCCGGGCCGTGCACAGAAGAGCTTCGACAAGCAGTATCTGCGTGAGTGGCTGGAGACTCTCGATTGGGATAAGACATATCCGGCTCCGACACTTCCGGAGGAGATCATCAACAAGACCGCAGAGAAGTACAGAGAGTGCTATCGCCTGCTGACTGGTAAGGAGCTTGCATGATCGCTATTATCGATTATGGAATGGGTAACTTAGGATCTGTGCAAAAAGCACTGGCATTCTTAGGTTACGAAAGTGAGATCACTAACGACCCCGCCCGCGTCATGGACGCGGACGGCGTTGTTCTTCCCGGCGTCGGCGCGATCGGCGCGGCGATGGAAGCGCTGTCCTCAAGGGGACTCGACAAAGTCGTACACGAGTATATCGCTACGGGCAAGCCATTCCTCGGCATCTGCCTCGGAATGCAGATGCTCTTTGATTCTTCCGAAGAATCTTTTGGCGGGGAACCGGTAAAAGGACTCTCGGTCCTTCCGGGACGTGTGGTCCGCTTTCCGTCCGGCATGGGACTTAAGATCCCGCAGATCGGCTGGAACTCGCTTTCTTCCAGAAATGAGATCCTCCCGGACGGACAGTATGTGTACTTCGTGCACTCTTACTACTGTGTGCCGGAAAGAGAAGAAGACGTCGCGGCGACCGTGAATTACGGGATCGATTACTGCTGCAGCGTCAGAAGAGATAATGTCTTTGCCTGCCAGTTCCACCCGGAAAAGAGCGGTGAAGTGGGACTTCGGATCCTCGACCGCTGGGCAAAGCAGATAAAGTAAGAAGTGAGGGTGCTTTTCGGGCACTATAAGAAAGAAGTGTATGCGGAGATCCGCAGAAAGGATAAAGCCAATGATCAGTAAAAGAATCATTCCATGTCTGGATGTTAAGAACGGCCGTGTCGTAAAGGGCACGAACTTTATCGCACTCCGTGATGCCGGAGATCCGGTCGAGTGTGCCAAGGCATATAACGAAGCCGGCGCTGACGAACTGGTATTTCTGGACATTTCCGCAACGGTCGAAGGCAGAGGCACTGTGGTCGATATGGTCAAGAGTGTAGCCGAGCAGGTCTTCATCCCGTTTACCGTCGGCGGCGGTATCCGCTCTCTTGAGGATATCCGAGAGATCTTAAATGCCGGCGCGGACAAGATCTCCCTGAATTCCGCCGCAGTAAAAGATCCGGAACTGGTCAAGCGTGCCAGTGAGAAGTTCGGTTCCCAGTGCGTGGTCGTGGCGATCGACGTCCGCGAGAGATCCGGCGGCAAGATCCGTATTGCCAGCGTGGATGCAGACTTTAAGGGCATCGACGAGAATGCAAATGAAGAAGATAACAGCAAGTTCCCGAGCGGCTATGAAGTCGTAGTTGCCGGAGGAACGAAGGCTACCGGCCTTGATGCGGTCGAGTGGGCAAAGAAAGTCGAGTCCCTGGGAGCAGGCGAGATCCTGCTGACCAGTCTGGACCGTGACGGTACGAAGAGCGGCTTTGATAATGTGATCACCCGTGCGATCGCCGACGCAGTTTCGATTCCGGTCATTGCCAGTGGCGGTGCCGGCAAGATGGAAGACTTCTATGACGGAATCGTGGACGGTGGCGCAGATGCCGTACTGGCAGCGAGCCTTTTCCACTTCGGCGAGATCCGCATCGAAGACCTGAAAGAATATCTTGCGGGCAGAGGTATCCCGGTACGGACACTGACTCCGGCTCTTAAACTCTGGCAGTCCCTGAAGAAGGATAAGCAGGGCCTGGTTCCTGCGATCGTCGTAGAGGACTCCACGAAAGATGTTCTCATGATGGCTTACATGGACTACGAGTCTTTGGAAAAGACCTTGGAGACAAAGCTGATGCACTATCACTCAAGATCCAGAAATTCGCTGTGGCTCAAGGGGGAGACATCCGGTCACTACCAGCATGTGAAGAGAGCATCTCTTGACTGCGACCGTGATACCCTGTTATTCTACATTGACCAGGATGGAGCGGCATGCCACACCGGCAACCACAGCTGCTTCTTTACGGATATCGATCTCGGTTGAGTGACAGAATAAAAGAGAAAAAGAGGGAGACTGAAAGATGGACTCAAACAGCACAAACGTTAGTAAAGATTTGTATAACCTGATTCTCGACAGAAAAGCAAACCCGATAGATGGTTCTTATACCAACTATCTTTTTGATAAGGGAATCGAGAAGATCGGCAAGAAAGTCGGTGAAGAAGCGATCGAGGCGATCATCTCCGCATCCAAGGGCGACAAGGAGAATACGATCCAGGAGCTCGCTGATCTTTTCTACCACGCTCTCGTCATGATGGCGCAGATGGGCATTACCCCTGAGGAAGTGGAAGAGGAACTGAAGAAGAGATAA
>DFFH01000077.1 GCA_002368805.1 Mageeibacillus sp. UBA3781 | reverse complement strand
ACGACATGATGGAGAGCATCGTGGAGCAGAGTCAGTCTTCTTTCGTCGTTAAGTCTTCCGGAAATGAGGTCAGCGGTGAGGAATTCGAGTATTTCTTCGGTGAAGAAGAAGCGAACGGATCTCAGGCGGACTATAAGACTATCGTGGCCGAGCTTCCGGATGAAGTCGTGCTGACTGCGCTCGGAACGATCCGGATCCCCTCTATCGATGTAGATATCCCGCTGTGGGATGATGCGACCATCGTATCTCTCCGTTACGGCGCCGGCCGCCTGAAAGGCACTGCCGATCCGGGACAGGAAGGAAATATGGTCATCCTCGGTCACAGAATGCGTGCGGCAGGTAAGCTCTTCCACGCCCTCGGCGATGTAAAGATCGGAGATACGATCGAGATCTCCGGAATCGACGGAAACAAATACACTTATAAAGTAGATACGATCTATGAGGCTGTTGAGCCGAGTGATCTCGACAAATATATCGACATCGATGACGGCACCGGCAAGCAGGTGACACTGGTGACCTGTACACCGCTCGGTGTCGCGACGCACAGACTTCTGATCGTCGGACATCTCGTGGAGTGACCGGAGAAATAAGATGGCATCGATTCGTTTTCACCTCGCTGTTTTTTCCGCCAAATGTACGAAACTCGGCCTTCGCATCCTGGGACGCGGAGCAACGACGCTGCCCGGTAAAGTGGCAGTAAAAGTCGATCCGAAGATCTTAGAGAAGCTCTGCAGTGGCCGTAACTGTGTAACGATCACGGGAACGAACGGCAAGACCACCACGACACATATGATCACCGATATCTTCAGAAACTGCGGATATACCGTCGTGACAAATGTCTCCGGCGCGAATCTTCTTTCAGGTGTGACGACCTCCATGATCTTCGGAAGAAAAGAGATGAAGAAGGCCGATAAAGCCGGAAAGAAAGTCATCTGTGTTCTGGAAACAGACGAAGGCGCGTATGGAAAGATCGCCTGCCAGATCAAGCCGAAGGTATCTGTGGTGACGAACCTTTTCCGTGACCAGCTCGACCGCTTCGGAGAACTGGCGCATACGCGTGATCTGATCGCAAAAGGACTGGACACCTGTGAAGCGGATATCCTTCTGAACAGCGATGATTCCCTCGTGTCCGAGCTCTATAAGGGACGTGAGCAAAGAACCGTCTTTTACGGGCTTTCGGAAGAGTCCATGCACTACAATAATGTCACCTATCCCGATAAATCCGGTGTACTGCCGGCATCTTCAGATGCGGAGTACTGCACCGGATGTAAGACGAAATACACATATACCGCAAGATCCTTCGGCCATCTGGGTGCTTTTACCTGCGAAAAATGCGGGAAGACCCGTATGGCACCGCGCTTCTTCGTGAAGTACGATCTGGCGAAGAACCCGTCCGATGAGGGATACGAGCTGTCGCTCCTGGATGCCGGATCAGGAAAAACGGAGAAAGATCCGGATCCGAAGGAAAGACGCGTCAAGCTCCCGATCCCGGGCATGCATAACTTCTATAACTCGATCTCCGCGGTATCTGCCTGTGTCCTCATGGGAGAGAAGATCGGCGATACGAAGGATCTCTCTTTCGACAGATGTGCTGCTGCTCTCGAGCATGTCGAGGCGGCTTTCGGTCGAATGGAGAAGATCAGCATCGGAGATAAGAAGATCTGTGTGCTCCTCGTGAAGAATCCGGTCGGACTCGACCGTGCACTGTCTTTCGTGGCTGGCGCTTCCGATGCGGAAGGGATCTACATGCTCTTAAACAGTAATATCGCGGATGGTAAAGACGTCTCGTGGATCTGGGACGTGGACTTCGAATCGAAGGAGTTTCCGGAAAAAGTATATGTCTCGGGCGACAGATATGGCGACATGATGCTCCGTATCCTCTATTCCGGCGTGGATAGAGAAAGGATCGTGGCCAAGCCGATGGAAGAGTGCGCCGAGCTTCTCGATCAGGCGATCTCGGACTCGACCCCGGGCAAATGCCTCTATATCCTTCCGAACTATACGTCGATGCTTGCGCTCAGGTCGATCCTGGTAAAGAGATATCATCTCAAGGATTTCTGGAAATGACGAAAGGAAAGTGCTTCTGGTAATGGATAATACGGGAAAAGAACTTCGCATCTGTCATATGTATCCGGACCTCCTGAATCTCTACGGAGACCGGGGTAATGTGCTGAGCCTGATTAGAAGAGCCGAGCTCCGCGGGATATCGGTAAAGCTGGTACCTGTCTCGATCGGTGATGAATTTGATGAGAAGGATTTCGACATCGTTTTCCTGGGAGGCGGACAGGATGCCGAGCAGAACGTCATCCGTAAGGATTTCGTGGAAGTGAAGGGCCCGAAAGTTAAAGAAGCCATCGAAAACGGCATGGTGTTCCTCTGCATCTGCGGAGGATATCAGATGCTCGGCAAATACTATCAGGAACATGACGGAACGAGGATCGAGTGCCTCGGCGCGATCGATATCTACACGGTCGGAGAAGATGTCCGGTATATCCAGGATACGACCTATGAAGCAGATTTCCTTAAAGAAGAGGGAGTTTACGATAGCGCGGTCCTGTATGGATTTGAAAACCACAGCGGAAGAACCTATCTGGGTCCGTCCGTAAAGCCGATGGCAAAGGTCATCGAGGGTGCCGGAAATAACGGAAAAGACGGATTTGAAGGCGCGATCTATAACAATGTTTACTGCACATATTCCCACGGTAGTTTCCTGCCGAAGAATCCGAGAATGACTGATCATCTCCTGAGACTCGCACTAAAGAGAAGATACGGTGACGATTATGAGCTGCCGGCACTCGGAACGGAGAACGAAGACTTCGCAAGAGCGGCACTTCTCCGCTATAAAGAGAAGGGAAATACCGCTCCGTAAATCATTTTCCGGATTTATTTGCAAAAAAAACGGCGCCGCAGAAACGACGCCGTACAAGTGCTTTTGAAGTAGAACTATTATGTTGCGCGGTCACGTCCGAGATTCTTGGAGGTGTATAGACGCTCATCCGCTTTGTGGATCAGGTCCGCGACATCACTGCAGTCACGGTAACAGGAGATACCCATACTTGCGGTAAGACGTACCGGAGCGGAACGCTCATCGAGGACGATCGGCGCGCCGGACAGGGCGGTACGAACGCGCTCGGCCTGGACCTTCGCGCCCTTGAGCGGCGTATCCGGAAGAAGCATCATAAACTCATCGCCGCCGATGCGGAAGACCATGTCGGACTTTCTGCACTGGGAGGTGAGGATACCGGCGACAAGACGGAGCACGTCGTCACCTTTGTTGTGGCCGTGATCATCATTGATCTTCTTAAAGAAATCGATATCGAGGGAGATCAGGGAGAATGTATCGTCCGGATCATCCTTCTTGCGTCTGTTTCTTCGATCGTACTGGGATGCGGTCTTCTCGATCATCTCATAAAAATAGCGGCGGTTGAAAAGACCTGTCAGATCATCGACCTGGGAGAGCCTCTTCAGCTTCTCATTGGTGCGGCTCAGCTCTTCCTCCACGATCTTCAGCGCGGTGATATTTCTGCTGATGCCCCATGTGCCGATGACGTTATCTTTTTCATCGATGATCGGATATTTCGAGGCGGAATACCAGACGACGGAACCGTCCGGTTTCTCGAGTCTCTCGATATTGGAGATGAGAGGAATACGGGTCTCCATGATCTCCATTTCCTCTTTCCGTGCACGTGTCGCGAAATCCTTCGGGTAGTAATCGGCATCCGTCTTTCCGGCCATCTCTCTGGGGTCGGAGATGCCGAACTGTGCGGCGTGGGAACGGTTATTCCAGATAAAGCGGGACTGGTGATCCTTAAAATAGATGGTGTCATTGGAATAATCCCGGATGATATCAAGGATCTTCTCGTCAGAGAAGAAGGGATGAATTTTTCCTTTGCTCATAAACGCAGCTCCTTTTTAAATGTTGCTTAGAACCGTCCTTTAACTCATTAAATTCCCCCACGGACTTCATTATCTCAAAAAAAATGGAAAAAATAAATACACAAGGCTTATTTCAGTTTGACAGTTGA
>DFFH01000073.1:475-3268 GCA_002368805.1 Mageeibacillus sp. UBA3781 | reverse complement strand
ATCTGATTACCATAAGAGCTGTAACCTGCAGCAGCTGTACGAACGAGCTTCTTCTGGGAGAGCTTGCCTTCCAGCGTCATGGAAACCGGAACAGTCGGATCGCCGGCGCCGGTCACACGCATCGCCTGGTAAACATAGGAACGGCCGGAGAGCGGGTCACGGATCGCACCGCCGAGGCAGGTCGCCGCACCACCGAACGGCTCGATCTCCGTCGGGTGGTTATGTGTCTCGTTCTTAAACATAAGAACGTAGTCTTCTTTCTTGCCATCCACATCGATCTGGATCTTGATGGAACATGCATTGATCTCCTCGGACTCGTCGAGATCCTGGAGTTTTCCGTCTTTTTTCAGTTTTCTCATCGCCATGGTCGCCACATCCATGAGGCATACCGGCTTCTTACTGATCCTCTCGCCATAGACATCTTCTCTAGTGGAGAGATAATCGGCATAGATCTTCTTTAATTCCTCTGCAAAAGCACTGTCACCGTCGATCTTTACGTCGGTAAGCTCAGTAAGGAATGTGGTATGACGGCAGTGGTCGGACCAGTAAGTATCGAGCACTCTGATCTCGGTCATGGTAGGATCACGCTTGATGGACTGGAAGAACTCCTGTGTAAACTGGATATCCGCATCGGACATCGCCAGGCCCCAGGTCTTACGGAGTTCGGAAAGCTCTTCCTTCGACTTGGTGGTAAAGCCATCGATCGTCGGAACAGAAGTCGGTACATCAAAGACATCTTCCAGAGTTTCCGGCTTATCCATAGATGCCTCGCGGCACTCAACCGGGTTGATGAGGTACTTCGCGATTGCCTTCTTCTGCTCCTCGGTAACAGAACCGTAGAATACGATCACGCGGGCAACACGTACCAGCGGTTTTTCCTTCTGAGTCAGGATCTGGCAGCACTGTGCGGCGGAGTCTGCACGCTGGTCATACTGACCCGGCAGGGATTCGATCGCCAGCACATAAGCAGAACCGGATGTATCGATCGTCTCATCATAGACATCATCGACCGGCGGCTCGGAGAAAACGACGTTTTTTGCGAGTTCATACTCTTCATCCGTCAGACCGGATACATCGTATCTGTGGAAGATCCTGACGCTCTCGATCGTCTTTACACCGACATCGGACTTGACGTCCTTCATCAGACCGGCCGCTTCGACAGCGAATTCCTTCTTCTTCTCCGAAAAGATTCTTCGAACTTGATTACTCATAAATAAACCTCCAAAAGATGTATCCTTCTAACATTTCTATGGTAACACAAAACCCTGTCTCCTACGCAAAGGAAACACGGGTTTTTGTGGTATCACTCAAGTTTTTCCGCGACTTCCGTAAGGAGTTCGCTGTTATATTTGAGGAAGCGCTTCAGGCCTTCCGCATCGAGAGAACCGTGCGCCAGACGCGCCTGATCATAAATATGCTGGCAGAGCGCATTCATCTTCTCTTTATCCGAAGCCACACCGGCCATGCCGCGAAGTCTTAAGACCAACGGATGATCGGTATTAAGAACGAGATCCATCTTGATCGGGAACATATCGTCCAGATTCTTGTACGGATCATCTTCCTTACCGGTGCGCATCGCCTCGAACTGCTTTCTCATCTCTGCCATACGGCGGGCTTCCTCCGTCTCACGGATAAATGCCGGGAGCTGGTCCGCGCCGAGTGCAACAGCAGATACCTCAAGCTTATCCTCGCCGGTTGCCGACTTAAAGAGATCGGAAAGTGCTTTTGCCTCATCATCGGAAGCTTTCTCACCTTCGAGCTCGGCATCGACACGCTTGAACTTGATGTCATTCTGCTTATATTCGAGGAAGGAGATGAAGTTGTTGTCGAGTTCTTCATTGAGAACGACGACATCGAAGCCCTTTTCCTTCGCCATCGCGATGTAAGCCGCCTGCTGATCCGGCGCCTTGGTATAACGGACGGTGTCCTTCTCCTTATCCTTGGTCAGTTCTTTCAGCGTGAAGAACTCGTTATCCACGGTCTTAAAGAGGCAGATGTCCTTGACCTTCTCATAGAACTTCTCGTCCTTCATCATGCCGTACTTCACGAAGATGCTGATATCGGACCAGTAGCCCTCGAAGCTCTTTCTGTCATTCTTAAAGACTTCATTGAGCTTATCGGAGACCTTACGGATGATGTGGGAAGACAGTTTCTTAACGTATTCATCCTGCTGCAGCGCCGAACGGGAAACATTCAGCGGGAGATCCGTGCAGTCGAGGCAGCCTCTCAGGAGGAACAGGAATTCCGGAATGACTTCCTCGATATTATCGGCAACGAATACCTGATGATTGTAGATCTTGATACGGCCCTCGAGCGTCTCATAGACATTATTTGTCTTCGGGAAGTAAAGGATACCCTGAAGATTGAATGGATAATCCATATTAAGGTGGATCCAGAACAGAGGCTCCTTCATGTCATGGAATACCGTACGGTAGAAATTCTTATATTCTTCCTCGGTGCAGTCCTTCGGAGCTTTCTTCCAGAGCGGCTCGGTATCATTGATCGGCATGATCTCGTGATCGTGGCTCTTATATTCCTCGCCTTTCTCCTCGGCTTCTTTTTTCTTCTTTGCTTCTTCCGCTTCATGCTTTCTGTCCGCGACAACATCGCTGTAGTAGAGGTCAAAAGGCATGAAGGAGCAGTATTTCTTCAGTACGCCTCTGATCTTTGCAGCATCGAAGATCTTCTTTGCTTCTTCGGAAAGCGTGATCGTGATCGTTGTACCACGCGTGGTTCTATCCGAATCAGAGATCTCATAGTCCATCCCGTCATCCGATTCCCAGGATACAGCCG
>DFFH01000073.1:0-350 GCA_002368805.1 Mageeibacillus sp. UBA3781 | reverse complement strand
AAACCGAGACCGAAGTGTCCGATGATTCCGCTGGCATCCGTGCTCTCTTCCTTATACTTCTCAACGAAGTCCATCGCGCCGGAGAAAGCGATCTGGTTGATATACTTATCTACTTCCTCTTCTGTCATACCGATACCGTTATCGGTAAACTCGATCGTTCCCGCCTCACTGTCATAGTTGACATGGAGCTGATAGTCGTCAGTATCCTCTTTTACCGCCTCACCGAGATCTACAAGTCTCTTAAACTTGGCGATGGCGTCCGAGCCGTTACTTACCAGTTCTCTTACGAAAATATCCTGATCGGAATACAGCCATTTCCGGATGATCGGAAAGATGTTTTCCGTAGTTAC
>DFFH01000090.1:13384-14721 GCA_002368805.1 Mageeibacillus sp. UBA3781 | reverse complement strand
GCGATAATAGAAGCAACATAACCAACAACAATGAGTATCATTTGACATCCCCCTGTCTCTTTTTCGAGAAAATAAATGTAACGACAGATCTGGACAGATTGAGATTTCTTACGACTTTCTTGAATTTGGCGACACCATAACCGAAGAGACCGGCGGCAGCGGATAGTAGGCCGATACTCGCCATAGCCTCGCTATTGTCTCCGTATCTGTTCATTACCCGTGTGGAACGTCCATTGAAGAAATCATTTACAGCCGGTAGGAGACCGGACTGGATAAAGAACCAGGTCGAAAGAGCAGTCATCGCCAGGAAAAAACCACCGACCATAATTGCGGCCAGTGCCCGGTTCCACGGAACGGTGCCGACGACTTTTCCTGTCTGCCCGTTTACGAGGAACGTATATGGAGTGCCGTTCTTTTCAAACGAGATAAACCAGACGGGAAGCAGAGCATAGGATGAAAATGCTAATTCAGAGGTTGGGACCGATGTCACCCGATTGGAACTCTTCATGTTCCGGATCTGGTCCAGCATCGCCTTGTCAAAGATCGCACGGGCCCGTAACTGTGCCTGTCCTTTGGCATGCTTAAGATCCAGATCCTGAATATTCGAGTAGAAACCCATGAGGTACGAAGTTTCAAAAGGTACCTTCTCATTCAGGTGGAAAGGATCCAGCTGGGAGGACGTCTGATCAGCGAGTGCCCGGCAGGCTTCGACCGGAAGATCGACGAATTCACATTCGCCGTCATAGATCTTTGCACTATCACCGACCTGGAAGCGCTGTGTATCTTTATACCATCCCTCGTAGAGAAAGTACGGTACATAGATGCCTCGTATGACAGTGGGCTCGGCCTTCTTGAAATATTTCGGGACGAAGAGTCCGGCGATCAGCTTCTTCTTGACGTTTGTCATCGCCTGTTCCTTCGTGATCTTAAATGGAACGATATAATCCGGACGCTGCTCTTTGGCGATGCGGTTGAATACCACAGCTGTGGATCCACAGTAGATGCACTTGGTGGAGGCCTCTGTACCGGACACGATAACTTCACCGCCGCACTGGCTGCAGGTATAAATGTGGCAGTCATACGTCTCGCCACTCAATTCTTCCTCCTCAAGGGTATCCTCAAGATCGACAGGTTCATCAGAATTGTAATTGAGATAGAAATCCTGAGCATCCGGAAGGGACTTCGGATCAACGATATTACCGCAGGATCCGCAGACCAGGGCGTCAAATCCCGGATCGTACTCAAGCGGGGCACCACACCCCGGACAGTTTTTAGCCATAATAATACTCTCCCATTTCCCGGGTCTTCCCAAACAAAAAGGATATACCCGACCTAAT
>DFFH01000090.1:0-13269 GCA_002368805.1 Mageeibacillus sp. UBA3781 | reverse complement strand
TATTTTAGTGCCGTGTGAAGATATACTCAGTCTCCCAGCAGAGAAGATGCGGGTGATGGCGCATATATACTTTGTATTCCGGTACGATCTCTTTAATAAACAGAGGAAGAGAAAAGAGGTCTTCACTTCTATGATAGCAGGATACTATGAGATCCGGTTTGTCCCGGAGGAGGACCTCCCGGCCGCCTTCGAGTGCTTTTCGCTCGTTACCCTCCACATCCATCTTGATCAGGTCTGCTTTCTGGTCCTGTAACAGCGTTACAAGCGAGACGGCAGTAAGCTCCTCGCCCTTTTCGGAAGAATCGGTCTCGTGGACTCCGCGGCCTCTGTTTCTAGGGACAAAAGCGGTCCCGTCGCGGTCGGAAACCAGTGCACGGATGCAGGAAACGGATGCTTTTCCACAGGAAGGGGAAGACGGATCGGACACGTCAGACGGGAAATTAGAGCGTGCAGTCTCGGACAGCTTACGGAAATTCCTTCTATCCGGTTCGACAGCGATGACGCTCCTGATCTGCGGAAAAATCTTCGTATAAAAAAGAAGTGTGTCTCCGTTATATGCACCGAGGTCTATGTATCTTGCACCATCCGGAACGCAAAGAAGAGTCCGGATCTCCTCGGAAGGACGCTCACATGGGCGCAAAAAAAGATAGTCGCCCGTCAATTTATAGGAGATCACCCGGTCAAAAGTATCTCTTGAGATCTCGTCCTCGAGGAAACCCCGGACAGTGGACAATTCTTCCTCATGGGAAGCGTAAAAAGACGAATCAAAGAGGTGATTCCCATAGACCGGTACATCCGGAGCGTAGGTCTCGCATTCTCCGGCGATGCGGTCGATATTAGAGAGGACATCGGGAAGAGATGTGCCGAAGCAGATAAGGACGATCATGTCGGGGAAGCGCTCTTTCAGTGCTTCATATGTCTCAACGGGAAAACCGCGAAATGAGCGGTCACGAACGAATCCGCTGCTGGCAAATACACCGGATACGGGAATTTGACGGGCGATCAGATGGTCCAGGATCTTGTCCGCTCCATTTCCCGTGCCGTATAACACGACAGGTCTATTCGCGCCGGCCAGATACTGCCAGATATCCACTTTTTCATCCAGAAAAGCAATCATTTGCTGCTATTGGAAATATACTGCTTATATTCCTGGGTAATGATATTCCAGTCCAGATCGAAGCGGGCCATATGCTTCTGGAAAGCAGCACGGGCGGCCTTCGGATTCTTTTTCTTAATAGCGTCGAAGATCGCCCTGTGGTCGGAAACGATGGTCAGATCCTTGACGGAGTGAAGACTCAGGCTTCTGACACGGTCGAAGTGTATGCTCATGAGGCTGACCATATAATAGCACTGCATGGCGTTACAGATGCGGTAGATCGTTCTGTGGAATTCGTTATCGAGAGCGAGGATCTTATCTACATCCTTGGAAAGATAGAATTCCTGAAGCGCCAGGTTATCTTCCAGTTCCCGAAGATCAGATTCTTTAGCCAGTTCGCAGGCATCCTCGACCAGTGCGGTCTCGACGGTGATACGAAGGAAACGCGATTCACGGATAAGATCAGAGTCGATCATGGAGACGAGACAGCCCTTCTGCGGAAGGATATTCAGGATCTTCGACTTGGACAGTTCCAGAAAAGCCTCATGAACAGGTGTCCTTGAGAGACCGAGTTCGTTTGCGATCTCCTGCTCGCCGATCATGCTGCCCGGCTCGATATTCAGACTGATAATATTGTCGGATATCGTGCGGAAAGCGTATTCGCGGTTTGTTTCGCCTGGAAGCTTTGCCGGAACATTCATGGTCACAGTCTCCTTACTAATGTTTCTCTAACAGCGCCTGGCCCCTTGATCATCTCAGATAGATACTCTTCGATCTTTTTGGAAAGACCACATGCGACCAGGTCGGATCCGAATACGGAAGTATTGGAAAGAAGTACATCCAGATTTCCGGAGACGCTTTCCGGCTCTCCGAATTTTACGGATGCGAGCTGCGCCTGAAGAGAAGGAAGCAGCGGGTCTGAGCTGAGCTCGATCGGTTCTCCCTTATCATCGACGCCGAGAAGATATCTCAGCCATCCGGCGATTGCCAGCGGGATATAGGTAAGATCAGCAGGATCCAGCGAAGGATCGGAGATATAAGACTTGATCGTCTCGCCGAAACGGATCGGGACTTTCAGGCTCGTATCGGTAGCAATACGCTGCGGGGCATCCGGAATGAACGGATTCGGAAGACGCTCCTCGATCACTTCGGCGAGGAAAGCGCGCGGATTTAAGATGACAGGATCGGTGACTACGGGAAGGCCCTCGGTGTAACCGATCTTCGTAATCAGTGAAACCAGCTGCGGATCCTTCATCTCCTCGGAGATACGTGTATAACCCAGAACGCAGCCGAAGACCGCCAGTGCGGTGTGCAGAGGATTCAGACAAGTGGTGACCTTCATTCTCTCGGCTTTATTTACCGTGTCGCGGTCGGTCATGAAAACACCTGCCTTTTCCAGCGGCGGACGGCCGTTCGGGAAAGAATCCTCGATGACGAGATACTGGGGGACCTCCGCATTCACAAACGGTGCGATGAAGGTGCCCTTTGATGTGGTAAAAGGACTCATGTCCGTTATTCCCATCTCCAGGATCATCTTCTCGACGGAAGCATCCGGTCGCGGGGTGATCTTATCGATCATGCTCCACGGGAAGGAGACGCGGGAACTGTCACTGATATATTCTACAAAAGCACTGTTAACGAAGCCTCGTTTTTCCCAGGCCTCCGCGATCTCGATAATGCTGCTCTTAAGCTTCTTGCCGTTCTGGCTGCAGTTGTCCATCGAGGCGAGTGCCAGAGGAGCGGCGCCTTTCTGGAAGCGCTCCCACAGAAGAGCACACACGATGCTCATCGCATGATGTGCATCAGAGGGACCTTTTTCCATGTCGCTTACCACTACGGGGAGAAGGTCTCCATGCATATTGCGGAGGGCATATCCTTTCTCCGTGATCGTAAAGCTGATCAGCTGAAGAGAGGAAGAAGAAGCGATCTCGAAGAGACGGTTCATTTCTTCCTTATCCGACGGATCTGCTTTTCTGGACTCTGTTACACTGCCGATGATCTCATATCCCGTACTTCCATCCGGACGGAGATCGACCATCAGTGTCAGGTCATCGTACGGGCGGTAGATCCGGTCGATGATCTCATAGTCAAAAGTATCCGCCGCGATGATGCCGGTATCGCAAAGCCCCTGGTTCAGAAGGTCCTGCGAGAGACGTGCGATAAAACCGCGGAAGATATTGCCGGCACCGAAGTGCAGCCATGTAGGTGCTTTTGCCGTATTGGTCTTTACGGTATCGATATCAAAACGGGGAAGAACGATCTTTCTGCCAGCCCATTCTTCTTTATTCTTTAGTTCAGCTCTTGTCATCGAAAGAGATTGCATATTCTGTCTCCTAAACTTAGTATTCCTGCGGGATCAGCCGCGGCTTTTCTTAACGGCTTCCCAGAGTCCCTCGAGATAGCAGGCACCCAGTGCGCGGTCATAAAGACCATATCCCGGGCGGCAGGTCTCATCCCAGATCTTACGTCCGTGATCCGGGCGGATATAGCCATCGAAACCGTTCTTCTGCAGCTCGGAGATGATGGCGAACATATCCAGGTCACCCTCGGAAGAAAGATGTGCACTCTCGTGGAAGTCTTTCTCCGTAGTATGCTTGATGTTGCGGAGATGTACGAACGGGATCCTGCCCATCGAGGCAAATTCCCTGGCCATCGCCGGCACATCGTTCTCGGGATTTGCGCCCAGAGAACCGGTGCAGAGTGTAAGACCGTTTCTCTTACTGTTATTCAGGGACAGGTACTTGCGGATAGACTCTGCGGAGCAGACGACCTTTTTAAGGCCGAACAGCGGCCACGGCGGATCGTCCGGATGTACACCGAAATCAATATCATATTCCTCGGCATACGGCATGACCGCATCGAGGAAGTACGCGATATTCTTGAAGTATTCTTCTGCCGAGATGCTGTTATAGAACTCGATATCCTTTGCCATCTGCGGGAATCTTTCCGGTTCCCATCCCGGAAGCGTCATGTCGCGGGAACCGTCCATCATGGAGTGGATGATCTTATCCAGATCGAGCGACTGCGCATAATCGTGGTTATAGGCCATAGCGAAGCTGCCGTCCGAAAGAGGGAGCTCAAGGGTGCTTCGAAACCAGTCCATGACCGGCATGAAGTTATAGCAGATGCACTTGACTCCGGCCTCGGAAAGATTCTTCATCGTGGTGATGTAATTCGAGATATATTCGTCTCTGGTGGACAGTCCTTTTTTAATATCCTCGTGGATATTGACGCTCTCGATGACTTCCATCTCCAGCCCGGCGGCATGGATCTCATCACGAAGAGCGGTGATGTCTTCCTTCGGCCAGACCTGACCGGCGGGAATATGCGGGAGCATCGTAGCAACGCCGGATACTCCGGGGATCTGACGGATCTGCTGAAGCGTGACTGTGTCGTCGCCTTGCGGCCACCAGCGGAAAACCATTTTCATAGTAACATGCCTCTTTTCTATATTTGAAATGTTGTAATGATCTGATCAGTTGTCGCGTGTTCTTTTCAGAGAGTTGATCCTGAACAAATTCAGAAGTACAGGGATCAGTGCGATCCATCCGAAATGGCTCAGGATGGAGACCAGGCAGGCGAAGATCAGCTCGGTAAGAGAGCAGTCGCCGTTGTAGTAAGTCTTATAGTTATTCGCGAAGTAAGTAACTGCCAGGCACAGGAGTGCTCCGACAAGGAAGAGTGTGGAGCGGATCAGGACCTTCTTCGGGACTCGGTGCGCGCCATCATCTTTCTTGAGTTCATTGATCGTTCCCTTAAACCCGATAAAAAACAGGATCACGGCACCGATGAGCGCGACGAGCATAACGGCAGCCATGATGATAGATGTGGTCTTATCCATGGGTGCAGTATTCTCCGCAGCAGCAACAGTTGGTTCAATAACAGCAGATAGTAGTCTCATGTTTTACCTCTTTTTCCTTACTAGCATACTAGCGCACAGGAATACTTTATTCCTCGGAAGCGTCTTCGTCAACCATTAAATCATCATCATCGTCCGAATATTCGTCCTCGTCATCGAGTTCATCGTCCTCATCATATTCTTCGTCGCCTTCGCCGGAATCATCGTCGTACTCGAAGTCTTCCTCATCTTCATCCTCGTATTCATCTTCCTCATCCTGCGGCTGCTCGGACTGGTACTTTTCCGGATGTTCACGCTTGTCTTTCAGAAGTCTCGCGTAGTTGAAGTCCGGCTCGCAAAGCTTCCAGCTGAAGAATCCGCATGCGAAAGGAACGATGAGCACAAACGGCGGAAAAAGGATGACCAGAGCGATCGATGCCAGAAAGAGGATCCACATGATGACGTTGTGTCCCAGATACATCATGGAGAATGTGAACGAGTGGAAGATCGTTCCTTTTACGGTGTTCTTAAATCTGGCAAGATATGGGAATGTAAACATGGTCACGAAAAAAGACGGGATCAAAAGGAATACGGCCACCGGCAGGCACCAGCCCGGAGGAGGAGTCTTATTTAGGCCGAACAGGGAATAATAAAGGAAAAAACCGGCGCCGCCGAGATAGCAGATCAGGAAAACGGTCAGTACGATCCCCTGAAGGAGATTCTCACGATATGAGCGGAAGAAGTCCGCGGCCGGTGTTTCGGAATTCTCTTTAAAACGTTTGTTGATCGCATAATAGAGCGCTGTGCAGGATACTCCGATTGTCACGATAAGGAGAGATCCGAGCACGAAACATGAACTGAGCAGTACGATGACCCCCAGTTTAGAGATAACAGAGGTGGATCGTCCGGATGGGTTTGAATTGTTTTCGGTCTGTTCCATAAGTCGTTCATGCTCCTGTTCCTCAATATATTAGATGGAGAGAAAATAAAAAACAAGTGGAGAAAGTCTAGTATATTAGCATGTTATTCCATAGAAATGCGGGCGGCAGTGTGCTAATTTATAAGTATACTTATTAGTGTGCACGGGAGCTGTGCTCTTCGATGCCGGTTGTGAGAGGGTTTAGGAAACATGTTGAAATTAGCTGGAATATTCAGAGATGGTATGGTTCTTCAGAGAGACCGCATCTGTGCAGTCTTCGGGAAGGAAGATCAGGCGCCGGAAGTTTCCCTGATCCTGGAAGGGAAGAAATACAGGTCTGATGTAAAAGATGGACAATTCCTGATCCGGATCGATCCCCATGCCGCCTGCACCGGTCTTTCCATGACGATCAGGGGAAGTGAGGACATCGAGATCCGCGACGTCTGCTTCGGAGATGTTTTCTATCTTGGCGGGCAGTCGAATATGGAGCTCCCGGTATCCCGTACGCTGGATGTTTCAGAAGAGGAAGTTAAAAATTCCGACTATCCGTATATCCGCCAGTATCGCGTCACACCGCAGTACAATATGGCGGAAGATGAGGTGGCGGAGCTTCCGGATAACCCGTGGGTCCCGGCTGTTCCGGGGAAGATCGGCGAACTGAGTGCGACCGGATTTTACTGCGCCAGAAGGATCTACGATAAAAAAAAGATCCCGATCGGCCTGGTACTCGGAGCCCAGGGCGGATCGACCGTCGAATCCTGGATGGATGTCTCTCTTCTTTCGGAATTCGGAAACTATGAGGACCTGATGAACCCGTTTATGGAGAAGGATGCGCTTCCCCGTTATCTGAAAGCACGGGATGAGGGGATCGCTGCATGGAGGTCTGCACTCGAAGAACCGGATAAAGAAAAATATATTTCCGCCATTCCGGAGGGAGCATCAGACTTTACCGTACCGGGCATGCTTCTGAAAAAGGACGGAACGGATCACACGGGTATCGTGTGGTTTTATAGGGAATTTGAATTATTAGAGGAACCCGGAGAAGATGCATTTCTTTATCTCGGCGATCTGATCGATGCGGATCAGACCTTTATCAACGGAAAAGCAGTCGGAAGAACAGAGTACCGCTATCCTCCGAGAAAGTATCCTTTTGACGGATCGATCCTCCGAAAAGGCAAAAACCTGATCTCTGTCCGGCTGATCCTCGAGACCGGAGAAGGCGGTTTTGTTGCCGAGCATCCCTATTATCTCCGTACGGAAAACGAAAAGATAAGTCTTACCGGCGAATGGAAAATGGTAAAAGGTGTCCACTCGGATACGAGTGTTCCGGTCTTTAAGATGGGACAGGAAGTGCCGACATCCCTTTTCAAGACTTCCGTCCGTCCGCTCAAGGACTTCACATTCTCCGGAATATGGTGGTATCAGGGAGAAGCAAACTCGGATGCGCCGTCAAGATACGGCGAGAAGTTCCGGGCGATGATACAGTTCTGGAGAGACCTGTATCAGCAGAACCTGCCGGTCATCGTGGTCGAGATGTGTGATTATACAGATCCGGTCACGGGAGAGCAGCCTGCCGGATGGGCGAGCATTCAGGAGCAGCAGCGTGCGGCAGAAAATGATGTGAAAGACTGTGCCGTCGTCTCGGCAAAAGATCTGGGAGCGCCTCTCGAACTTCACCCGCAGCGTAAAAGTGAACTGGGTGCAAGAATGGCAGAAGTGGCAGAGAAAATGTTCTACTGAACCGGAAGTCCTGATCACAATTTGACCATGAATTATGACGAAAAGCCTCTGTTTTGACAGAGGCTTTTCTGTTTTTGCCACCGGAAATCGCAAAATATGGTTGAAAATGTGCAAAAAATAGGAGGTTTTTGCAAAAAAATTATTGCATAGGCCAAAAATCGAGAGTATAATTGTGTCATAAATGTGAATGAACTGTGAATAACCATTTATGTCTATCGGAGGTATCGGGGTATGAAAAGATTGCATAAATCGAAAAAGGGTTTCACACTGGTTGAGATGGTACTCGTTATTGCCATTATCGTCATTCTTGCAGTAGTTGTTTTCTTCAGCGTAGCTTCTTATATCGGCAAAGCTCAGTCTGCAACTTCCTCGATCAAGGAGCACAATGACGCGATCAACACAGTAACAGCCGAGATCGACACGATTCTTTCTTAAAGGTCTGAAACAGAGTTATTTTCTGATGATAATGTTCTCCCACATTATCTGAAACCGTCTTTTTCATTTTTTCGAAAAAAGAACTGCCGACGTGGATGGGGCTTCCACGATGACAGTTCTTTTTTTGCGTTACTTTTGTGATAGAACCGGATCCGGTATCCGGTAAAAGAAGAGATGACTTTACTCTTCCGGAATGAAGATCCTTCTGGCGTTGTTGTAACAGATATCCTGTACGATAGATCCAAGGATCTCCATGTTCTTGGCAAATTCTCCGCGCTCGACAAGTCCGCCCAGGAAATCGCAGAGGATCCTTCTGAAATATTCATGTCGGGTATAGGACAGGAACGAGCGGGAATCGGTAAGCATGCCGATGAATCCGGGCAGGTAGCTCTGTGCTGCGAGGGAACGCAGGTGATTTCTGATGCCCTGCTCATTATCATTGAACCACCAGGCGGCACCATGCTGGATCCACATGGCGTCTTTACCGTTCTGGAAGCATCCGATCAATGTGTCGATGATCGGATCGTCATGCGGGTTGAGACTGTAGATGATCATTCTCGGAAGGATCTCGTGATCTTCCAGATGACTCATGAACTCTGCCAGCGGAGCGACAAAATTGCCGGTGCCGCTGATCGTATCAAAACCTGTGTTTGCACCAAGTGCACGGAACTGGCGGGCATTGTTATCACGACGGCAGCCGAAGTGGATCTGCATCGTCCAGCCTCTGGCATAATACTCTGTTGCCAGGAACAGAAGAAGTGCACTCTTATAGATAGCGACCTCATGATCGGTTAGCGGTGTATCGGGCTCTTCCAGCTTCTTGTGGAAGACCTGCTCCGCTTCAAAATCGGAAGCCGGTATGAATATAAAGTTTTCCATCGCATGGTCTGCAAGACGGCAGCCATGAGAAGCGAAGTGCTCGATACGGGAAGTAAGAAGGATCTTCAGATCGATCCAGCTGCTCACCATACGGCTCGGTCCGGAAAGGGCACGAAGATAATCAGTAAATCCGATTTTTTCGATATCCATGATACGGTCCGGACGGAATGTCGGAAGAACGAGTGTCTTGATTGAAAAGTCTTCTGCGATCGCACGGTGTGCGGAGAGATCATCGATCGGATCATCGGTCGTGCAGAGGAGCTCGACATTCGAGCGGTTAAGCAGCTGACGGGCACTGAGCATGCCGCTCATGAGCTTCGCATTTGCCATCTCCCAAACCTGATCGGCATTGGCCAGTGTGAGAGGTTCTTTAATATCGAAATAGCGGTAGAGCTCGAGGCTGGACCAGTGGTACATCGGATTGCCGACGGCACGCTCAATCACGCTCGCCCAAGCCAGGAATTTCTCATAGTCATCCGCATCTCCGGTGATGTAATGCTCCTCGATACCGGCGGAGCGCATCAGTCTCCACTTGTAGTGGTCACCGGAAAGCCAGATCTGTGTGATGTTCGAATACGATACATCATCAGCGATATCCTGTGCATCGAGATGACAGTGATAATCGATGATCGGACAATTCTTCGCATAGTCGTAATACAATCTCTCTGCGGTTGCAGATTTCAGCATAAACTGGTTATTGATCAAGTTAGCCATACAGACCTCCTGTTACTATTCGCATAAACCTTTTTCTACTTGTTTCTCATCCGTTATTATCATAACAGAGATAATATAAAGAAAGCAAAGACAAAACCGCTTTTTTTCTGAAAAAATGGTAGAATATCAGTTGTTATGAAATTTCCCCGAGGGAGGCACATCATGGAAGGAAAAATCATCTTGAAAAAGATGGAAGAAACAGGACTGGTTCCGGTCGTCGTCATCGAGAATCCGGAAGACGCGGTTCCTACGGCAAAAGCACTATTACAGGGCGGCATCGGTATGATGGAGATCACATTCCGGACCTCTTGTGCGAAGGATGCGATCGCAATGGTTAAGAAAGAAGTACCGGATATGGTAGTAGGTGCAGGAACGATCCTGGACGTAAAGCAGGCGCAGGATGCTGTCTCATCAGGTGCGGAATTTATCGTATCCCCCGGATTTTCGGAAGAAGTCGTACGCTGGTGTAATGATAATAAAACAGCTGTCGTTCCCGGATGTGTTACTCCGACAGAGATCATCGCGGCACGTTCTTTAGGACTTTCTGTCGTGAAATTCTTCCCGGCAAATCTCTTTGGCGGGATCAAGGCGATCAAGACGCTTTCCGGCGTGTTCCGTGATATGCGTTTCCTTCCGACCGGCGGTGTCAATCTCGAGAATATCTCCGAGTTTGCTTCGGAAAAATGCATCGTCGCGATCGGCGGCAGTTTCGTATGCACATCGAAGGATATCCGTGAGCACAACTTCGAGACGATCACAGAATTAAGTAAAGAGTCCGTGGACAAGATCCGCGCGGCAAGAGTATAAGGAGGATTACCCATGGCAAAAGTACTGACAATGGGCGAGATCATGTTAAGACTGAAGACGAAGAACAATGAAAGGTTCTTCCAGAGTCCGGAATTTGAAGCAACATTCGGCGGCGGTGAAGCAAATGTGGCAGTATCGCTGGCGAACTTCAATATGCCGGTGGAATTTCTGACGATCCTGCCGGAAGGCCCGATCGGTGATGCATGTATCTGTGAAGTACGTGCATTCGGAGTCGGAACAGAACGTATCCTCCGCGCTCCGGGAAGAATGGGAATCTACTATCTCGAGACCGGTGCCAACCAGCGTCCGAGCAAGGTCGTCTATGACCGCGCCGGATCGACGATGGCGGAAGCAAAGACAGGAGATATTGACTGGGATAGTGCTTTTGCAGATGTGGACTGGTTCCATATTACGGGTATCACACCTGCAATCAGCAAAAGTGCGTCGGAGCTGGCGGTCGAATCCGTAAAAGAAGCAAAGAAGCGCGGCATCACCGTATCCGTGGATCTGAACTTCCGTAAGAATCTGTGGAAGTATGGCGTGCCTGCAAAGGATGTAATGACAGAGATCACGAAGTACACTGATGTGGTCATCGGAAATGAGGAAGACTGCCAGAAATCTCTCGGTATCGAGATCGATGTGGATGTCGAAGAGGGTGCACTCGACACCAGTAAATACGAGAAGCTGACGAGCCGTCTTCTCGAGGAGTATCCGAATGTTTCCAAAGTCGCGATCACACTCCGCGAGAGCCACAGCGCTGACCATAACGGATGGGCGGCCTGCATCAATAACGGATCGGTCTTCTATGTAAGCAGAAAATATGAGATCAGAGATATTGTGGACCGTGTCGGCGGCGGTGACTCTTTCGCAGCGGGACTGATCTATGGCCTCCGCACATTTGAAAATGATACCGAAGCACTCGAGTTCGCTGTCGCGGCAAGCTGCCTGAAACACTCGATCCCGGGTGACTTTAACCGCGTTACCGTCAAGGAAGTCGAGACCCTGATGCGCGGAGATGGATCCGGAAGAGTCGTTCGCTGATCAGAAACTATAAGAAAGAAAAAAGTCCGATAGGAAAATCCGATGCTTTACGCATACGGTATTCTTATCGGACTTTTTGTGTTAAATAAGCTCAGATCAACGGGCGGATCCTTCAGAGGTGCCGGTGCGCTCGACAAGACCGATCGCTTTCTTTCCGACCTCGAGGATCGAACCGCCGGAGGTTTCTTTTCCGGCTTGATCCGGCGCTATAAGACCGGGGCCGATCTCGAGGTAGAAGATCGTATAATTGTCGTTATCCAGAGTAAAGCCGTGCTGGCCTTTCTTCATCGCGCCGAAAGTAAATCCGGGAACCGGCGTAAAGCCCAGGGTGAAGCCGGCATCGATCGCGCCGCTGTCATGCATCTCCTCCTCGGTGAGTCTTCTTTTTACGCCTTCCATCTTCGAGAATTTCTCCAGGAAGGTGTCAAGCTTCGCTTCATCCTCTATAGAAATGGTGGGAGAAATATGCAGGAAGCAGGCACCGTTCACCGTCTGGAACCAGGCGGCTTCCGGACCGATATCTGCTTTCTTCAGAAGATCATTCGGAAGGATATTCGTGTGGATATTAAAGCAGGCATGGTCGCTGAAAAGAAGGATATCGAAGTGCGAGATCCCCTTCTCCGGATCGCCGCCCGCGTTTCTCTCCGCCTCGAATATTCCCTCGAGGATGATCCCCAGAAGCTTGTCGTCATACTCGATCGATTTTTTTACATCCTCGGAATCGATACCGGAGTGATGCTTCTGATGGTCGGTGTCCTGCAGATGCAGCATGTAAAAATCCGCTTTTTCTTTCGCGATCAGATCGCGTGCGGTAAAGGCGATAAATGTATCGATGCCGAAGTAGTTGAAGGACTTGCACTTCTTCATGTAACGGAAGAACTTCGGACACAGGCGGAAGGTCGAGCTGTAGTGGACGAACTTGATGCCGCGGAAGAACATGCTCTCCGTGCCGGGGACTTCCGCAAGGTGATAGCGGATCTTCTCGCCGGGGGTGCAGGGATACATCATCGCGCAGGAGACGAGTCCTTTTTCATAGGCTCTTTCCGGAAGCGTCTTCACCTTGATGAGCTTCTTATGCGCGCGCCACTTCTCCGAGTTCTTCACCGGGTCGAAAATAACATTATCGAAGAGCCCGTGCTCCGACGGAAGAACCCCCGTCGAGATACTGGTATGTACCGGATATGTATTCGAAATAAACAGAGACTCGACACCACGGTGCAGAAGGCCGTAAGAAGCGAGTTTTCTGAAGTTCGGAAGAGTCAGGAGATAGTTGACATCCGTATCTGAAATGGCGTCCAGGGAAATCATGATGATCGGACGTCCGGTGAGATTTTTGCGCATAGGTAAATTCCTCCGAAACGATCGTTTTTGTCACATATACGATATAATAAGATTTGGATTTAGTAAATAAACGAAAGAGGGATCAGTATGGGTAAAAGAGTTATTCTGATCGTGCTGGACAGCTGCGGGATCGGCGGTGCGAAAGACGCGGCAGCCTTCGGAGACGAAGGGTCGCATACACTTGCTGCCTGCTCGAAGGACAGTGCTTTTTCCATAGCAAATATGAAGAGGATCGGCATGGGCTGTATCGAAGATGCGCTCCCGTATGAAGAAAGAGACAGCGGTGGTGCCGGCGCCTGGGGAAGACTTCAGGAGGCCTCGATGGGCAAGGATACGACGATCGGCCACTGGGAGATCGCCGGCATCATCTCGCCGGAGCCGCTTCCTACTTATCCGGACGGTTTTCCGGAGGAAGTGATCTCGGAGTTTGAGAAGCAGACGGGGCGGAAAACACTGTGC
>DFFH01000142.1:16015-39081 GCA_002368805.1 Mageeibacillus sp. UBA3781 | reverse complement strand
GGCTCGATCATCCAGAACTCTGCGGCATGACGTGTCGTGTTACTGTTCTCGGCACGGAATGTCGGTCCGAAAGTGTAGATGTTCTTAAATGCCATCGCGAAGGTCTCGCCGTTCAGCTGGCCGCTGACCGTGAGGTTGGTCGGCTTGTTGAAGAAGTCCTGGCTGTAGTCGATCTTGCCGTCTTCCGTCTTCGGGATGTTGTTGAGATCCAGTGTCGTTACCTGGAACATCTCACCTGCACCCTCGCAGTCGGAACCGGTGATCAGCGGAGTATGTACATAGACGAAGTCTCTCTCCTGGAAGAATCTGTGGATCGCGTATGCGCAGAGAGATCTTACTCTGAAGACCGCCTGGAACAGGTTCGTTCTCGGACGCAGATGTGTGATCGTTCTTAAGTACTCGATGCTGTGGCGCTTCTTCTGCAGCGGATAGTCCGGTGTGGAATCGCCTTCCAGAACGACTTCCGTTGCCTGGATCTCGAAGGGCTGCTTGGCCTCCGGTGTGGCAACGAGTGTGCCCTTGACGATCAGGGCTGCGCCGACATTCGTCTTGCTGATTTTCTCAAAGTTCGGAAGCTTGTCGTGATATACGACCTGGATCGGCTCGAAAAATGTACCGTCATGCAGCACGATAAAGCCGAAGGTCTTGGAGTCACGGATGGATCTTACCCAGCCGCCGACTGTCACTTCTTTACCGAGATACTGTTCTCTGTTTCTGAAGATCTCTCTTACATCTACAATGTCCATTTGTTTTCTCCTTTGCACTTTCTTTCCCAGGCAAAAGCACTTGTCCGGGCAGCTTATATGATCTTTCAGAAGTGCTTCCGGATATAAACAAAAACGCCCCGAAGCATCTTCTGCTTCAGGACGACTTTCCAATCGCGGTACCACCTGAATTGCTGTGATCTCCACAGCCACCTTACCGGGTTCCATCAAACCCTGCCACCTGACGCGTGGCCTTCGGCTTCCACTACTCTGCGTCTTGCGGCTTTCCTGTCGTACGCCGCCCTCGGCATTTCATTTTGCAGCTCGGAAGTGTTATTCACCTGCATTCACTCTACGGGGCTTACACCGTCCCCCGTTCGCTGGAAGCGATAAAACAGGCTACTTCTCTTCGTCATCGCTTTTGCTATGTTCAATTTGACGATAGATTACTCTGCGGAAGTTCGTTTGTCAAGTGCTTTTCGCAAAGCAGTTCCGGCACAGACAGAAGCGGCGTTCCTTCCCGGATAATTGAAAGTGACGAATATGTTATAATATTGAAAGCATATATCCATTGACACACCACATATCGGTGTTATATTACTTTACAAGTATCTTTTCCCGAGGAATACCCTGCCGGGGAGAACAGGATTTACCACAGGAGCCGGACTTATGGAAAAACATGAACTGGAAATCAAGCTGACGGATGTTATCGCGTCTTTTTTAAAGTCGATCGTTCTGATCGTTGTTGTTACGGTATTCTTCGCCGCACTTCTCGGCGCCTACGGATACCGTAAAGCAAAGAAATCGACGGTCAACGCCGCCTACCAGGAGAACGTCGATGCTGCTGCAGAAAAAGTCGCTGCAAAAGAGATCACCATCAAGAATCTCGAGCAGAAGAACACCACGATCAACGAAGTCAGCATCCCGTACTACAAGCGCAAGATCGAGAGAGACAGCACCCTGAACGAGAAAAGAAGAAATTATCTCGAAAACAGCCTTTACTACACGATCGACCCGTTCAACTGCGGAACCTCGAGAATCACTTTTGCCGTAGATGCTCCGATCCCGGAAGGCGCTACGGAAGAATATGCCAACTATAAGATGAATGAGCAGCGCCGTATCGTTAATGCGTGCGCATCCATGTATCCTTTCTCGGATGACATTCTCGAGCATGTTAAGGGGATCCTCGGAGTAGATGCCGACAAGCGCTATATCCAGGAACTCATCTCCGTTACCAATGTGGAAGACCAGTTCGTCCGTCTGGATGTCTATTACACAGATACCGGTCTGGCAAAGAAAGCCGCAGATTATCTTTTCTCCGAGATGGTCAAGATGCTTCAGTCGCTGGACCCGGAGTATAAAGTCTCGATCGTAAATTCTTTCACAGGATACGAAGTAAACCGCTCGATGTACGATGACCGTACAAAATACGAGGACAGTCTCCTCTCTTCCGAGCGCACACTGACCACAGACAATGATGCTCTGAATAACTTAAATAAGAACATCGAGGATAACATGGCGAACATCGGCTTGGCGAAAGAAGAACTCACCACTCTTAAGCGCGAGCTGGCTGCCGCAGAGAATAGTCTTGCGAATGCAAATGCATCCCGCTCCCCGAAGAAGAGCTTACTCAAGTACGGCATCGTCGGAGGCATCCTCGGACTCTTCATGGCACTTGCATTTGTCTATATCAGAAGCATCTTCTCCGGCAAGATCCATTCCAGAAACAACCTGCTTTCACGCTTCCCGTACCCGCTTCTCGGTGTCGCACCTTTCGGCAAGAGAGTCTTCTTCGATAAGACCATCAGAAAGCTCGAAGGCGATCCGGCATATGACAACAAGAGCGTTGTGGATGCCACCATCGCAAATACTCTGGCCATCGCTTCCAAAGACGGATCGAAGAGCACCATGGTCGGTACGGTCGATCCTTCCGACCCGGCACTGGCTGCTCTGAAGGATGCGATGAAGGGAAAGATCGATTATTCCGGCAACATCCTCTCCGATGCGAAGACCGTTAAGTCGATCGAGAAATATGACTCCGTCGTTCTTGTCGAGAAGAGAGGCACATCCCGTACCGACTCCGTTTCCGAAGAGATCTCGAAATTGAGATCCCTGAAGAAAGAAATCGTCGGAATCATCCTGATCTGACGCAAGGATCCTATTTTCTACAAACATTCAAAAGCGGGCCGCCTCAATTTCCGGGGCGGCCCGCTCTTCTTTTCATGATGCTTTATCGTACCGTGCTTTCCTCTGGCAGACTATCCCATAACTGTCAGGCAACTGTATGGAACAGATTGATCAGGAAGATCCATGCACAGCCGTAATAGGTAATAACAGCGACCAGGTCATTTACCGTCGTAATAAGCGGGCCGGAGGCGACCGCCGGATCGACTTTGATCTTATGGAAGAACATCGGGACCAGAGTTCCGACCAGGCTGCTGACGATCATGGCGAGCCATAGCGATCCGCCCACGCAAGCCGCCACGGCAAAAGAGAATCCCGCCGTGTAGTGCTTAAACAGCATGACATAAAGTCCGATCCCGACAAATGCCAGAGCCCCCAGGAGCATGCCGTTAAAGAATCCGACACGCATTTCTTTTAAGACAAACTTGATCTTCTCACTTGCCTTCAGGTGCTCATCCATCAGTACGCGGATCGTTACCGCGAGTGATTGGGTACCGACATTACCTGCCATATCGAGGATCAGGCTCTGGAAACACACGACGATCGCCAGTTCCGACACGACCGTCTCAAAAAGGCCGACGACCGTCGAGACAAAAAGTCCGAGCACAAGAAGCGTCACCAGCCAGGGCAGGCGCTTTTTCATGCTCTCGCCGAGCGTCTCCTTCAGATCCTCCTCCGCGGTCAAGCCGGCGAGTTTTGCGTAGTCATCACCCATCTCATCGTCAACGACTTCGATGATGTCCTGCGAGGTGATAACACCCAGGATCTTCCCTTCATCATTTAATACCGGGATAGAGTCCTCGGCGTAGTCCTTGATCTTTTCGATGGATTCATCGAGCTTCTCATGGTCATTTACATACGGGTAGGAAGTAACGATCAGTGATTCGAGCTTGGCATAGTCTCTCGCCCGGATCAGGTCCTTAAGGTCGATCACTCCGTAGAATTTCTCGTCCTGGTCAACGACATAGATCGTCGAGATATTATCGTTCTCATCCGCCTGACGGATCAGCTCCTTCATCGCCTGCTTGATCGTCAGGTCATTTTTCACCACGACAAAGTTCGTGGTCATCTTCGAACCGATCTCATCGTCCTCATAGGACTGGATGAGCTTGATGTCCTGCGAACTCTCATCATCCATCAAGGAGATGATCTTCTCCTGCGTCTCTTCATCGACTTCTTCGAGTACGTCAACAGCATCGTCGGCGTCCATGTTCTCGATGATCTTCGCAGCACTCTTGATATCGAGCTCGGCGATGTACTCTTCCGGATCTTCGAGGTATGCGAAGATATCGGAAGCCTTCTCGGCACCGAGGATATGGTACAGTTTTTTACGTTCTTCTTCGGTGATGAGCTCAAACGCATCCGCGATGTCGCTCTCATGGTAGTCTTCGAGTTTCGCACGAAGTTCTCCGTCCGACTTATCGGCACGGATCAATTCAATGATCTCTTCAACTACATTTCTGGTATCAGTTTTTGTTTCACTTCTGGTTTCATTTTTGATCTCATTTTTGATCTCATCCTTGATCTCATTCTCATCCATATGAAACCCGCCTCCTCTTGCATAGAATCAAGCATTTTCATGCCGGCAATAAAGGGAAGCTTTATGTGAAAAATAATTCAGATCAAAATCGAAGGTTTTCTTCGGCAAAAGCACTCTCACCGGATCTTCCGGCGGTCAGTTCTTCCTTGCGTGACGAAGAGGTGTTCGTATGTGATTCTCATCTGAATCGTTTTTCTCAAAACAGCCACGCCTTCGATAACTGCCATCACAACTATCCAACTTCGTCACCTCCTTGCTTTTGGGAATACCTATTGAAATTATGAACGCCTCAAAAACAAAAGTCAACGCCGTTTTCCTCAAATTTTTTTCAAATCGGAAATACTGTGCTTTTACATAAAAACCTTTCTTATCTATCTAATATATTTGGGTTTTCGAATCGGGTGTTTTCTGTTATTATATTTCCAGCTAAAATGCCCTATTAGGGTTTATAAGTGAATATATATAATAAGCGAGGAAGATACCATGCCAAAGAGGGAAGATATCAATAAGATCCTTATCATCGGTTCCGGCCCGATCATCATCGGCCAGGCGTGCGAGTTCGACTATTCAGGTACACAGGCCTGTAAAGCGTTAAAGAAACTCGGCTACGAGATCGTACTGGTCAACAGTAACCCGGCTACCATCATGACTGACCCGGATGTGGCGGACATCACGTACATCGAGCCTTTGAATCTGGCAAGACTTACCCAGATCATCGAGAAAGAGCGTCCGGATGCCCTTCTTCCGAACCTCGGCGGACAGTCCGGACTGAATCTGTGCTCCGAGCTCTCCGAAGCTGGTGTCCTCAAGAAATATAACGTTCAGGTCATCGGTATTCAGGTTGATGCCATCGAGCGTGGTGAAGACCGTATCGAGTTTAAGAACACCATGACCAGCCTCGGCATCGAGATGCCGAGATCCCACGTCGCCTACTCCGTAGATGAAGCGGTCAAGATCGCTGAAGAACTGAAATACCCGGTCGTTCTCCGTCCTGCCTATACGATGGGCGGTGCCGGCGGCGGACTCGTTTATAACGTAGATGAGCTGAAGATCGTCTGCGAGCGTGGCCTTCAGGCTTCCCTCGTAGGACAGGTCCTCGTTGAAGAATGTATCGCAGGCTGGGAAGAGCTCGAGCTCGAGGTCGTCCGTGATGCCGATGACAATGTCATCACCGTCTGCTTCATCGAGAACATCGACCCGATCGGTGTTCATACCGGTGACTCCTTCTGCTCCGCTCCGATGCTGACCATCTCTGAAGATGTCCAGAAGAAACTCCAGGATTATTCCTATAAGATCATCCGCGCGATCGGCGTTATCGGCGGCTGCAACTGCCAGTTCGCACACGATCCGGTCAGCGGCCGTATCGTCGTTATCGAGATCAACCCGAGAACATCCCGTTCCTCCGCTCTCGCTTCGAAGGCAACAGGTTTCCCGATCGCTCTCGTTTCCGCGATGCTCGCCTGCGGTCTGACACTTAGCGAAATCCCGTGCGGCAAGTACGGAACCCTCGATAAGTATGTACCGGACGGAGACTATGTCGTTATCAAGTTTGCCCGCTGGGCATTCGAGAAGTTCAAGGGTGCTTCCGACAAACTCGGTACACAGATGCGTGCCGTAGGTGAAGTCATGAGCATCGGTAAGACTTATAAGGAAGCTTTCCAGAAGGCGATCCGCAGCCTCGAGACCGGACGCTACGGCTTAGGCTTTGCGAAGAACTACCATGACCTTTCCAAGGAAGAACTGATGCATATGCTGGCATATCCGACATCTGACAGACAGTTCATCCTCTACGAAGCACTGAGAAAAGGCGCTACCATCGAAGAGCTCTACCAGCTGACCAAGATCAAGCACTGGTTCTTAGAGCAGATGCTCGAGCTCGTACAGGAAGAAGAAGCTCTGCTTAAGATCAAGGGTGCTGTTCCGGCCGAGGATACTCTCCGTCAGGCAAAGCTCGACGGTTTCTCCGACCGTTACCTCAGCAAACTCCTCGAGGTTCCGGAAGAAGATATCAGAAATGCACGTTACAAGTACAATATCCGTGAAGCATGGGAAGGTGTGCACGTAAGCGGCACACAGGATGCAGCCTACTACTACTCCACCTATCACCTCTCCGAGGATAAGAGCCCGTCTTCCGACAAGAAGAAGATCATGATCTTAGGCGGCGGCCCGAACCGTATCGGTCAGGGCATCGAGTTCGACTACTGCTGCGTACATGCCGCTCTCGCACTGAAGAAGATGGGATTTGAGTCCATCATCGTCAACTGCAACCCGGAGACAGTATCTACAGACTACGACACTTCCGACAAGCTCTACTTCGAGCCTCTTACTCTGGAAGATGTTCTTGCTATTCACGATAAAGAAAAGCCGCTCGGCGTTATCGCCCAGTTCGGCGGCCAGACACCTCTGAACCTGGCAGCTGACCTCAAGAAGAACGGCGTAAACATCTTAGGTACCACACCGGAGACCATCGACCTCGCAGAAGACAGAGATCACTTCCGCGCGATGATGGACCGTCTCGGCATCCCGATGCCGGAAGCCGGTATGGCTGTTACAGTAGATGACGCTCTTACGATCGCGAACAAGATCGGTTATCCGGTCATGGTTCGTCCTTCCTACGTCCTCGGCGGACGCGGCATGGAAGTCGTACATGACGACGAGATGATGCGTGTGTATATGAACGCTGCTGTAGGCGTTACACCTGACCGTCCGATCCTGATCGACCGCTTCCTGCACCACGCTACCGAGTGTGAGGCAGACGCGATCTCCGACGGCCAGCACTGCTTCGTTCCGGCTGTTATGGAGCACATCGAGCTCGCAGGTGTCCACTCCGGTGACTCCGCCTGCATCCTGCCTTCCAAGAACCTTACCGAGAAGCAGATCGCAACCATCAAGGAATACACCAAGAAGATCGCGATCGAGATGAACGTAAGAGGCCTTATGAATATGCAGTATGCAATCGAGGACGATGTCGTCTATGTACTCGAGGCTAACCCGCGTGCATCCCGTACCGTACCGCTCGTTTCCAAGGTCTGCGCGATCAACATGGTTAAGGTTGCAACTGAGATCATGACATCCGAGCTGACCGGCAAGCCGTCCCCGGTACCGGAGCTCAAAGACCGCATCATCAAGCACTACGGTGTCAAGGAAGCTGTCTTCCCGTTCAATATGTTCCAGGAAGTTGACCCGGTACTCGGACCGGAGATGAGATCCACCGGTGAGGTCCTCGGTATTTCCGAGTCCTTCGGTGAAGCTTACTTCAAAGCTCAGGAAGCAACTCAGACAAGACTTCCGTCCGAGGGCAATGTCCTTCTGTCTGTATGCGACCGCGATAAGGACGAGCTCATCGACATCGCCAAGGCATTTGACGAACTCGGTTTCCACATCCTGGCAACCGGTAAGACCTACGAGATGATCAAGGAATCCGGCATCGAAGCAGAGCGCGTCAACAAGCTCTACGAGGGCCGTCCGAACATCACCGACAAGATCACCAACGGCGAGATCCAGCTGATCATCAATACACCTGCCGGAAAGACATCCGTCCATAACGACAGCTATATCAGAAAAGAAGCGATCCGCCACAGAGTGCCGTACATCACCACCATGGCAGCCGCGAAGGCCAGCGCCGAGGGTATCAAGGCATATAAAGAAAACCCGAACTTCCCGGTAAAGAGCCTGCAGGATCACCACAAAGACATCATCTGATCCATCTGATCCTTCTGATCCTTCACCGGTCACGCGGAAGCGCTCCTCCCGCAATTCAAACAACAACCCAAGCCCCTGCTTTTCACCAAACGGAAAGCAGGGGTTTTTCCTCCCCTGCCCCCTTTTCCTCATTCTCCATACTCCGTTTCATCCTTCTCTTTGTTTTTTGTCAGTTCCACATGCTCCGAAACACATACCCCCCGGGGGTATATAGAAAAATCCGTATGTCTAAATCACGATTTCTTCAATTCCGACATACATTTACACCCGGTTTTTATGTCTAGAATCAGATTGTCCGATTTTAGACATACGCCACCTCCCGAAAATCACTTGCCGGGCAGCAAATGTTCACCGGGAGAGTGCTTTTCGAGAGGAAAACAACGAAAAATTGCCACATATACCCCCACCCCTATATGTCTAAAAATCGATTTCCGCAAAAACGACATAATAGACATAATAGGAGTGACAAAATGTCTTTTAAGTAATTTTAATGTTGACGGGCTAGAGTATACTACAAGGTAGATGAAGCGTTTACCTTACATAGAAAGGAGACGATGAATGTCTATGAGTAACGATAATAACTTCATAAATACATATGGGAACACGAACCCGCCTGCGGAGACACCCGCTCCGGCTGCTTCGGCTAATCCGGCGACACCGGCTTCGGCAACTCCTGCGCCGGTGGAGTTTAAGACCGCAGGGCAGGCGATGCAGCCGCCGATCCTGTCGCCCTCAACGATCGCCAGACAGACAGCTCCTTCAGCTGCAGCTGCTCCTGTCTCTGCAACTGCGGCTGCTCCTGTCTCTGCAACTGCAGCTGCTCCTGCAACACAGGCGGTCCCGATGTCCCAGCCGATCCTGACTCCTCAGATGATGTCTCCGGCCACACCGGCATCTCCGGCGCCGGGGCTCGCATCAGCGGTTTCTCAGAACGATAAGGCTGTAAAGAAGCAGGAAAAAGCAGCGAAGAAGCAAGCGAAGAAAGAGATGAAACTTGCCAAGAAGCAGGGCCAGGCGTCCTCTGCAGTCGGGGCGCCTGCTGCCATCTCGCCTTCCGCCGGAAAAAGACGCGTCGCGGCAGCGGCAGTTGCTTTCTGCCTCCTTGGCGCGGGGCTTGGTGTGTGCGGCACGATTGCATATGGGATGCGCTGGGCGGAAGAAGTGAAGTCTGATGCTGTAAGCGAAGCGAAAAAAGCCTCCAAGAGCAGCAGCAAGTCTGCCATCTCCAAAAACAAATCCGGCAGTTCCTCCACCGTTCTTCAGGGGGATCGGGATTACACCGTACTCAATACCGGCGTCGTCGATACCAGTGAAGAGCATACCGCCGCGGAGATCTATGCCGCCAATGTTAACTCGACTGTCGGCATCTCGACCTCGATCGACTATAACTACTACGGCAGCAAAACCACTGCTGCGGTGTCCGGATCCGGCTTCATCCTGACCGATGACGGATATATCGTGACAAATTACCACGTCATTCAGGACGCAAAAGAAGTCAAAGTCACGACCTTCGATAACAAGTCATATCCGGCGGAGATCATCGGATATGACGAGGATAACGATATTGCCGTACTGAAGATCGATGCCCAGGGGCTCACCCCGGTCATTCTCGGTGACTCCGACTCGATGAATGTCGGCGACGATGTCGTCGCGATCGGCAATCCTCTCGGTGAACTTTCTTTCTCCCTCACCAAGGGCTGCATCAGCGCACTCAACCGTACGATCACGATCGATAATAAACCGATGACGCTGATCCAGACCGACTGCGCCATCAACTCCGGAAACTCCGGCGGTGCGCTCTTTAATATGTATGGCGAAGTCATCGGTATCACCAATGCGAAGTATTCCAATAACGGCGGTACTGATGCATCGATCGAGAGTATTGGATTTGCGATCCCGATCAACACTGTTCGCGGCATGATCGAGAGCATCATCGAAAAGGGGTATGTTTCCAAGCCGTATATCGGCGTTTATGCGGAAACCGTCACTCCGAATACAGATTACAAGGCTACCTCCGGTATCGGTATCCATGACATTATCCCGGGAAGCCCGGCAGAGAGAGCCAAGCTGAAGAAGGGCGATGTCATTATCAAGATCGATGGTCAGTATGTAACAGATATTGCGGAACTGAAGTCCAATATTGCCCGCGCCGGCATCGGTGGGAAGCTGGAGCTGACGATCCTCCGCGATGGAAAAGAGATAACCGTTGAGGTAGATGTCGAGGAGAATAAGACCTCCTGATCACCGGCATTCCGAAGGAAACAACCGGCATTCCGAAGGAAACAACCGGCAATTCGGATGAAAGCAACCGGCAATTCGGATGAAAGTAATCGGATATTTCTAATCAGATTAGCAGGAATTCAGATAGTACCTCTAAAAAAGATCCCGGGGATCAGATGATCACCGGGATTTTTTCTGAATAAAAACCAAGTTCATCTTTCCCAATGCGGAGCACGAACGGGAAAATGTCCTTCTCGATACACATGTAGTAGTCCTTCGTGGGAAAATGCTCCGCCATCGCCGGATCGAAGAACCGCTTACCGTCTAAGTTTTTCAGATCCTGCCGCCTCTGCTCGAAGGCCGCCGGGATCTCTTTTTGATATATGAGTGCCTGCATATATTCGGCGCAGAGTTCATCTTCGGCCGCACGGACTTTTCCGGAAGTGCCCATAGCAACGAGAGAAACGGGAATCCCCTCCTTCTCCGCCCGAGCACGGGCATACTCAGCAACGGCACGTGCATTGACCAGGCTCCCCGTAAGGATCTCCGTGGCACCTTCCGCATTCACGATGCCCTGTGTCCCGGCACTGGTCGTATGGACCACGACACGGCCCCGGATCTTATCTTTCTGTGCTTCCACCTGGGAAGGAGAATTCCCGAAATCGAAACCATCGACCCGGATTCCATTGCGCTCGCCGATCAGGACCGAGTTCGGGATCTTTCCGGCAAGCGCTCTAGCCTCTTCGATCGAACCCGCGGGGCGCACGATTGCCGCACCCAATTCATATAAGTAACACTCAAGCGAGAATGCGCGGAATACATCGATGATCACCGTCAGCCCGGTTGCCTCCCTGGCCCCGGAAAGGAGATGCAATATCTTGCAGTTAATCATATCTTCGTCCCTCATCTTCTCTCATCCTCCCTCGTCGTCCCTAAAGTCCCCTTCAGTTCCCCTTTTAGATCTCCTCAATGTAGTAGAGGACTGACCGGAAATCACCGTTCATGCAGGGAATAGTAAGACCTGCATTCATCAGCGTGCTGCCATATGCTTCCGCGACCACCTCCGGCTGTTCCTCCGGATCTTCGGCCCAGGTGACACGATACCGCTTTTCCCCGTCCAGTCCTTTCAGATGGATAAAGCGGTTCGGCGTGCAGGGCCGGTTGATCACATGGATAAACGTCAGGAGCATCTCCGACTTATCCTTCGATACCACGCCGTAGCAGTCATAGGCTCCATTGTCACGGACAGACGCGATCCGGTAATAGTCACCGTTTCTGATAAGGTCATTATACCGATGGAAAAGCACTGTCTGCCTTTTTATCTCTGTCAGGTCTTCTTCGGAAAGCTTCGTGATATCCAGTTCGTAGCCGAATGTCCCGGCAAGCGCGACGTGCCCTCTGGTCATAAACGGGACATTCCTTCCCGTTACATGGTTCGGGCAGATCGACACATGTGCGCCGAGAGAAGATAGCGGATAGAGCGTGGCCGCTCCCTCCTGGATGCGGATACGCTCATAGGCATCCGTATCGTCAGAGGTCCAGATCTGCGGACTGTAATAGAGCATACCGGGGTCAAATCTCGCGCCGCCGCTGCTGCAGTTCTCTAAGAGCAGATCCGGGAAAGCAGTAAGCAGCCTCTCCTGAAGGTCATACACACCAAGCACGAAGCGGTGCAGGAGTTCTCCCTGCCGTTCGGCCGGAAGAGCAGCGCTGTATAGGTCAGAAAGCTGGCGGTTCATATCCCACTTCACATAGGCAACATCCGCCTCCCGGATAATATCGGAGACCGCCGAAAACAGATAGTCTCTTACATCTTCTCTCGAAACATCCAGCACAAGCTGGTTTCTGCTTCTGGAAGGCTCGATCCCGGGGATCATGATCGCCCAGTCCGGGTGCGCGCGGTACAGATCCGAATCCGGAGACACCATCTCCGGCTCGAACCAGACGCCAAGCTTCAAGCCGATCTCTTTCAGCTTCGAAGAAAGCACAGAAAGCCCGCCCGGGAGTTTCTCCTCATTCACTGTCCAGTCACCGAGACTGGTGTTATCGTCATTTCTCTTACCGAACCAGCCGTCATCGACGACCAGCATCTCGATACCGCAGTCCTTCGCCTGTCTTGCGATTCTTAGAAGTTTCTCCGTATTAAAGTCGAAATACGTCGCTTCCCAGTTGTTGATCAGGATCGGACGCTTCTGCTCCTTATATTTCCCGCGGATCAGGTGTCTTCTGTAAAGATCATGGAAGCTCCGGCTCATCCTGCCGAGGCCATGATCCGAATATGTCATCACCACTTCCGGCGCATAGAAAGTCTCTCCCGGCATCAGGACCCAGGAAAACTCCTCCGGATGGATGCCCACCGAGACGCGGATGTCCTCGTTCGGACACTTCTCGACCATCGAGCTGAAATTACCGGAATAGAGGAACTGCAGGCCATAGACCTCTCCCTCTTCCTGTGTGATCCCCGGAGATACGATCCCGAGGAAGCTCTGCGCGCGGTTGCCGGTCTTGCCGCATATCGAAGATACGCCGATCCTTCCGAAGGGGATCGGATCGATCTGTCGGGTAAACTCCCTGGCCCATGTGCCATGGAAAGTCAAAAGTTCAAAGGGCCTTCCCTGCATATCCCGTCCGGGCATATCCATCGCCGCGGAGAGCACTCGCTGGAGCACCATCTTCCCGTCCCCGCCGTTTCTCACCTCGACGCGTCTTGCGATAACATCTTCTTCGTAAAAAGCACTGTAAAAGAGGGATACTTCCACATCCGTGTCCGGATCGGCAAGGTCGATCCGAAGCGTCCCCACGTCTCCCTCCGCCGCGTAGGTGGAAGGAAGCCCCGGGACGGGTGCTTTTGAAGAAGAGATCTCATAACCGCGGAAAAGAGGACAGACACGTGTTGTCCCGTCCTCATACTGTACCTTCAGCGCGCCCTCACGTGAATCTCCCGCACCCCAGCCCGGATACTCGAACCGGAATCCGTCCATGAAGATGACCATCTCGCGGTCTGTCCTGGATATCCGGCCCTCCGGCGCAAAGGCGGAACGATAGGTGATATCATCTTCGATTATTCGCGGGCCATAATAGAAATGACCTAAGAATAGGCCATCTCTTACTCCAAGCATATAGCTGGTATTCTTTGTATCGATGCGGAAAGTATCTTCGCTTACAGAAATATTAAACTGCGTTCTTTTCATCCTCGAGTTTTCCATTTATGAACTTATCATTGATCCTGTCCATGTCCAGGCAGAACGGCATCGCATTGCTCAGGCGCCAGCTGGAACCGGAGCGTGCCATCGTCATCTGGCATGCATAGGAATTCGTGGTCGTATCAAAATGTAGCGTGATACGGTATTCGATCTGTGTCTCATATGTCTGGGGGTCGGTATAGACCGTAGCGAGCTGAATATCCGCTTCTTTATAAAGACGGGTATCCATCTTCGTGATGATCGGCTCGATCTTATCGCGCTCGTCACTCTTGATATATTTTCTGACTGAATCATAGTCCGCGATAAAGATCCTGCGGATCAGATAATAACTGAGTTCCTGCGCCTCCGCCTGATACTCTTCCCTGCTCTTCTCCTCACCCTTCATGAAGGGCAGTTTACCGTTACAGCCGCACATGCAGGCGGTCAATGCTATCAGAAGAAGGATCGCTATGGAACGGATTACTTTATTTGAAGTTTTCATCTTTCCTCCAGCTTGTTTCTAACGCCCAATTTGTCAACAACATTTTACCCTAGACTAGATTATACACTATAGAATATGTCCATTAAACCCCACAAAGTCGAAACTATTGTAAAAAAAGTGTTGACAAAGGTTTTTCCGAGGATTATTATCACCTCATGAAAAAGCTATGACGAAGAAGGTCGTGACCATTTCGCCTCACAGAGAGCCGGCGCACTGCTGAAAGCCGGTATCCGGGATGATCCATATGACTATCGCTTCCGAGCCGGTACACCGAATAAGAAGGTCCGAGTGCTTTTCGAGAAGAACGAAGACTGAACTTGAGTAGACTGTACACGTAAGAGCCGCGTTAAGGCGAAGGGTTTGATTGAACCTATTAAGTGGCGATAGTATTTCGCAAATTGAGTGGTACCGCGGTAAATAGCCGTCTCAATGTCCGAAGGTGGACGTTGGGGCGTTTTTTATTGTCTCAGAAGCGAAGGAAAGACGCAGCTTGTAGGGAGCTTATGGAGGAATTGGAAAAATGAGCGAACTAGAAAAGAATGAAACATTACTAAGAAACGGCGACCAGGGCGGTCTCCTCGAGCAGAAGATCTCTGAAGTAGCCAGCCGAATCAAGGCACTGCGTCTGGACATGGGACTCTCCACTAAGGACATGGCCGAAAAGGTCGAGATCACTGAGGAAGAGTACGTCAAATATGAAGAAGGTCAGGAAGACTTCAGCTTCACCTTCGTTTATAAAGTCGCAAATCTCTGCGGCGTCGAGATCTCCGAGCTGATGGAAGGTACGACACCGGCTCTTCGCGAATATGCCGTAACCAGAAAAGGCGAGGGTCTCCCGATCACCCGCCGCGCCGGATATAAGTACATGCGTCTGGGACACCTCTTCAGAAACAAACTGTGTGAACCATTTGAGGTCACTATCCCGTATTCCGAGGAAGCCCTGAACCCGCCGTACAAACTTGTCACCCACTCCGGTCAGGAACTGAACATCGTCACCAAGGGCTGCCTGAAGGTCATGCTCCGTGACCACTCCGAGATCCTGTATCCCGGTGACTCCATCTTCTTCGACAGTAGAACACCGCATAACGAGTATGCGATCGGCGGCGAGGACTGCACCTTCTACGCCATCGTCTTAAATCCGGAGAAGTGGACACAGGGCGCGACCTACGAGAAGACCGTTCAGACCTCCTACGTAGAAGATAACAAGACCAACTTCGATCTGGCTGCCGTTAAGGATCCGATCTACAGAAAGTATGTAACGGATACTCTGGATGCAAACAATAAACTGACATCCATCACCTACACACCGGAAGCAGATAAGTTCAACTTCGCTTTCGACCTCGTCGATGCGATGGCGGAGAAAGACCCGAACAAGACATCAATGATGTGGGTCGCAAAAGACGGTAAGACCGATCACCGCTTCACTTTCGAAGAGATGAAGAAATACACCTCGATGACGGCGAACTACTTCGAGAGTCTCGGCATCAAGCACGGCGACCGTGTCATGCTCGTACTGAAGCGTCACTACCAGTTCTGGTTCTCGATCCTCGCACTTCATAAAATCGGTGCGATTGCGATCCCGGCCACAAACCTTCTTAAGGAACACGACTTCGACTACCGCTTCAAGTCCGCTGGCGTATCCGCGATCGTCGTCACCGGTAACGGCGATACCGCACTCGAGGCACAGAAGGCTGCCGAGAAAGCAGGTCTGGACATCACGTTCATCATGGCAAACGGCGCAGATGACGAAGCAGGTATCAATTTCCTCAAGGTCCTCGAAGGAAAGGCTTCTGTCGATGAAGCAGGACTGAAGAGCGAAGCAGTGCTTTTCACAGAGGGCGGAAACGGATTCCTCCCGATGGAGGGCATGAGCTCCAAGTGGCATAACTTCAACTACGAGATGCCTGCTTTCAGTGGCGAGTTCGCCCGTCCGGCAAATGCCACACAGGGCAACGATCCGATGGTCATGTTCTTCACTTCCGGTACGACCGGTTATCCGAAGATCGCCGCGCACTCCCACAAGTATTCTCTCGGTCATTTCGCGACAGCGAAGTACTGGCACAACGTCGATCCGAACGGCCTGCACTTCACGATCTCCGATACCGGCTGGGGTAAATCTCTCTGGGGCAAGCTCTACGGACAGTGGCTCTGCGAGGCTCCGACCTTCACCTTCGACTTCGACAGATTCCATGCCAATGAGATCCTGCCGATGTTTGCCAAGTATCACGTAACGACATTCTGCGCACCGCCGACCATGTACCGCTTCCTCGTTAAGGAAGATCTGTCTCTGTACGATCTGACTTCCCTGAAGTATGCGACCGTTGCCGGTGAGGCTCTGAACCCTGAGGTATTCAACCAGTTCATGAGAGCCACGGGTATCCGCCTGATGGAGGGCTTCGGCCAGACCGAGACTTCCCTCGTTATCGGTAACCTCGTCGGATCCGCGATCCGTCTCGGCTCCATGGGTAAGGCCGTTACTCCATATGATGTGCATATCCTCGACGAGGACGGCAATGACTGCCCTCCGGGTACAACAGGCGAGATCTGCATCAAGACGAGCGAAGTCGTTCCGTGCGGACTCTACCTCGGCTACTATCAGAATGAGGAAAAGACCCGTGAATCCTGGCACGACGGCTTCTTCCACACCGGTGATACCGCGTGGAAGGACGAGGATGGCTACATCTGGTATGTCGGTCGTGTCGACGATGTTATTAAATCTTCCGGATACCGTATCGGACCTTTCGAGATCGAGAGCGTCATCATGGAACTGCCGTACGTACTCGAGTGCGCTGTCACCGGTACACCCGACCCGCAGGGCGTCCGCGGCATCGTCGTAAAGGCTACGATCGTACTCGTTCCGGGACGCGCCGAGCCGACTGAGGAACTTAAAAAAGAGATCCAGGAATACGTCAAGACCAACACCGCGCCGTACAAGTACCCGCGTGTCGTCGAGTTCGTGACTGAGCTGCCGAAGACCATCTCCGGTAAGATCAAGAGAAACGTCATCAGAAACGGCAAGGATTCGTAATACAGGACGTAATACAAGACGTAATACAAGATGTAATACAGGATGTAATACAGGACGTAATACAGGACGTAATACAGGATTTCTGATACAGTGTAAGCTCCCTGATACGGGATAAATAGCAACATAGGATCTGTAAGTGCTTTTTTACAGAATAGATCCTATCAAAAAGTAGCTTCCATAGGATCAAATCGCTCATTTGAGTGGTTTGATCCTATTTTATTGGAAAGAGGATAGGATCTTTTCCGTGAAAAACTCACAATGATCCTATCTCTTAGAAATCATGGTAGGATTAGAAACCTATTTCGTGATAAAAGATCCTATCTGCACTCGGAAAAGATAGGATCGGAAAGTGCTTTTCGAACAGAATGATCCTATCAGGGCTAAAATATCTAGGATGAAACAGTGCTTTTCGAACAGAATGATCCTATCAGGGCAATAAAATGCGCAGGGCAAACAGTGATTTCCCGGATTATTGATCGAAAAGCACCCGTCCGGGTTACGAATTCGTGGTTTCGGCCGGCTCGGTACCCTCGGGATTGTCCGGATCCAGATTCTTCTCCGCGGCGGAGAAGCCTCGCGGCAGCCATACTTCGCCGCTTTCCGCGCCAATCTGGTCAACGGAAGCATAGTAAGGCATCGGAAGACGGCCGAAAAAAGACGCCTTGCCCGTCAGGATATCGGACACGGCGTTGCCGCCTTCGGATCCCGGCAGATAGCACATGACGACCTCGTCCCAGTCAGATACATAATCGGAGATCAGGACATTTCTTCCGGCAACGATCAGCGTGATGACCGGCTTCAGCTCGGTCTGCTGGCTCTTTTTCTTGCCTTCATTGCTCTTCTTATACTCAGCGATCTTCTCGATCGCTTCCTTATTTCCGTCGAGTGCCAGAGATCCGGTGATCGAAAGATCTTCGGTATCTCCCTGCATCTCCGCATAGGGCTTCTCACCAATGCAGAGGAGGATCACGTCGCAGTTCTCCATCTCCGCCGGATCGGTAACGATCTCAAATCCGATCTCGGAAGCGGAAGCCTGCAGTGCTTCGAGGATCGACGGACCCTCTGCACACCAGCGTCCGGTATCCGCGTCCGCATCCAGGCCGCCCTGCCACAGGTAGGTCCAGCCGCCGCAGAGAACTCCGGTATCATCCGCCGCAGGTCCCATAACGAAGACCTTCATGCCGGCCTGAAGCGTGATCGGACCATCTTCCGGAAGTACCAGCGGGACCATCGACTCCGCCGCCAGCTTTCTCGCAACAGAGTGCGCATGCTCGCTGTTCCAGTCATAGGACGGCACACGGTTCTCCTGGAAAGGATCCTCGAAGAGTCCGCAATCCATCTTCATCTGGAGGATCCTTGTAACTGCTTCATCGATACGCTCCATCGGAATCGATCCCTCATTGACCGCTTCGATGATGTAATCTCTTGTTTCCGCATAGTGGTCGCCCTCCATGAGCATATCCACACCGGAATTGACGCAGAGGATGACATTTGCCTTATCATCCGCGCCGGAACACTTATGCAGTGACTCCCAGTCGGAAATGATGACGCCCTTAAATCCAAGCTCATTCCGGAGTTTGTCGATAAATTCTTTATTCTCGTGCATCTTCACGCCATTGATCGAAGAGTGTGACAGCATGATCGTCGGAACCCCGGCATCGATCAGATCCTTATAGACTTTCAGGCACTTCTGGATCTGCTCGTCTGTCATCTTCGCGTCCCCGCGGTCGATCAGGAAATCCCCTTCACCGGTTCCAAAGACGGCATATCCGTCACCGATGAAGTGCTTCGGGCACGGCAGTACGTTCTGTGACAGCAGGCCCTTCGTGTATGCGAGCGCGTGCTTACCGACAAGTGCTTCATCATCGGAATAAGACTCATAGGTGCGGCCCCATCTCGGATCCTGGGCGGATGCCACGCACGGCGAGAACGTCCAGAGGAATCCACAGTGCTGCATATCCGAGCCGGTAAGGACGCCCATCTCAAACGACAGCGACTCATCATCAGCTGCGCCGACATTGATATTCTGCGGGAAAATCACTGACCCCCGGGCTTCCAGTACGCCGTGGGTACAGTCGTTAGCATAGATCATCGGGATACGTGTGTCGGAAAGGAGTGCCGCATCCTGATATCTCGAGACCACTTCCGACCACTCATCCTGCGGGAGTGCCGGCCACTCCGGATAATGTGAAAGCACTGATCCGTAGCAGTTCTTCTGCATCTCATCGAGAGGCATGTTATAGTTTGCGCCCTGCACCATCTGATCCGCTTTTTCTTCCACAGTCAGAAGCGCACAGATCTCTTCCGCCGTCAGATCTTCAAACTTCGGGTTGATACAGTGATATGGCGGGAGCGTCTCCTCGGTCTCTGTCGGCTCAGTCTCGACCGATGTCTCTGTCGGTCTCGGAAGATCCGATGGTGTCGTCTCGACGTGTTTTTGCGGAGCATTGCAGGATGTGAGCATAAGGCTCAGCATCGTCATCAGACAGATCGTCTTTATGGTTCGGTTTTTCATTGTCTCTTCTTCCTATGTTTCTCGTTTCTATATTACGGGTATTCTAGCATAAAATCACTTGTTATAGTACGGATCCTTCAGGCGCTCCCGCATCTTCTCCTCCGGCATCGGACGGTCGTAGTAATAACCCTGGATGACCTCCGTGCCAAACGACTGAAGTTTCTTGACCTGAGCTTCCTGCTCGACACCTTCTGCCACGATCTTCAGCCCGATCGACAGTGCCATCTTGATGATGTGATCGAGGATCGTCAGATCTTTATTCTGGTCATGGTCGATGAATCCCTTGTCGATCTTGACGGTATCAAAGGAGATCTCGCGAAGGACCGCCATCGAGGAATTCGCAGAACCGAAATCATCGATCGAGGAACTGAAACCGAGCTTATGCAGTTCGTCCACAAAAGCTTTCATGACACTCAGCGGGAATTCATCCACCGTCTCCGTGAGCTCGATCTCGATAAGGTTTTTCGGGATCCCGCTTTCGGTAACGACCCGGTCGATCTTCTCTGCCAGATCCGGATCCGCCAGATTTCTTCTGGAGAAATTAATAGATACCGGCGGGATGGTAAGCCCGTCTTCCATCCATTTCGAGATATCCTTACAGATCCTGCGGAGCATATACATATCCAGATCGCAGATCGACTCATTTCTCTCCATTACCTGGATAAATTCACCCGGACAGATAAGATCTCCCTTATGCTGCCATCTTGCCAGTGCCTCGGCACCACAGAGCTCGCCGGTACGGCTGTTGACCTTCGGCTGGTAGTACGGCAGGAATTCACCCTCTTCCAGTGCTTTTCGGATCTCCTTCTCGAAGCGGATCTTCTCTTCGATCGTATCCATCAGGTCCTTGGTCATATAGACCACCGAATGATCCAATGCAGAATGTGATGCATGATCGAGTGCCGCGGCTGCGTAGTTGATAACATCTTCGCTGCTGACATCGGCATTTTCGATCTCATAGATACCGGCCCTTACCGACAGATGGACGTCGCAATCTTTTCCCGTATCATCGGTAAACTCCACACGGAGATCAGAGAGTTTTTTCAGGATAGAATCGATGTTTTTCTTATGCACGACCGCGATAAACTGGTCGCCACGCTGATGCCCGAGGAATTCGTCCGGAGCGAGTTCTTTTGAGAAAGACCCGGCAAAGATCGCGAGCACGCGGTTACCGGTATTGGCGCCGTACTTCCGGTTGATGGAAGAAAACCGCGAGATGTCAAAGTAGATCGCCGCATAATCCAGGATCTCTTTCTTCGCCTTACGGGCACGGATCCACTCGATACAGCTGTGCTCGTTGGCAAGTCCGGTGCGGATATCCGTGCGCTCTGCGATCCTGATCTGCTGGTTCTGATAGATGATATTCTCGATGAAGATGATATTGACTGCCAGTGCGATGCCGATGTCCATGTAGGCAAAGCCGTAGAAGAAATACTGGACCAGGAATCCGGCCACCGGCAGGACGATAAAGGAGAGCAGCACGAGGAAACGGTATTTCGTCGTCTTATTTCTGTACTGGAGAAGGATCGACAGCAGAAGCAGCATGCCGAGGATCGGGAATGCCACAGACAGCGGGAAAAGATCTTCACGGTGATAGGTATTCGTCTCGTCGATCGTGTAATAGAGACCCGTGAACTGGGAAATGACGACCATCACCATGCCTGCGGCCGAAAGCAGGACGATAAGGATAGATCTCCACCGGCAGGGCTGGTCTTTCTTCAGGCTGAACCCGCCGAAAAGCACTATCGAAATATATGTCAGGATTCCGATAAGGAACAGGTCACAAAGCAGGAAAAGCGTAATATTCGCGATCTGCATCACGACGGAGGCCGCACCACCGGACCTTCCCTGGCAGATATAAAAAAGGAAATCGGAAAGGAGCAGAAATCCCGCCATGATGGAGAGATCCGTAACTGCAATCTTTGCCTGCCTGTCACGGCTGTTTTTCATGGCGCAGAGGATCGCGGAAAGGAAACAGAAAATCGATTCAAAAAGCAGCAGCGCCACTTGAGTAGATAGAATATCTACCACAGAAAACCCTCCTTCCCGCACGTTTATCAAAAAACGCTATAAACTTGTTCTAAATCATTATACTCTTATATAAAATAACAACGCAATTTATGAATTTTAACGCTTGAAAAACTTTCTGTGAAATAAGAAAATACTATGTGGTAAGGAAATTGTCCGAATCTTCGCTGTTTTCAGCGGAAAATGACCTCTCGGACATACTAATGAAAGGATCCGGTTTCGACAACAATGGAAGACTGTCTCGTTTATTTTTTTACAGGTTTTCTCGACAGCGGAAAAACTTCGTTCATTCATTCGTGGCTTGCGGACGGAAGTTTCTCGGATAAAAAAGTCCTGGTCCTTCTGACTGAAGAAGGCGAGGTCGAGCTGCCTCCGGAAGAGGGCGCTCCCTGCAAATCTCTGAAGATCGTAAGCGCGGAGACCGATGAGGTCACCCGTGCTTTTACCCATAATCTCGACTCCCAGTATCACCCGGATGTCGTTCTCATCGAGTGGAACGGCTCGGTCTCCCCGGCGAAGTTCTTCGACGAAGTCGATGTCCCGGAGCGCTGGGCGCTGGCCGCCGCAATCACGATCGTCGACGCCTCCACCTATAACGACTACTACAGAAATATGCAGACCATCTTCGCGGACTACTACCGTTTCTGTGACAACGTTATTTTCAACCGCGTTGATCCGGAAGTAAATAACATACCTAAGCTCCGTGGTTCGGTAAAATCACTGAACCCCGCCATGAATCTGTCCTTCTTCGGTATGGACGGAAACATGATCGATATCGGGGAATTTCTCCCCTACAATCTCGACGAAGACCCCTGCGTCATCGAACCCGATGACTTCGGTCTCTTCTACACCGATGCTCTCGACAACGTCAAGAGATATAACGGAAAACGTGTCACCGTCACCGGTCAGGCAGTCCTCATGCGTGAGCACAGAAAAGAAGCTTTCGTTCTCCAGAGAAAGGCTTACACCTGCTGCGCCAATGACATCGGCATGATCTCGCTTCTCTGCCTTCACAAGGTCAGAGGCGGTTTCCCCGAGAACCAGTGGCTGAAGGTCACCGGCAAGATCGGTTTTTTCCGTGACGACTCCCAGGGCACCCCGGTCGCGATCCCGTGTCTCCAGGTGGAGAACTTCCACATCACAGACGCCCCGGATAACGACGTGATCTATTTCAGCTAAAAGAACGATGTAATTATTTCAGTTAAGACGAACAATCGCGGCGGATCCCCACTACAGAGGGTCTCCCGCAAAAGAGAAAGAAGGTAATTCATATGGCTACAAAAGTAGATATTTTTTCCGGTTTCTTAGGCGCCGGAAAAACAACTCTCATCAAGAAACTCATTTCCGATGGTTACAACGGACAGAAGCTCGTCCTCATCGAGAATGAATTCGGACAGATCGGCATCGACGGCGGATTCCTGAAAGAAGCCGGCATCGAGATCACCGAGATGAACTCCGGCT
>DFFH01000142.1:15472-15970 GCA_002368805.1 Mageeibacillus sp. UBA3781 | reverse complement strand
TGAACTCCGGCTGCATCTGCTGCTCCCTCGTCGGCGACTTCGGCACCGCGCTGAAGGAAGTCATCGACAAGTTCTCTCCGGACCGTATCCTCATCGAGCCATCCGGTGTCGGCAAGCTCTCTGACGTAGTGGCTGCTGTCGAGAAGGTCGAGGGCACCGAGGTCTGCGGCACAGTTACCGTCATCGACGCCAGCAAGTGCAAGATCTACCTGAAGAACTTCAAGGAGTTCTACGAGAACCAGATCAAGTATGCCGGCACCATCATCCTGTCCCGTACCGGCAACATCGCCCAGGGCAAGCTCGATACCGCGATCGAGCTGATCCGCGAGATCAACGACCACTCCCAGATCATCACCACCCCTTGGGAGAAGCTCTCCGGCACACAGATCAGAGAAGCGATCGAGAACCCGCTCACCGCAGACGACATGGCCGCTGCACTCCTCGAAGCAGAAGAACACGAACATCACCACCATCACGACCACGGCCCGGACTGCACCT
>DFFH01000142.1:0-15429 GCA_002368805.1 Mageeibacillus sp. UBA3781 | reverse complement strand
CCGGACTGCACCTGCGGCTGCCACGACCATGACCATGATCATGAGCATGAACACGATGATGACGAGCATGACCATGAGCATCATCACCACGATCACGATGAGCACGAACATCATCACGACCACGACGAACACGATCATGACCATCACCACCACGACCATGAGGGTCATCACCACGCTGACGAAGTCTTCGATTCCGTCGGCTTTGAGACCTCGAAGTCCTTCTCCGAGGCTGCGATCAAGGCTGCCCTCGAAGAGCTCGACAGCGGCGACTTCGGCATGATCCTCCGCGCCAAGGGCATCGTTGCCGGCGAAGACGGCAACTGGATCCACTTCGACTACGTTCCGGGCGAAGCTGACGTAAGAAACGGCGGCGCCGACGTCACCGGCAAGCTCTGCGTCATCGGCTCCAAAGTCGATAAAGACGCGGTAAAAGCGCTTTTCGGACTGTAAGAACCACCTTGGCTCCATGCCGCCCGTGCCGCTCGCATCGGCCGCACCGGCCACGCAGCCATTCCGGCCGGATCACCAGCCTAAACAGAAATTCCGACTCCGCTTCCCACATCCGGGCAGCGGAGTTTTCTTTTCCGCTTTCCTGCCAGCACCTCTTTTGCCGAAGAAAAAACCACGTCCTGAAATCCGATGTATGACTTTTTCGCGGAAATTCAAATTCCGGCAAATACCGTAGAGATTCTTAAATTTTCGATTTCACCCGTAAAAAAACGCCGCACCTGGCCGCATTTTCATTGCTAATGAGAAAAAAGCACTTTTCACCCGTAAAAAGTGCTTTTCGAGCATGGAAAAACCGATGAATTTACGGGTGAGAATTGAGAAAATTCGTTTTATGATGAATTCCGCGTCGTATACACGCAAGAATTACGGGTGAAATCCTGTTTTGCTCGATTTACAATGAAAAGTGCATTTCGATATTTCATCCTCTCGAAAAGCACTCGCCCCATTTCCTTCCTCGAAAAGCACTCGTCCCATTTCCTTCCTCGAAAAGCACTCGCCCCATTTCCTTCCTCGAAAAGCACTCGCCCCGGGCAGCATCCCGTCTGTTTTCAGCCGCCCCTCGCCAAGTGACGTTAAGAACCTCATCCGCCGCCCCCGGAAGAAATCTGCCTCTCCTCCGATTCTTCTGCAAAAGCACCTGTATCTTCCTTGTCTTTGTCCGTTTTATTTTCAGGCCTGCTCTGCTACACTACCTTATTGGATGTCAGAATCAGATGTCAGGATCAGATGTCAGAATCGGATAGCATCATCGAAAAATCAAAAACGAAATCACTATCAGATGTCAGAAATGAAGTCATAAAGGAGCCGCTAATAACAGCCTATGAAACTGTTTAAGAAAGATGCGCATTTTTATAAAAAAGTCTTCGTCCTAGGATTCCCGATCGCGCTGCAGACGCTGGTCACGGTATTTGTCGGCATGCTCGACAACATCATGCTCAGCCACTACTCGCAGGATACCTTCTCGGCCGCCTCGCTGGCCAACGCCTACGTCATGATCTTCCAGATCTTCTGCATGGGTCTCGGCATGGGCGCTTCCGTCCTGGTCTCCCGTTACTACGGCATGAAAAAAGCAAACGACAATGTCGAGAAAGCGGACATCTCGCTGAAGCAGACGGTCTGCCTGATGCTGCGCCTGATGCTCTTCTTCGCCACGATCTTCGCCATCGGCGCCATCGCCATGCCGAAGCTGATCATGACCTCCTACACGGATAAAGAAGAGCTCATCAGTCTTGGCGCGACATACCTGCGCTGGTCCACGCTGACTTTCTTCTTCCTTGGTCTTTCGCTGGTCATCGCCATCGTTCTTCGAAGCGTCGGCCAGTCCCGCTTCCCACTGTATGTCTCGATCGGCGCGCTCGTTGTCAATCTCGCCGGCAACTACATGCTGATCTTCGGCCACTTCGGTGCTCCGAAGATGGGTATCGCCGGCGCCGCGCTCGCAACCTTCCTCGCCCGTGGTTTCGAGGCATTCGCCGACCTCTTCTATCTCCTTGTCATCGATAAGAAGATCGGGTTTAAGATCCACCACTTCTTCATGAAAACAAAGACCCTTCTTAGGGAATATCTCCGCGTCTGCATCCCGGTCCTGATCAGCGACGCGATCCTCGCCTTTGGCAGTAACTCCGTCACCATGGTCATCGGCCACCTTGGCGGTGACTTTGTCGCGGCGAACTCCATCACGACTGTCACGCAGCAGCTGAGCACCGTCCTCATCCAGGGCGTCTGCCAGGCAGGCGCGATCATCACCGGACAGTCGCTCGGCAAAGGCCGGAAGGAACAGGCCGAGGAGCAGGGATGGCTCTTCCTCGGCATGGGCTTTGCGCTGGGATTTCTGTCGGCGCTCTTCATCTTCTTTACCAAGACACCCGTTATTCTTTCCTACGGAAAAGAGACGACGGCGGAAGCCGTATCGATCGCCTATCAGCTCCTGAACGCGATTAGCCTGATCATCATCTTCCAGGCCACGAACAGCATCATGACCAAGGGCGTCCTCCGCGGTGGCGGCGATACAAAAGTACTCATGTTCGCCGACAATATCTTCCTGTGGGCGATGGCGCTCCCGCTGGGCATGCTGGCCGGCTTTGTCTTCCACCTGCCGGCCTTCTGGATCTACTTCTTCCTGAAGTCCGATCAGATCGCCAAGACCATCTGGTGCGTCTGGCGCCTCAGAAGCCGCAAATGGATCAAGAAAATTTCGACCGGCAATAACTGACATATAACCATTTTTCTTCGCGAAAAGCACCCGCCCCCGCGCCGCTCTATGCCGTAAACCTCGGCACCGGCACGATGCAGGATGAAGAGACAGTAAGACTCAGGCCGCGCTTGTCTCCGATGGCGCTTCTGTTTCATCCGGCGTATAGACCGCATCCGTCTTCCTGACCTCGACCGTTGACTGAAGGAACGGCTGCCCGTCTTCTATTTCTACGATCAGAGTGATATGCTTCGGCTCCTCCGGAACAGCCGGCTCTGTCGTCGTTTCTTCTGTTTCTGTGCTGCTTGCGGATGTTTCCTTTGTCGTTTCCGCTGTATCTTCCGGATATATCGTATATCCTTCCGGAAGTTCCATGGAGAATGTAAAGTTCTCTGTCTCCTGCTCAATATCCATCTTTCCCTCATAGAGCACGGTTCCTTCGTCATCGACGAAACGGTATTTCAAAGACATTCCCTGATACGGTTTCAGCGAGGATCCGCGATACTCAAACAGAGCAGCGTCTTTCGTATAGAACTCCACCGGATTTCCGTCCTTATCGAACCATCCGGAGTCTTCCATCCATGTGATCGGGAACGGGATCCTCTCCGCGTCATTATAAATGGTGACCTTGGACGTATGGAATTCCTCGCCCGAAGGGTCATAGAGGCGGCAGTAGATATCCCCTTCCGGGAGAGTCCTTCCGGGTTTCCATGCGCATGCGATCCAGTCCGTATCGCGCTTCATATGAAAAGAATTCGTATATAGGATCTCTCCGGAAACATCTATATATTCGTACTTAATGTCCACATTGGTGTAGGAGTTCCAGGCATAGACATAAAGGCAGATATCGTTACTCGAGCAGTGATATCCCCCTACTTCCATGCCCTTCTCATTTACCCAGTACGCATCGAAAACAGAGATGTTCAGCGGTTCCGGATCCTTCGTCGTTTCAGGAACTTCCGCGATTAAATCTTTTTCCGTCAGATACCCGAAAAGCACTTTCAGCAGGTCTTTTGTGCTCCCGGATTTGATTTTCCAGGCTCCATCCTCATAGACCAGATCCATCGCAAATTCGTCTGTTATCACTGAGACATCAGCGATCTCTTCAGACAGTTTTCCAATGTCAGCAAACCCGCCTTCCTGCGTAGCTTTCTCCTTGATCGCCATAGGGTCCGCGTAGGAGATCTTGACCTTCGCACTGCTTTTTTTATCAGATGATGTGACGCTTACCACTTCCGCATCCACCCGCCGGCAGGCCGTCTCAAAAGGTTTGTTTCCGGATACTTCTGTCACTTCCTGGAGATACTCCTTCACCCGGGCGGGATCATCCGTACGGTCGCCGATCTTATCTGTCTTTGCGATCTTGATATATGCGAAAAAATCATCGAGGGTATTACGGATCTGAGTTTCCGCTACAGCAGAGGCATCCTGGGAACTTCCGGTATTTCTTTTTTTGCAGGATGAAGCCGTCCCGGAAAGAAGAAGTATGACACAGCCGATGCTGAGGATCTTTTTCGCTGATCGTGTCATCGCCGTGACATCAGGCGGATCGCGTACATCTGCCAGACTTCCTCACTGATGAGGACATATTCCTCGACGAGCTTATGGTACATCGCCTCGGGATCCGCGACATAGAAGTTTTTCCTTACAGCGTTACCGTTCGTGTCGATAAAGGAAAGTACGATACGGATATATCCGTTCTTAAAGAAGTACCGGTGTCCGTTTTCTTCGATCTCGGCGAAATCCTTGATATCTTCCGGAAAGATCCATTTTTCGATCGGGACCGACGGCAGACGGACCGGGATACTCTTTGTCGCATCGGGATTCATGACAGCCGGAAGATTGCTTCTCATGATCTGTCTTCCCTCATTGCTTAACTGGCGGCGGTAGCACATTGCCTGCTGCTTCTTAAGATCAGCAAGCTCCGCATACTTTTCCATCGGTGCAAGCGGATCTTCGTTCAGTGCTTTTGCAAGATCCGCTATCTTCTGCGTATATTGTTCGTATTCAGCGGCAAATGCCTTCTTATCCTGGACCAGAAGCTCTGCCGGGATCAGCTTCGTCTGCTTCGTAACAGACAAGATACTTCCGAGGATCAAGTTATCAAAATCCTCTTTACTGCACCAGGTGCTGTCCTGCATGTCCTTGCCGAGCTGGATCGCGGCAACTTCTTTCCAGTTGGTATTCACTTCTTTTCCGGCACGCTTTCCGTCCGGAAGATAGATCTTATCGATATGCGGGAGAATATAGCGGTTTACCCAGGATCGCGGCGCATGCAGGATCTGGCAGATATCCTGTACCGAGATCGTATGTGTCGTGGAGAGTGCCTTGATCGCTTCCGGCCAGGTGCGCAGCTGCTCCCAGCTCTGGCGCGAAGGCTTCAGGACTTCCTGCGCCGGCGCCTCTCCCTCTGTACCGTCATCGTTGGAATACGGGAACCACTCCTTCGGATAGACACCGAGGAAGTCCGCGATCTTTCTCGCATCTTCCTCCTGAGGGATACGTGTGCCCTTGAGATATCTGGAGATCGAACACTCGGAGATGCCCAGTTTCTCGGCCACCTTCTTCTGCGTCAGGTTCTTTTCCCGCAGTATTTCCTTGATATTCTCATTCAATGAAAGCATCGTATCAGTTTCCTCCCGGAATGCAAATTCCACCTATTAAATTATAGCAGAGAAGCAGGTGACATATTCAAACCGAATGGGGCATAAAATGAAACAATTAGTGAACAATGGCCGGTCAGGAATGATTTCTTTCATTGCGTATGACGATGATTTTGGAGTATGATGGTTGTATCCAATTTTATTACGATACAAAGGAGTACCGCTTATGGAAAACAAACGTCCCGAGGAAATGGAAAGAATTACCACCCGCGCCCTGGCTGACGCCTTTATCGAGGAGCAGATCGCCGCTGTAAAAGCACAGGTAGGTGACAAGAAAGTGCTGCTGGCGCTGTCCGGTGGTGTTGACTCTTCTGTCGTTGCTGCCCTTCTCATCAAGGCCATCGGCAAGAACCTGATCAATGTGCATGTAAACCATGGTCTTCTTAGAAAAGGTGAGCCGGAGCAGGTCATCGAAGTCTTCCAGAATCAGATGGATGCGACTCTCGTATATGTTGATGCGACCGAGCGCTTCCTCACGAAACTCGAGGGCGTCGAAGAGCCGGAGAGAAAGAGAAAGATCATCGGCGAAGAGTTCATCCGCGTATTTGAAGAAGAAGCAAGAAAACTTCCGGACGTGGACTTCCTTGCACAGGGCACCATCTATCCGGATATCCTCGAGAGTGGTCCTGTAAAAGCACACCATAATGTTGGCGGTCTCCCGGAAGATATCCACTTCGAAGGTCTCGTTGAGCCTCTGAAGTTCCTCTACAAAGACGAAGTACGTGTCGTCGGCGAAGCTTTAGGTCTTCCGGCAAACATGGTATACCGTCAGCCGTTCCCGGGCCCGGGTCTCGGCGTACGCTGCACCGGTGCGATCACCCGTGACCGTCTCGAGATGGTTCGCGAGTCCGATGCGATCCTCCGTGAAGAGTTTGCAAATGCAGGTCTCGAAGGAAAAGTATGGCAGTACTTCACACTCGTTCCGGATTATAAGTCCGTCGGTGTAAAGAACAACGTCAGAGCTTTTGAGAACTTCGTCGTTATCCGTGCGGTAAACACCAGAGATGCAATGACAGCAACGATCGAAGAGATCCCGTACGATCTCCTCGGTAGAATCGTTAACAGAATCATCACCGAAGTACCCGGCATCAACCGCGTACTCTACGACCTGACACCAAAGCCGACAGGAACGATCGAGTGGGAATAATTGAAAAGACTTTACTCCTGCGTGGGAGTCACACATTTTCATATGAGCCAGAAAGATCGGCTGAGGGAATCCTTGGCCGGTCTTTTTTCGAGATGAAGGATATAGGGAAGGCCGTGAGTGCAATATCCGGGTGATCGGACAGATCTTTCTTACCTCGCAGTTCCCGGTATATCACATGGACTCTGCGGGCTTATGAAACCGCAAAAGAGGGAAGATAATATCCAGGCGGAATTCATATCCGTAGGGTTTTCCCTCGCAGGAGAGGGTAAGTTCGCCATCGTATTTTTCTGCGGCGCTTCGGATATTTCTCAGACCGAACCCGTGATTTCTGGAATCTTCTTTACTGGTTTTCACCATTCCATTTACGATATTCACTTTCTCTGCACACGGATTCGTTGCACTGATCAGGAAGAATCTGTCTGTCTTCTTCAATTCGAGGACGATCTTTTTATAGGCAGGATTCAGATCGCGAAGGCGTTCATCCGAAGCCGCTTCGATCGCATTGTCCAGAATATTCGAAAGGATCTGGCACATATCCTGAGGGGTGATATGGATATCGGAGATGACACCGCTCGTGGAAATAGTGATCCCATGTTCTTCTGCTTCGGCTTTTTTGGCGCAGATAACGGCGTCGGCGATCACATCTCCTGTATGGGCGGAGATCTCCGTGCCTTGCAGTTTCTCCGTCAACTCACTTAAGTACTTTTCCATCTGGTCATATTCCTTATTGCCCAGAAGGATCTTTAAGACCTGTACGTTATTTTTCATGTCATGACGGATCGCGCGGATCTCGGAATCGGCCTTGACCGTTGCTTCGTAATAGCGTGTCTGGGAAGCAACCAGTTCTTCATTCACGCTGTTGAGTTCTTTGAACGTATCCCGCTCTTCTTTCGTCGCACGGATATAGAAAAGGACGATGACTGCCATCAGGCCTGCGAGAAGTGTAAATATCAGCATCGCCAGCTGCGAGGAGTTAAGTGATGAGAAATCCATGACGTCGTACTCCGTACTGTAACTGTACTCTGTCGTTTGCAATGCGAAGACGACCTCAAAGAGCTCGACGACGAGGAAAAACGCAAGCAGATACCGTATGGGGAGCGGTGTGTCATCGTGTTTGCTGCGGATCTTGTCGATCAGAATGAAAATGCCGATCTCGAGAAGTGTCATAAGAACGGCAATGACAAGTAATGCCACGACTCTCAGAACATGTGTCTTAACCGTAAGAGACGAATATATGATTTCCCGGCTTGCGGTGAAGATATGGAAAAAAGTATCGAGCATACTAGCCGAAAGAAAAAAGACGACAATTTTTATCCAAAACTTTTCCTTCATGTTCACGAGCATCATCACCAGTATACATAAAGATGCAGCTATGGAGATCAGGTCGTATGGTAGCGTGATGACGATCCGACCGGTCGTATCTACGCAAAACACAAGCGATATCACGGCCGTTGTGACCGAAATGATCGAAGCGGTGATATATGCAAGTTTTCGGTTCTTGAATCTGTACTTCAAAACAGAGTCAATAAAGTACACTTCAAGAGGCGCGTTAACAAGCAAGGGCAGTATGAAAAGGAAATATACGGCGGCTCTCATCTTCCGTTCCTCCTTACATATTCAAGAAGTTTCTTCTTCGCCTCAGCTGCCATGCCTCTTGCGATGGGAAGTGTTTCATCATTATCCATAACCACTTCTGCACTTCCCATTTTAACGACATGCGCGAGGTGGATATAGTAGGAGCGATGGATCTTTAAAAATCCGTCCGTCAGATCGTCGATCAAGGACATCGCCTCGGAAAAACGCATGCGCTGCTCGACGGCCTTCTTTGAAAAAACAAACCGTACCGTGTTATTTGCCGCCTCCGCATAGATAAGATCCGCGACCGGAAAAATCAGCTCCTCCCCGTCTTTTCGAAGCACGATCTTCTCTTCCACTTTCAGTTTTTTCTCAAGATCCACAAGCGTCTGTCTGAGTTTTCGCCCATCAACGGGTTTGGCCAGGAACCGGAACGCATCGACTTCATAGCCTTCGAGAGCCATCTCGGTATGGCTCGTGGTGAAGATGATGGGAATGTCTTTACTGTACTTTCGGACCAGTTTAGCCGTACTCATGCCATCGAGTTCTTTCATCTCAATGTCAAGGAAGATTGCATCCAGCTGAAAGCCGTTATCGAAACTTCTGACCAGTTCATTCCCATCCGAAAAAAGAAAGCAGCTAACGTTTTCCCTTCCGTAGAGCGAGGTGATCTGATCGACAATCGCCTGTCGAAACACTTTCTCGTCATCTACAACAGCTATACGCATACCTGCTCTCCCCCAAAGGCCTATATATTTTTTAGTGTATCACTTATCCGACGGTCTTTCCATTTTCAAGCATCACGATCCTGGTTCCGTAGGACGCGCATTTTTCGGAGTGTGTGACCTGAAGGATCGTCAGTCCTTTTTCCTGATTCAGTCTTCTGAAAAGCTCCATGATCTCGCGGCTCGAATTGGAGTCGAGGTTTCCTGTCGGTTCATCTGCCAGGATCACCTTCGGGTTGCCAAGGACCGCGCGTGCGATCGCGACACGTTGCTGCTGACCTCCGGAAAGCTTGGCCGGCATGGCCTTTCTCTTTTCTGTAAGACCGGTGATCTCGAGGATCTCATCGAGTTCATTTTTCAGTTCCGATTTCTTTTTGCCGTTCATCGTCAAGGGAAGAAGGATGTTGTCTTCCACGTTCAGATTCATGACGAGATTATAGAACTGGAAAACAAATCCGATGTTGTCGAGACGGAGCTTCGAGAGCTTTCCGTCCTTCAGGTCACCGATGTTTTCTCCACACAGAGAGATGTTTCCCTGAAAGTCGCGGTCGAGTCCGCCGATGAGATAAAGGAGCGTGGATTTTCCGGAGCCGGATGCGCCCATCAGGGAGACGAACTCGCCTTGCGACACATACATGCATGCATCGTCGAGCACGAGGTTGATATTCGTTCCTTTTCCAAATGTTTTTCTTACGTTATTTACTTCAATGATCGTGTTCATATCTGTCTCCTCCGTTATGTAGGTTTATTCATACTTGATCTGCTCGGATATCTTCATTTTCCTGAGACTTCTTATGGGGAGAAGCACTGTCAGTGCGAATATCACCACAAGGACCAGGAAGAAAGTGACCGTTCGTCCGGCATCCGCTTCGATATAAAGACCGATGCTTGCCGCATGGTCGATCGCGTCGCCGATGATCCCGGTCAGGATATGTCCTGACAGAGTGCCGATACCTGCGGCGGCGATGGACGTGATCAGCACTTCCTTAAAAAGGATCCCCGATAGTTTCTTCTTACTCATCGCGGTCGAGAGCATAACGGCACATTCCTTTTTTCTTCCCGCAAAGCCGATGAGCTGGTTACTGATGGAACCGATACAGGTCATGGCGAGCGCGCCTATGATCACGAAACTCATGATCATCGTAAGCTGGGCTGTTTCTTCCTTGGCGGACTCGACAGCTTCCTGATATGTGACTGCATCGGAGACTGTATCTCCTGCATAGATCTTGACCGTGCTGACCAGTTTTTCCGGATCGTCACAATTGATGAGAATGGCGCTCGGATTATCGTTCAGAAGCAGTTTATACTCCTCTTCAGGCAAGAAGATACATGCCTTTCCTCCTTCGAGTCGGGCGGAGTAGATAATCTTTGAGATTTCGTATTCTTTCGTGATTGGAAGAATCCCGTCCGGATGGAGCGTGATCTTGATCTTATCTCCGGCTTTATACCCTTCCTTTTCCGCAAAACGGCCGTCGATCAGGACCGTACCGGGTTCGATCTTTTTCGGCATATCCTCGTAATTTTTCTGTAGACGGTATCCACCGTCCGGATAACCTTTCATTACCGCGGAAAAAGAGGCCGGATCGTCTCCCACGCAGATCGTTTCCAGCGAAGAGTAGATCCTCTCTGTTTCCGTTATACCCTCGAGGTGGTCGACGTATGTGTAGTATTTTCCCGTCTTGCTGCAAGTGAGGATCGCATCGCAGCGGTAGGTGACCTCGCCCATGGCTTCTTCCATCGAGCCGGCCATCGAAAAGATGATCAGGCACATCGCGGCTGCGGTCGCAAGAAGCACGCCGCTTCCGACCGTACTTTTTCTCGCGATGGTTTCTACCGCGGCCAGAGACCACGATGCATTTCCCGCTTTTTCCGAGATCATTCCGATTCCTTTTGAGATGCACTTGAGCACGATCGGAAACAGCAACGCGAGAGAGGTAACTCCGCTAAGAAGGCATACCGTAGCCCAGATCAGATTGGTGCGCAGGAAGAATGTGATCACAGCAATCCCCAGAAAGGCCACACCCGCGATCGTGAGGACCGTACTAAAGCGGTATTCGGTATCACGGTTATCGAAGATGATATCGCGGATCGATGTCTTCAGTGCCCGAAGGATCGCACGAAGCGGGATCAGACACTCGATCAGGATCGCACCGATAACGACACATACGGGAATGGCGATCGACAATTCCGGAAGATCGAAGCTCACCGCTCCCGCATCGCTTTCTACCGTGAACATCGATTTCAAAAGGCTGTCGCGGATCGGAAGATACAGGAACGTTGCCGGAACACTTCCGAGAAGAGCATAAAGAACATTTTCCAGGATCAATATCAAACCCGTTTTTCTCGTGCTCATTCCGAGACTTCGGAGCGTGCCGATAAAAGACATTCGTTCACTGACGATGCGGTTACTGACCGACGCCGTCACGAAGATGACCAGCAGGAAAAGAATCGCAAAAATGAGATACAGAAATGCCTTCATCTCCCCAATCATCGCATGGTCCTCATCCGAAAGTGACATGTCATCCACGTACGCATCCGGATAGTGCTCTTCGATACTTTTCTTTGCCGCTTCGATTTGACTGTCGTCTTTGATATCGATCAGCACCACGGAAGTATCTTGATCTCCGCAGGAAAGGATCGCGCCCGTCTTTTCATTGACTACGCCCTTATACCCTTCCAGGATCGGATTCTGACCGTTTCTCGGAAGGATCGATGCGACTTTCAGTTCCACTTCATTTTTGTCACGGTCATGGACCACGATGGTATCACCGGCCTTATATCCGAATTTCGCGGCAAATACGTTGCTGAGGACGATCTCGCCGTCTTTCGCCTGTAGGTCTTTGAGAAACCCTAACGTCTCCGCCGCCTCTGTGTCCATACCGTAGATGGAAAGTCTCGTGGTAGACGCGTAGTTGTATTCGTCCTCGATGTCCGTATAGATGAGATCGCTGTTGGCACTGATCGCAAGGATATCTGCTTCAGGGAGCACCTCGGAAATATTCGAGATATCCATACCACCTGATGTTACACTGAGATCCGCCGTGGTGATCGATGTCACCAGGGACATGGACAGATCCTCAATGGTCTTTCCGATATCGAAGCACAGATATCCGCAGAAGGCACATGCGAAGATCGAAATCACGATCAGCAGCGTCCGGAAAGGTTTTCCGAATATGTTTCTTAAAGAATTTTTCAGGATAATATTCATCGTCGTTCACCTCATCAATGCCATCTGGAGATGCGCTCTTCCGGCGCGATATACATGCCGTCGCCATCCTGTACGCCGTAAAGGCCGTAGAAGGCATCCAGCGTCGAAAGGATCGCATTTACCCGAAGGACCTCCGGACTGTGTACGTCATAAGCGAGCTGCTCGATAATAGCCGTATCCGTCTTCTTTTCGCACCAGATCCTGGCATAGTTTTCGAAGATCCGCATCAGCTCTTCGTCATTTCCCGCAAGAGACGTGATGCATTCTAAGCTTCCCAGATCAGCATAGTTTTCAGCCAGCGTCTTATCGCCGTCCACATGGTAGATGCCAAACACTGTGAAGTTCTGCTCGAAATACTCCGAAGCCTTTTCGTTTCTTTCTTGAAGCTGCTTCACATCTTCCTCTTTGATCCACGTCGGATCGTAGATGCCGTCCTTTGTAAAGAGGATGCCTTCGCTGTCGAAAGCATGTCCCATCTCATGTCCGATGACCGCACCAAGTCCGCCTAAATTGGTGTAGTAGTCCGCGTTCAGATCGAAGAACGGTGCGTTCATAATGGCCACGGTGATGGTGATCCGGTTGCCATACTGATCGTAACAGGCATTTAACATCTGCATCGGCATATCGACTGATTTTCTGTCCACCGGTTCCGTAAATCTTTCGATGGTATGTATCCTGTCGATCCGTCTGTAGGAAAGGAGGAAATCGTAGTAGCTGTCGCCGGCAAGATCCGCATACTCCGAATTATCATGGCGCTTCAGATCATTTCCCGTAACATAGCAAATGCTTTCGAGTTTGCTAAGAAGCGCAGCCCGCGTCTCTTCGGAAAGCCATGTTGCATTGCTGATAAGATCTCTATATCCTTCCTTGATGTCATCGCACATCGAAATCAGCGCCGCATCCATCTCATCGGAATAGTAACGTTCCACATAGATCGGATCCGATTCCAGGTAGAAAGATTCCCGGATCTCGCGAAGTGCCTGCTCTTCAGCAGATGAATGATCCTCCTCCACATAACCCGAAAGTTCCTCGTATGCAGGTGCCAGAAAGGTTTTGTACTTTAAGAAAAATCTGCCCAGTTCCCAGGTCTTCAGTGCTTCGATATGCTCGTCCGAAAATATATCAGCAAGACCCGCAAACTGTTTCTCATCCTGGATGTTAAAAGATGTAACCGCACTTCCCGGAAAGCCGATGTCGGTGATATATTTCTTAAGATCGAAAGATGTGAAGTCAGCATATACATCAGAAGCGGAATATGACTTTATGGTAGAAACACCAAGAAGATCGTCCATGACCGATAGATCCGTCACACCAAAGAGCTGAAGTCCCAGATAGGCCAGTTCCTTTCCCTCGGCTTCCGCTTCATCGGAAGTCATGCCCAGTGCATGGCGGATAAGCTTGCCTTGCGAAACAAGGGTGTCCAGCTCCGAGTTGTCTTCCCGGACAGCGGCAAAGTCCACACTCAGGATACTTGCGATCTGACTGAACTGCAGCACTCTCTTTTTGGAATCATAGGGATCTCTTCCCATCGTAAGACCCAGGATACTGCCGGTACCGTAGTCCCGGACGAGCTTGGCATCGATGTCCATCAGTTCACTTACGGAAGCGGCAGCATTGATTCGCCCGATCATATCGACCAGATCCTGCGGCACTGCCGGAGAAGAAAAATCATAATCCAAATAAAGCTGATACGCACGCTTGATGATATCCTCTTCCGAACCGGCCTCATAGCCGCTTCCGGCCGCCACTTCCTTGATGATGCCGAATACTTCGTCTTCGATTAGCTGCTCGTCGAAAGAGGACGCCGCGGATGTGGCACCATATTCAAACTTCGCCTGATCGAGACGTTCTTTATTGATGTAATAGTAATAATCGTCCTGGGGACGCACTTCTTGACCTGGTGCGGCTTCTGTCACTTCGGACGAAGGACGGGGGATGGGCTTCGTTACTTTTACGCATCCGACAGAAGAAAGAGTGATGCATCCCGCAAGAACCAATCCTAATAATCTTCGCATAGTTGTTCTCCTCAATTTGATATCTTGATGAGATCGTATCACCGCAAAAGCACCTGTGCGCGTCCTTCGTGGTGAATTGCATCCGTAGTGTGGTGAATAGTAAAGATCGCCCGTGGATCGACAGGCACGATCGAAGAAGAGATGAGATTACTATCGAAATCACAAATTGTGATATCGATCCAACAGCAGGAACAAAAGGCGGTCGGTCCAAAGCAATCAAGGCATTTACTGAGCGATAGCCAATCCGAATTGCGTTATAATGAAGTTCATTATACGTGAAAGGAAGCTTTTGTTTTGAAACTGAGAGCATTTGATATAGATAAGGATTTCGATGTGATCCGAAACTGGATCACAGATGCGCGCACGTATGCGATGTGGAGTGCAAACCGCATCGGGTTTCCGATGGAAAGAAAAGAATTCGAGGACTTTCTGAAAAGACAGAGAGAAGAAGGGGACAGTGCTTTTGCCGCGGAAAATGAGGACGAACGGATTGTCGGGTTCTTCCTTTACGGAAAGAACGAGGAAACGATGGAAGGCATGCTGAAATTCATCGTCGTCCGACAGGAACGATTGAGTGGGAGTAATAACAATTGTTCAGAACCAAACACCTTTATCCTCTTTGGGGCAAAAACGAGTAACCTGACGGGATAGAGAGTTAAGAAAGAACCAAATAAGACCTTGTGACACCTTAAATGGTGTGCAGGGTCTTTTTATATCCCTATATAACTGGTTTTTCTGATGATTCTACTATTCTTCCATCTTCCATGTGATAAATCACATCTGCATGTTCGGCAATGGTCGGATCGTGCGTAACCATGATGATCGTCTTCCCGTATTTCTCGTGGACTTTATCTAGAAGGGCGATTACCTCTTCGCTATTCTTTTTATCGAGGTTGCCTGTTGGTTCATCACAGAGGATCAGTGCCGGATCATTCGCCAGCGCTCTGGCTATGGCAACTCTCTGCTGCTGTCCTCCCGACAGCTGAAGCGGGGTGTGATCAAGCCGTTCTGAAAGACCTAAAATCTCCGTCAATTCCTTTATATACTCCTCGTTTACTTTTCTTTTGGATATCAGAACCGGAGTAACGATATTCTCCATAACGGTCATCTCATTTATGAGATTAAACTTCTGGAACACAAATCCGATCTCACAGCAACGGAATCGGGAAAGCGCAGTATCCTTCATCTGAGACAGATCGCTGTCATTTACAAGTACTTTTCCGGAAGTAACCTTATCTAAACCACCGATGAGATGAAGGAGCGTTGTTTTCCCACAGCCGGATTTCCCCATAATCGCAACGAAGGTTCCGTCTTTTATCTCCAAGTCTACTCCATTCACAGCATGGATTACATTATCCCCGACTTTATAATCTTTATGAAGATCAACAGTCTTTA
>DFFH01000039.1 GCA_002368805.1 Mageeibacillus sp. UBA3781 | reverse complement strand
AGTGGAAATGGCCGAATCAGATGGTCACAGAAAGATTCACCCTCATTCATATCATGATTGAGGGCGCATATCTTATCTTACTTTATTTCTCTCTTTACTGATAACAGGAAGGATCAGAAGTCCAGGAAGTCCTCATCTACAGATTCAGAAGTATCTTCACGAAGATCCATCTTCTCCTTATAGTCATCTTCCAGGATGGTCTCTTTAAAGGCCTCTTTCTCCTTGATATGCTTCATGATCGGGCGATCCTCAAACGGATTCATCGCAAGATCGGAGATGTCCACCATCGTCTCTTCATCCGTATCTGAAGTCTCTGCATCCGTCTTAGCGGCGATCGGAGGCATCTTATTTTCTGTCTCTGGAAAGGCCATGCGATCGATCTGTTCATCGATAGAAAGCTCTTCTTCAGCTTGAGCCGCTTCTCTTTCTGCCTCTTTCTGGGCTTCTTCCGCAGATGCGGCATCTTTTCTGGCCTGCGCCTTTTCCTTGGCAGCCTGGATCGCTTTCTTCATCTCTTCGGCAGCGGCCTTCTGCTCCTCTTCTTCCTTCTTCTTTGCGAGTTCTTCACGCTCACGGCACAGACGGCGAAGCTCCTCAGCACGCTGACGTTCTTTCTCCTGCGCGCGGCGGATCTCTTCATTGGCAACCGCAAGTCCGAGACGCTGGAGCTGTTCCTGTTCAGGCGAAAGATGCGGCTTCTGGGCAAGATCCATAACACGCTTCTTTTCCTGATCCTGCTCAACATTCTTTACTTCCAGTTTCTTTGCGGAAGGCGGTGTAAAATCCGAAGCAGCCTCTAAGATCTCCTGCATATCCGGCAACTTGATCTTAGATTCGAACTGATACTTTTTCTGTTTTTTCTCTTCACTCATGATCCATCCCCCAAATCAGATCAGATATAAAATCAGTATAATAAGCGTCACTACAAAAGCACCGCACATAAGAAGGAATGCCCACAGCGGGACCATTTTCGGTGTGATTTTCGAAGAAGGTTCCTGCACTTCGGGATTTGCGGCTATTTCTTCTTTTCCCTTCGGAGCCTGCGGTTTCTCCTCTTTTTGTTCAGAGGGTTCTGTCGAAGGCATAGTTTTCGTCTCTTTTTTCTCTTCCGGCTCATCCTCGGAAGGAGCTGCACCAGAAGGCGGTAACGGTTTACCGCTGCTTAATGCGGATAGGATCTCCTGCGCGTGCTTGACCTTCGGTATCCATTCCATCTGCACGGCACGGATCGTATCTTCGTGATTTCTCTGGAATTTCGCTTTTGCATCCTTCATAGAAGAGAAATCAGGCGCATCCGTCTCCGGAAGATACAGAATACCTACCGATGCATCATCGGTATTCTGTCCGGCACCGATCACGAATTCCTTGATCGTTGCCGCAAGTTCTTCTTCCGCCTGTTCTTTTCCCTTGGAAGCAAGCTCGGCAAGGCGGGCAACCACAGGACGTACAAGCTGCGTGGAAGAATCATAGACCATCTCCTCCACACCATCCGACATCAGTACAAAAGCATGCGTCTCATCCGTAGTGGTACGAATGAAACGGAGATATTCCTGCGCATTCGGGAACGTGATGAAATAGGTGGAAGACGCATTCTCTCCATTGGAAGGAAGTGTCAGCGGAGATACTCCGTGAGATGATACACGGCAGATCAGGCCGTCTCCGATATGTCCCGCCAGAACGAGGTCACCCTTCACCGCTACGAAAAGAAGCGTACATGACAGTCTTTCAAGGCCATCGAGCTGATGCTCGACCAGAAGATCCGCCATCGAAGAATGAACGGCTGTCACCAGAAGGCTTCTTGACAGGCTCTCCCTGTTTTCAAAGTAGAAAGCATCAAAATGATCACACAGGAGATTCGCGATGCAGTCAACCGCACACTGGGAGCCAAAACGTGCGTGCGTGTACTTCGAACCGCCGGCGCCGTCCGATACACATACGACGGAAACACCATTTCTTGAGAGAGTGCAGGATGCATCCTCGCAGGGAGTTCCCCTGTTGATATGCTTATTTCCTATCAGCGAAACATTAACAAGTACGGGATCTGTCATCGGTCACTGGCTCTCCTGAATAGCTTTGAAGAAATCATCCATGGCCATGGCATTCCCTTCCGGTTCGGTATTGAGGTTATAAAGAGCGTCATTGCTCATGCTGTTCGAAACAACGGAAGAACTACTTGATCCGAGGAACGCGAAGAGCTTACCGAACTGGGCAGTACTGATGGAGATCGGCTTCTCTCTTTTTCCGGAGAGACGCTGGAGCATCGGGAAGTCAGCGCTGCTTCCTACACCGATATTAAAGACGACCAGTTTATCATTATCTTCCAGCTCACGGACGGCTTCGATTGCTTTCTCCATATTCTCTAAGGCATTCGGTCCCTGAGGTGCGCCATCGGTAATAACGACCAGCCACGGCTGATAGTACTTGATGCCCATCTCTTTGTAGCCTTCTTTTCTCGCATTGAGAAGCTCGAGGGCCGTGAGGATTCCCTCACCGATCGGTGTAAGGCTCGTTGTTGCCTGAAGACGCGGGATCGAAGAATCCTGCCCGCTCTTTCCGAACGGAAGGAAGATATCTACCGAACCGCCGAATGTAATAATGGCGATATCCGCAGATGACTTTGTCTCCTCATTATCTCTGATCGATGCAAAAAAGCTCTGAAGACCATCATTGAGCTGCTCGATCGGGTAACCGGTCATCGAACCGCTGATATCCAGACAGAAACAGATCGGAAGTCTTCTTCTCGTGCTGCTTCCGAAATCAGATTTTGAAAAACCACCAACTTCATTACTCATACTATTTCCTCCAATACATCACCTTTTCAGGATCAGTTATGTCTATTGCCGAAGAATCTTCCAAATCCGGATTTTCTCGGCGATGGTGCAGGTGCATCTTCCTTTTTAGCTTCATTCTCCGCCCGCTTCTCGGCGCTTCCTGACATGGCATTCATTCTGTTTACCAGAGCACTTGCCTGCGAAGGCTGGTTCGTCGGCGGCTTGATCGCTCTGCTCGGCGGGGGCTGGGTCGAACCTTTAAAAGACGGATGACTGGGCTCGACTCTCTTCTTCGCCTGTTCATTGGCCGCCTGCTGTCCGGTAGGGATCTGGCGGGCATACTGATTTCTGGCTTCTTCAGAATTCATGTTCGAATTCATGATCGCCTCACGGATACTCATTTTTCCGGTACGCTTTACAGGTGCGGCAACTTCTTTCACATAGTACGGGAATACACGATACACTTCTTCATCCTCATACTCATGAGCGACGAGCTTATCTCTGTATTCCTGGATCGCGCACGCCCACTCGAGAGAATCGAAGAGCTCTCCTTCGGCAAATGCACGGACAAACATATCTTTCAGTGTCGGAGTGAGCGCATCCCAGATCTTGTCATATCCGCCATACGGGATCCTCTCATTTTCGGAATCATCCACCGTATACGGGAAGGAATGTGCTTCCATCTCGTCTCTTAACATCTCAAGTCCGTTTCTCTGGGCGTAGGGGTGCTGGCCACAGAAAAGCATCGAGAATACGAGGATAGAGATAGAATAGTCTTCATCCTGAGGACGGCGCAGGAAAGTAACGAACGACTTCCCCCACAGTTCAGGACGGGTAAACTCCTCCGTTCCTACAGGACACGGGAGATCCTGATACTGCACACTGTCCATATCGATCAGGAACAGGTGATCCTCATTTTCGATCATGGCATTCTTCAGCTGAATATCTCCGACAAGGACACCGTGCAAATGCAGATATTCCATCACATACAGGAATGAAAGCGAAGCCTCTACGACCTGAAGACGCGACCATGCGGGGAAATACTTCTCCATCGCGTCCGGTCCGTCAAAAGCACGGCTGATCGTGGTGCCGGAAGCCTTACGCATCATATATCCGACCGGAATATGATTTCTCGAGAACAGGAGGCGGCACGGCCAGCAGATATTATCTGCTTCCAGATCGAGAGATCTCATCTTCATCAATTTATACCAGCGGAGCGGGGTGATTCCTCCGCGGTGATATACTTTTGCGACCCATTTATCATGCTGCGTACAGAATACAAGACCCTCTGCGCCTGTGCTGATCAAAGACGTCAGTGTGATCTCCTCTCCGTCATCCGTGCAGAGGATATCTCCCACGCTGAAATAGTTATCACTTGCGATAAAATCGCTGTTTCCGGAGATAGGATTGACTGTATAGCCCTCTTCTGCCGAAAGACATTCCGATAAAGAAGAATAGAACTTGATGCGGCCGCGGTTCACAACAAATACCGCACATTTTCCCTGGGCATTGATATTACGAAGGCGTGCAAAAGCGTTACCGTTTCTGCCGATGAAGAGGCACTCATCTTCATTTCCGAGGTGTTCGAGGAAAAAACCAACGCAAGACGCACTCTTACTGGCGCGAAGAAGCTTCGACTCCACCAGAGAACGCATCGCATTCTTCATAGCACTGTATATGGCTTTCTCATTCGGATTATTCGCACGTAAAACGCATTCATGCAGAACTTTAAAAGACTTACTTACAAAGACAGTCTTTTCTTGCTCGACAATATAATCGACCAGGGAATTCAGAAGTCCCGGATCGCCTAACTCAAAAAATGCGGAATAGTCCACGGCAAGTGAACTATATGCTTGTAATATCTCAGCAAAATCAGCCATAAACACCCCCAGACAGTTTGCCTTATACTATATTATAGTTTATTAAAGGCGATGTAACAAGAGATTTTGAGAGTGTTTATTAAAGAAAGTGGATGATCAGATGTCAAAGCAGCGCATCAGATCGTCGAGAGTCTCTCTTCTTCTGATCAGGGAATCACTTCCGTCACTATGGATCAGGACCTCTGCGGGACGCAGACGGTTGTTATAATTCGAACTCATGGAAAAGCCGTAAGCGCCGGCATCAAGGACACATACCACATCATGCTCATGTGTGACCGGAAGCTCACGGTCCTTCGCTACGATATCTCCGCTCTCACAGATATTTCCTACGACAGAATAGGTCTCTTTCTCGCCTCCCGCAACCGGTTTCCCATCACGGTAGATCTCCACATCGTGCCAGGAATCATAGAGTTCCGGGCGTATCAGAACATTCATGCCGATATCTGTACCGACATACTTATGGCCGTAGTTTTCCTTCACAGAGTGCACACGTCCGAGCAGCACACCGCTTTCCGCTACGATATAACGGCCGGGTTCTGTCTTAAAGAGAACATCTCTGCCGCTTGTCTTCTTCCACTCGGTAAGAAGTGCATCAAGTTCTTTCTTAAAGGTCTCGATATCAAACTCCTGCTCATCCGCAAGCTTATGATACGGAGTACCAAAACCACCTCCGAAATCCAGAAATTCCAGTTCATCAAACTCTTCCGCATAGTGCAGGAAGTTGCGGCAAGCCTCCAGGAAAGGCTTATAGTCCATAAAGAGTGAACCGATATGCTGATTAAGGCCGATGATATGAAGATCATACTTTGCTGCAATATCATGGATCTTCTCGATATCCTGGGCAGCCACACCGAACTTGGTCTTCTTTCCGGCTGTTACTACCTTGTCGTGGTGACCGGCACCAACACCGGGATTAATGCGGACAGAAAGCCTGCCGCCACGATTCAGTCTTCCGAACATCTCCAGCTGGGAAAGGCTGTCCACACTGACGATCACGCCCTCATCGATCGCATACTGCATCTCTTCTTCCGAAACATTATTAGACACATAGAAGATCCTCTCACTCGGAAATCCGGCTTTTTTCAGCGCATAGATCTCACCCGGGCTCATCGCATCCGCATTCAGGCCTTCTTCAAAAGCCATCTTCAGGATCGAAAGATTTGAATTCGTCTTGATAGAGAAGTTAGAGGTAAAGCGATGGTTCGGCAGGAGACCTGCAACTCTTTTCATCTGTCTTCTGAGAATGTCTTCGTTATATACGAAAAGCGGCGACCCATACTTGGCAACCAACTGCTCAGGATCAGTATTACCAAAAAAGTTCATCTTCTGCGTATAGGAGTCCATATCAATACCTCGTTTAAACAATTTTGCAACCATTGTACCATTTTCTTGCATAATTGCAAGCTACCGGGAGTATAAATCAATCCGTGATTCCGACCAATTTCATTAGATATTTCGCATTTGTTTCAGTGGACATACCATTTTTCAAAAGATAATCAAAATGCAAGCCGTCATCATCGTAATATTCAGAAAAGTGGTAATACACGAGATCCACTTCACCATTTCCGTTCATCTTGCAGAGCTCATAGTCATGCGTGGACATCATACCGATAATAGATGGTTTATGAAGCTTCTTAAGAACTGTCCAGGCGCCATCTGTACGGTCTTTCGAGTTCGTCCCGCGGAAGATCTCGTCGATCAGGAAAAGAAGCGGTCTTCCGCTGTCTGCGATCTTTACGATACGCTCGATCTTAACAAGCTCCGCATAGAAGGTCGAGACACCCTCTCCAAGATTATCCTCGATCCTCATCGACGCTCCGATATTCATCAGAGAAAGCTTCAGAGAAGATGCGGGACACACGGTTCCGGAGAATGCCAGAACAGTATTTATACCGACTGTACGAAGAAGAGTCGTCTTACCGGACATATTTGATCCGGTGATCATAGCACAGCCTTTCTCTAGTGAAAAATCATTACGGACCAGCGTTTCTTCCGAGATCAGGGGATGTCCGATCCCCTTCGCCTCGAAGAACGGCGTATCTGTATCTTCTATTTCTGCAAAAGCACCATCCGGATATATCGTCTGCATGGTGGCAAGACTCATAAGTGCTTCCCACTCTCCGATCGCCATTAGTTTATCCGGAATACTCTTACCGGATCTTCTTCTCCATCTTTCAAGAAGAGAAAGAAGGATCTCATCAAAAGGAGCCACGATATTCAGCACAAAATAAAGAAGCGGCTGCATCCTTGCCTGGATAAAAAGGCAGATCTTATAAAGCGCATAGAGCTGGTTGGATGCAGAGCGTTTCTCCCCGTCATCTCCTGTTTCAGCGTATAGTCTCTTCTTGATCGTCTTCAGATACTCCGCCTCTACTTCTACATTTTCAAGAGAGGTAAAGATGTTGGAATATGCGCGAAGCTCCGGGTAAAACTTTTCCACCAGGGAAAATGTCATGTCATTGGCTTTATAGCTGAATACCATAAGGAAGAGCTGGACCGCAAGGAAAAAGAGCGGTACGAAGAAAGCGTACCCTTTAAGAAAAAGCGCGACGATAAACGTGATCCAGAGAAGCACCGTATTCAC
>DFFH01000080.1 GCA_002368805.1 Mageeibacillus sp. UBA3781 | reverse complement strand
TCGACTGCAACGGCGGCGACCATGGCTATCCTTTTGCTACGAACTTCAACCCGGAGATCAACATCCGTGAAGTATCCGCGAAGGGCAGCTACTGGGAAGACGGCAAATGGGTCGAGACCGAACCGATGGAGATCAAGAGAGTCTATAACTTCGATCAGGTCGGTGAGAAAGATATGTATCTTCTCCACCACGAAGAGCTCGAGTCCCTCGGCAAGAATATCCCGGGCATCAAGCGTATCCGCTTCTTCATGACCTTCGGCCAGAGCTACCTCACTCACCTCAAGTGCCTCGAGGACGTCGGCATGACATCCATCGAGCCGGTCATCTACGAGGGCCACAAGATCGTGCCTCTGCAGTTCCTGAAGTTCATGCTTCCGGATCCGGCAACCCTGGGTCCGAGAACCGTCGGCAAGACTAATATCGGCTGTATCTTCAAGGGTAAGAAAGACGGTAAGGAAAAGAAGTACTATCTCTATAATGTCTGCGACCACCAGGAGTGCTATAAGGAAGTCGGCTCCCAGGCCATCTCCTATACCACCGGTGTTCCGGCCATGATCGGCGCGATGCTCATCATGCAGGGCACCTGGAAGCGTCCGGGCGTATATAACATCGAAGAGTTCGATCCGGATCCGTTCATGGATGCACTTAATAAGTGGGGACTCCCGTGGATCGAGGACTTCAACCCGGTGGAAGTCGAGTAACCGCCATATAGAACAGTAAGTAAAAAGACGGCTCGCCTCGGTTTTCAGCGAATCGGGGCGGGCCGAAACATTATGAAGGACATTTTTCGTGTCCTGCGAAATAAGAGAGGAAACAGATCGTGACCGGTAGCATTGACAGAGCAAGGAAGAAACGGACGGAACTTGTGTTTTTCGCCCTGTTTATCCCGTGGATCACTCTGTGTATCATCTCAGAGACCACGCTCTCCTATTCTTTTTCAAAAGCAGCCGACTATATCGTCTGGCTGCTGAAGAGTCTCATCCTCCCGGTCTCCCTCGTTCTTCTGAATCTGTTTGTCATAAGCAGGACCGATCTTCGAAGAAAGCTCCTCGTCCTTATATCCATCGTGCTTCTGACCGCGCAGTGCTTCATGCTGACCTATAGCGATGATCTTCTTCTTTGCATCTGTCTGATGATCGCCGCGATGAATATTGATTTTAAGAAGATCCTCAAGGTCTATCTATTCACGTCCCTTACTCTGGTGATCCTGATGACGGTTGCCGCGTCCACCGGCATGATCTCAAACATCGTCAGCCACCGCTACGGGGCCACCAGATATGCTCTGGGTACCTTCTGGTGCACGGATTATTCCTCGAGAGTATTCTTCCTTCTTCTGATCGTGCTTTATCTATATAGTGCGAAGATGAAGCTTCTTCACTGGCTCGCCCTCGCTTCTGCCGTCCTTCTCGTGTACCACTTTACCGTGGGGAAGATGGATCTCATCTGCATGATGACGGCACTTCTTCTGTTCTTCCTGCATGAACTGATCGTAAACAGCAAAAAGTCATTCGCACTCAGGACGAAGTGGCCCAGGATATGGGGAAAACTCGCACCTTTCTTCACACCGGTATCCGCCGTCCTGATCACTTGTCTGACGCTTCTTTACTCCCTAAAGAGTGAGATCCTTCTGGATCTGAATACTATCCTTTCGGATCGTCTGCTCTACGGAAACCGGGCATTTTCCGAGATCGGGATCACGCCTTTTGGCAAATATGTCGAGTGGATCGGCATGGGCGGCATCTCCGACGATGTCCTGCCGGAAGGCTACAACTTCGTCGATGCATCCTATCTGAATATCCTCTTTTCCTTCGGCATCATCGCCGCCATCCTGATGATCGTACTTCTTTCTTATATCGCATATCATCACAGGCGGGACACACGTCTTGTCATCGTGATCGCCCTGATCTCGATCCAGTGCATCCTCGCACACCACTTCATCGATATCGCATACAATCCCTTCTGGGTGGTCTTCCTGGCCAAAAGAGAGTATAACGCCCCTTCGTCACAGCCATCTGATGCGGAGCAGCCGGCGTCTGCTATAATAGGGACAAATCTTCAGAAAGGTGAGTGAAAAGGATTATGCCTGACCGCTACACACTAGAAACTATCCCCACCCCGGCTTTCGTGGTGGACATGAAGGCTCTCCGGAAGAACGCCTCGATCCTGAAGGATGTATCGGACAGATCCGGCGCGCATATTCTTCTTGCGCAGAAGGCTTTTTCCTGCTATGCCACCTATCCGGAGCTGAGCAAGTACCTTTCCGGCACGACCGCGAGCGGCTACCATGAGGCGCGTCTCGGCTACGAGGAGATGGGAAAGCCTTTCGGAAAAGAGACGCACGTCTATGCCCCGGCATTTACTTCCGAGGATATGGACAAGCTTCTTCCTATCTGCGATCACATCATCTTCAACTCGATCAATCAGTGGAAGACTCACCGCAGCCGCGCGCTTTCCTTCTCGAAAAGCACTCACACCGCGGCTTCAGATCCCACCGGCGATGCAGCCTCGAACTGCCCGTCCTTCGGTCTTCGCATGAATCCGGAATATTCCGAGATCGAGACGGATATCTATAATCCCTGCGTAAAGGGCTCCCGCCTCGGGATCCTCCGTGAACTCCTTGACCGCGAACTGTGTTCTGCCGCATCTTCAGAAAGCGCCACCGGTTCGGTTACCGGATCCAAAGTCCCCGTTACAGCAGAGATCTGGGATGCATCCGTATTCTCCGGTATCGAGGGGCTTCACTTCCATACCCACTGCGAGCAGGGCTTCGGGCCGTTGTCCAGGACCATCAGGGTCATCGAGGAAAGATTCGGGGATCTTCTTTCTCTTCCGCAGATCAAGTGGCTGAATCTTGGCGGCGGACACCACATCACGAAAGACGACTACGACAGAGAAGGCCTGATCTCCGAGGTCAAGCGTCTCTCCGAAAAATATAATGTAACCGTGTATCTTGAGCCCGGCGAAGCCGTGGCGATCGACGCGGGGTATCTGATCGGCACCGTTATGGATATCGTCGAGAACGGCATGAAGATCGCCATCTTAGACGTTTCCGCAGCATGTCACATGCCCGATGTACTGGAGATGCCCTACCGTCCGCCGCTTAAAAGTGCTTTTGACGCGGGAGAAAAACCATATACATACCGTCTCGCGGGAAACACATGTCTGGCAGGAGATGTCATCGGCGATTACTCGTTCGGGAAGGAACTTCATGCCGGCGACAGACTATATTTTCTTGACATGGCTATGTATACTATGGTAAAAGACAATACGTTCAATGGTATGCCGCTTCCTTCGGTCTGGCTTTTGGAAGAAGGCGGAGATGCCGTGAATATAAAAACATTCAGCTATGACGATTTTAAGGCACG
>DFFH01000084.1 GCA_002368805.1 Mageeibacillus sp. UBA3781 | reverse complement strand
TGTCGTTGGTTCGATTCCGACTCTGGGCACCAAGAGAGATCGTCATACCGGCGGTCTCTTTTCTTTTTATCTTGCGGTTTTGCAGGAAATAGAGTTACAAATCTTCTGAAAACTGACTTTCCTATATTTTTTTAATATGTTATATTTTGATACGCACGTATATATGTGCAGGAGGTAGGAAAATGAATCACCCGTTTTCGAAGGAAACCGAAAGTGTTATCAAAGAACTTCAGACCGACATAAAGACCGGCCTTACCAAAACAGAAGCTGACAAAAGACTTGCCAAGTATGGTCCCAACTCTTTAGGAGAAGAAAAGAAAGTCCCGCTGTGGAAAAGATTCTTAGGCCAGTTCGCGGATGCGATGGTCCTGATCCTTATCGGAGCTGCAGTATTGTCTGCGATCATGGCGATCAAGGAAGGCGGCTTTTCCGGCTGGATCGATGTAATCGTTATTCTTGCGATCGTTATCATCAATGCGATCCTCGGTGTGTATCAGGAAGGTAAGGCCGATGAAGCGATCGCTGCTCTTAAGAAGATGAGCTCCCCGCAGGCGAAGGTCATCCGTGACAACATGCAGCAGATGATCGATTCTGACAAGCTGGTACCGGGTGATATCGTTGTTCTTGATGCAGGTGACCTGGTAGCTGCAGATATCCGTCTGACGGAAGCAAGCTCCATGAAAGTGGAAGAAGCTTCGCTTACAGGTGAATCTGTTCCGGTAGATAAAGATGCGACAGTCGTTCTCGAAGAAGACTGCGGTATCGGTGATAGAAAGAATATGCTGTACATGGGTACGGCGGTGACATACGGACGCGGACGCGGTATCGTTGTGGAAACGGGTGCGAATACGGAACTGGGTAAGATCGCCAGCCGCCTTTCTTCTATTGATAATGAAGAAACACCTCTTCAGAAGAATCTTACCAAGCTCGGAAAGATCCTCGGTATCGTCTGTGTCGCGATCTGCCTGATCGTCTTTGCGGTCGATGTATTTGCTCAGGGTGAACCTTGGGAAGAGGCTCTTATGACAGCTGTCAGCCTTGCGGTTGCAGCTATTCCGGAAGGCCTTGCCGCTGTTGTAACTATCGTTCTGGCACTCGGTATGACAAAGATGGCCAGCAAGAATGCGATCGTCCGCCGTCTCCTGGCTGTAGAGACACTGGGATGCGTAGATGTTATCTGCACAGATAAAACCGGTACTCTTACTCAGAATGAAATGACAGTCCGTAAGGTCTTTGATGGTGAGAAATCCTTCGATGTTACCGGTATCGGCTATGCACCGGAAGGCCAGATCCAGGATGAGAATGAAACAAAAATCACTCCGGATGCGAAACTCGTAAGACTTCTCCAGGCCTGCGTACTCTGTAGTGATGCAGTTACACCGAAGGGTGAAGATGGAAGATATTCCTGCATCGGTGACCCGACGGAAGCAGCGCTCGTTGCCCTCGGCGCGAAGTCCGGTCTTCCTAAGGAGGAAACAAATAAGCTGTACCCGCGTATCGCGGAACTTCCTTTTGACTCGGACAGAAAGATGATGACAACATATCATCCGAATATCATTCCGGGTTCGATCGTATCTTTTACTAAGGGTGCTCCGGATATCGTTCTTGACCGCTGTACCGAGTACTTCGACGGACAGAAGAATGTTCCGATGACAGATGAGATCAGAAAACGTATCGCTGAGACGAACCATGGTTATGCTACAAAAGCACTTCGCGTACTTGCTTTCGCGTACCGTTCTTTTGAAGGAAAGACGGAGATCGATGCGGATTTTGCGCATGAAGCTGATATGTGCTTCATCGGTCTTGTCGGTATGATCGATCCTGCAAGAACAGAAGTTAAAGACGCGATGGCGATCTGCCGTGAAGCAGGTATCCGTGCTGTCATGATCACCGGTGACTATAAGGACACAGCGGTTGCGATCGCAAATGACCTGGGCATGATGGATGAGAACTCCGGAAGCCTGTCCGGTGCTGAACTCGATAAGGTCTCGGATGAGGACTTCCAGACAATCTGCGAGACAACGAATGTATATGCACGTGTTTCTCCGGATCATAAAGTCCGTATCGTAACCGCACTTAAGAAGAATGACCATATTGCTTCCATGACCGGTGACGGTGTAAACGACGCTATGGCTCTGAAGTCTGCTGATATCGGTGTTGCTATGGGTATTACCGGTACCGATGTTGCGAAGAATTCTTCCGACATGATCCTTACGGATGATAACTTCGCTACGATCGTTTCGGCAGTCGAAGAAGGACGTGTTATCTATAGTAATATCAGAAAGTTCGTCGGATTCCTTCTTTCCTGTAATGTTGGTGAGATCCTGATCATCTTCCTGATCTCCCTGATCCCGACATCCCTGATCACAGGTATTGGCACACCGCTTACCGCGATCCAGCTCCTGTGGCTGAATCTTGTAACGGACAGTTTCCCGGCACTTGCTCTCGGAAGAGAGAAGGGTGAGCCGGATATCATGAAACAGCCGCCAAGAAGAAAGTCGGAGTCGATCATCAATAAGTCTATGAAGATCAATATCCTTGTACAGAGCCTGGCGATCTTTGCCGCTGTATTCACTTCCTTTGTACTCGGACTGACCGTCTTCTTCAAAGATGAGCCCGTTCCGATCGAGGGTGCGAGAACAATGGCATTTGCCACATTGATCCTGGCAGAGCTCTTCCGGGCATACGGTGCCCGTTCCGAGAGAATCTCGGTATTTAAGCTCGGTGTGTTCAGCAACAAATTCATGAACATCTCTGTCGCCGGCTCCATCGCACTTCTTATGGCAGTTATCTATATTCCGGGAGTAAATGGTATCTTCGATAACATCGCACTGAATCCGGTCCTCTGGATCCCGATCGTACTCCTGGCGCTTATCCCGTTTACTGCAAGCGAGATCCATAAGATGATCAAGAACAGAAAATAACTGTTGCGTACTGAAAATACTTGTGTTAATATTTAACGGTTATTAGAATTGAGAACAGTCTTGGAGGCTGATATAATGAATACATTAGCAGTTGTACTTACATGTGTTGATATCGTTGTTTGCATCGCACTGATCATCCTGGTTATGTCCCAGGAAGGAAATGACCAGGGTATGGGTATTGTCGGTGGATCCGGTAATAACTCCTTCTACGAGAAGTCGAAGGGCAGAACTCTGGATGAGAAGCTCAAGAAGATCACGCTGTTTACAGCAATTCTCTTCGCGGTCCTTACCGTAGTGCTTTTCCTGGTGCTGGCAAGAGGTCTTTAATACACATCAAAATCAAAGAACAGGTGAGCTGCTGACCGGTCCGGTAAGCAGCTCATTTTTTTAGAAAGTAAGGTGTAACGATGGGAAGACATAACCGAAGACATATTAAGATCCGTCCGAGCGGAAAAACGGAAAAGTCTAAAATGAAGATCCCGGCAGCCCGTGAGATCACGATCTCGGAGCTCCCGCCGCGTGGACCGCAGGCACTGGAAAACCAGTGTGTAGGTCTTCTGAAAGAAAGCAGGGATGGAGGTGTAGTGATCCCGGATCCGGGCTATCCCACTTCCTCATACGGACATATTATTATCCGGAAAAACCAGTTGAATGGTGCGCCATTCGGCATGAAGGTCGTCTGTGAGATATTGAATCCGTCAGCCAAACGAGCAGAATACGAAGGCCGTATCGTCGAGGTGCTCGGAGATCCGGGAAATAATGATGTGGAGATGTTAGCCATCCTTCGCCAGTATGGCCTTTCTCCGGTATTCCCGGCATCTGTCATAGATGAGGCATCACGTCTTCCGCTTTCTCCATCGGAGGAACAGATCGAGGAAGCCCTTCTTCATGGGCGAAAAGATCTTCGCAAACTGACGACGATCACGATCGACGGAGAAGAGGCGAAGGATCTTGACGATGCTATCTCTATTTCGAAACTCGATAAGGGATGCTACCGGCTGTGGGTACATATTGCGGATGTTTCCGAGTATGTGACAGATGGTTCCTGCCTGGATATCGAGGCGCAGACCCGTGGTACCTCGGTATATCTCGTTGACCGCGTCATCCCGATGCTGCCGCCGCGCCTGTCTAACGGACTTTGCAGCCTGAATCCGCATGTTCCGAGATTTACATTAACTTGTGAGATGAAGATCGATCCTCAGGGTGCGATCATAGACAGTGATATCTACGAGAGTATTATCGAAAGTGATGCCAGAACGTCTTATAACGAGATCAACGGGATCCTTTTCGAAGATAAAGTCATCGAAGACTATAAGCCTTTGGTGTCCATGTTCCGGCAGCTTCTGGAACTCCGGAATATCCTTAAGGAGAAGAGACAGAAGCGCGGTAATATCGATTTCGTTTTCCCGGAGACCCATGTGGAGCTTGATGATGAAGGAAAGCCGGTCGATGTATATCCGTATCCGATCAATACGATCCACAGCGTGATCGAGGAGTTCATGATCGCGGCTAATGAAACGGTCGCTGAGCGTTTCAATAAGATGGAGAGTCCGTTTGTGTATCGTATCCACGAGGAACCGGATGAGCTGAAGATCAACGAGTTTATGCATGTGGCACGTCTGTTCGGTGAGAACAGGAGACTTGTCGGCAAAGCAACACCGCTGTTCTTCAGCGAGATGCTGGAGGATATTAAGGATAAGGAATATGCACCTGCTCTGAATCAGCTGCTTCTCAGAAGTATGGCGAAAGCCAGGTATTCGGAGAAGAATGTCGGACACTTTGGCCTTGCATCGCAGTATTACTGCCATTTCACATCCCCGATCCGAAGATATCCTGATCTTTATATCCACAGGATCATCAAGAGCTGGCTCCATCAGAAACACCAGAAGCAGTATTTCCAGGGAAAAGTGGCCGATGTGGCATATCACAGCTCGGAAATGGAGAAGAACAGTGTAGATGCGGAAAGAGCATCTGTTGATCTTAAATGTGCCGAGTATATGATGGCGCATGTCGGGGAGGAGTTCCCGGGAACAGTGTCCGGAGCCTGCCCGGGAGGTATTTTCGTAAAACTTGAGAATACCATCGAAGGAATGGTGCCGTTTTCCTCACTGAATGAATACTTCGAGTTTGATGAGAGAAAACTCGAGGCGAAAGGATCTCGGGGAACGGTGTACCGTATCGGCAAGAAGGTCCGGGTCAAGGTCGCAGCTGCAGATCCGCTGACTCATCATATCGATTTTGTATTCTGTGAAGAGAAATAGAAAAAAGACCTCGCAACGAGGTCTTTTTGATAGATAACTATTAAATTCTGCGGGATCACTCTTCTACGCGGAACGGTGAAAGTGCTTCTACCAGATCATCGCATGAATTGCTGTGGATCTCAAGATTGATGGCACTCTGAAGTTCGAGACTGAAGATTCCCATGATGGACTTTGCATCTACCACGTAACGTCCGGAGGAAAGGTCAACATCGTAAGGGTAGGAATTAACGATCTGGACAAAATCCTTAACATCGGAGATGGATTGAAAACGAATTGGAAAACGAACCATGCTGTTTCCTCCTGTGGCGAAAATACTATGAAATTAGTTTATCACAGGAGTTTTCTATGTCAATGTGGAAATCATTGAAAGAATAGAGATTAAAGGTATAATAAGTTCATCAATTTGACGAAGGTAATCTATGGCATATCAGGTATATTTTCAAACACTGGGCTGTAAGGTCAACTCTTATGAAACCGCCGCAATCGCTAAACTTCTAGCGGAAGAAGGCTTTGAGGAGACCAGATCCTGCGAGGATGCCGATGTATATGTGATCAATACATGCGCGGTCACGGGTGAGGCGGACAGAAAATCCCGCCAGATGATCCGCAGGGCCAAGCGCCTCGCTCCGCATGCGATCGTTGTCGCTATGGGGTGTCATACCCAGATGTGCCGTGATGAGGAAGGTGCGGATATCGTCGTCGGAACAGATGACCGGCCGGCCCTGATCCCGCTTCTGAAAGAAAAAATGAAGCTCCTCGATCGTGCGGACAGCACGGAAGATCTGGATGCAGGGACCCGTTTCTTCGAGTACGGCTCTGTAAATTATCAGGAAAACACCCGCGCCATCGTGAAGATCGAGGACGGATGCAATAATTTCTGCACTTACTGCATCATTCCATATTCCAGAGGAAGAGTAAGAAGCCGAAGCAGGGAGGCCATCCTTTCCGAGATCCGGGATATGGCAGGTAAGGGCTACCGTGAATTCGTGATCACCGGTATCCATCTGTGTTCTTTTGAAAAAGAACTCGGACGCGACAGTATGGCGCTCGGAGAACTTCTAGAGGAGGTCGCATCGATCGATGGCGTCGAGAGGATCCGCCTCGGTTCACTTGAACCGTCCTGCATGACGCCGGAGCTCATCGGAGTTCTTAAGGGGATCCCTCAGATCTGCCCCCATTTCCATCTTTCTTTGCAGAGCGGATCTGATACTGTACTTAAGAGAATGAACAGAAAATACGACACGGATCTGTTCCGGAGGGTCGCAGCTGACTTGAGGAGTGCTTTTCCCAATGTAAGCCTGACAACGGATATGATCTGCGGTTTCCCGGGCGAGACGGATGCCGAGCATCAGGAGTCGTGTGCTTTTGCCGAAGAAATAGGATTTACGCATATTCATGTATTCCCGTTCTCGCCGAGAGAAGGCACCAGGGCCTGGGATATGGAAGGAAAGATCGACGGGGCGGTGAAAGCGGAGAGAACTGCGGAACTCCGCGGTATTTCCGATAAGATGGAGAGCGCGCGGGCAGAAGAGTTTCCCGGGAAAAAGGCGGAAGTGCTTCTGGAGCGCCGGCTGGAAGATGGCACATGGGAGGGATACTGCCGTGAGTATATCCGTGTGATCGTCTCGTCGGACCGTGAGCTTCAGGCCGGAAGCATCGTCGAAGTAAATATCCGTGAAGTCAGAGGTTTTTCGATAGCGGGAACCGTAGCTTCATGTTAAAATGATGTGTATTTTGCAAAAAATACATAAAAATTTATCGAGCATGACAAATTTATAATGAAAAGTTGATTTCTCATGTGTTAGAATAAGAGTTACTTAGTCTTGAAATGATAAGGAGGTGCGTCAACTATGCAGGATTCAGGAACAGCCAGATTCTCTTTCAATATGGAAAGATCAGAAGATGCTAAGGTTTTGATGATGCAGGTCTTGGATGCATTGCAGGAGAAGGGCTATAACCCGATCAATCAGCTGGTAGGATACTTTATGTCCGGCGACCCGACTTATATTACAAATTATAAGGGTGCCCGCGGCATCATCCGCCGTATGGAGCGGGATGAACTTCTCGAGGTCATCGTACGCGAATATTGCGAGCGTCTGGCAGACGATAATTGAATCAGGAGATACTTGAAGAATGAGTCGGGTAATGGCCATTGATTTCGGCATGCGAAGAATCGGTGTGGCTGTGTCCGACCCTCTTCGTATTATGGCATCCGGTCTGGAGACTATCAACTGGAACGGTGTGGATAGTGATTATGCGATCGACCGTCTGGCGGAGATCGTAAATGAGATGGAGATCACGGAAATCGTCCTTGGGCGGCCGAGCCGCACAGACGGAACCGTCAGCGAGTCGGAAGAGAAGGCAGTGCTTTTCGGAAAACTCCTGGAGGAAAAGGTCGGCATAAAGCCTTCTTTCCGTGATGAGAGATATACGACAGTGATCGCATCCCGGTTTCTCAGAAGTGCGGGAGTTTCCGGGAAGAATAAAAAGAAGGTCGTGGATCAGGTCGCGGCCGAGATCATTTTGCAGGAATATCTCGATATTTCCCGAAAATAAGATGATATTCATGATATAATGTTAAAAAGGCCGCTCTCATGTGGCACATTTGGTTTAGAAGAATTCGGAGGACGGTATTATGTTGTTTGATTGTGGACGCAGCTGTGAGAATGGCGATTGTGATAACTGTGAAGAAAACATCGAAGGTATCGAAGAGATCTATGATGATGAAGCGATCATTACGATGGTCGATGCCGAGAGTGGTGAAGAATACCAGTTTGCTATGGTAGATGATTTTGAGTATAAGGATCAGTCTTACTGTGTACTGGTTACTACGGATGAGGAAGAGCCTGAGATGGTCATCACCAAAGTCGTTAAGATGGAAGATGGTGAAGAAGGCCTGATGAGTCTCGATGAAGAGGAAGCAGACGAGATCTACGAAGAGTATGACCGTCTTTGCGCGGAGGCTGAGCTCGACGATGAAGAAGACTTCTCAGACGAAGAAGAATAAATCCAAGTCCATACGAAAGCCGATTTTCACGCATCATTCTCCGAAGGAGGGTGATGCGCTTGCTGTTATTCGTGACGCGAGTAACGGGAAGGAATACTATCTTTCAATGATCGATACTTTTATGATCGAGAAGATCGAGTATGCGGTGATGTACAACTATGAGCCGGATGACGGAAACCATGCCGATCCGGAGCTGGTGATCATGCGTACCGAGTATGCGAAAAACGGCGATCAGTATTTCTACTCCATCAAGAATGAAAGTGAACTTGAAGCTGCTTTTACCGTATTTATGCGCAGATATGCCTCAAGTGTGAAGCAGACGAAGAAAAAAAGCACCGTCAGAACTCCGATGCCTTCCGGAAATGGGGAAAGCGTATGAGAAACCGAAGCAGATTCGCTTCCCGGTTCGTTTTATATCCGGTTATATGCGTTTTTGCCTATTTTACGGTCATCTTTCTTTCTGCGTTTCCGGTTGCTGCCGTAAAAGGTGAAAACTACCTGGAGTATGAGGGTGCGATCTATCTTATCGAGGGTGTCGTCGGTCTTATCGCCATTTTTATCTGGTTTTATTTCCGAAAGAAACTTCAGCTTTCCTGCCCGCCGTGCTCTGCCGGAAAACCGCTCGACTGGGTTTTCGGAACAGTCTCAGCACTGGCGATGCTCGGTGTCGCCTTTATTTACTTTTATCTTGCGACGCACATGAAAGCTTCTTTTGTGGAAAAAGCACTGAAGGATTACGACGATATGATGCAGGTCCGAAGTGCATCGGATCTTGATATTTATATGAATGTATTCGCGACTTGTCTTCTGATCCCGATCCTGGAAGAACTGCTTTTCCGTGGAATCATCATGGAAGGTATGCTGGAACTTGGCCGTCCTGTTCTGGCGGTCGTATGCAGTTCTCTGGTTTTCGGCATCATGCACGGACAGCCTGTCCAGATCGGCTACGCATTTCTTGCCGGCATGATCCTGGGTGCCGTTTACTATCTTACCGGGAATATCGTGATGTCGATCCTTTCCCACATCATCTTTAATGTTTTCGGAAGCGGGATATATCTTCTGTTCACCATACCGGAAAAGACCGAAAACGTCCTGACGATCGTTCAGGTAGCGGCCCTTGTTCCTTTTGCGGTGATCTGTGTCTATCTGATAATAAAGAGAAAAAAGAGATCTTCGGATAAAGTAACTGAACCTGCCGGTAACCGTTCGCTGGTTCAGGGGAGGCACGCATGATCAGTTTTATTAAAAAACTCTTCCGGCGCGACCGCCGTGTCCATAAACGCCCGTTTCTTACGGCTATTACCGTCTTTATCGTATTCCTTCTGGCCGCAGCCTTTATGTTTGTCAGCCTTGGCATCCTCCGGATGTCCTCGGAATACCCTAGAGTTACCGCACAGAATGATCCGTCGGGAGTGCCGTCTTCCGGTCTCGGGGTCAATCTATCCTATCTTCCTTCAGTAAATCTTGTATGGGATCCATCCTTTGAGAATAATTACTCGGAAGAGGTGTACAGCGTTGCAGAAGCAAAAGGAGATTCCGTATTCCTGCATAACAGAGCAGATGAGGGTACCATGCCTTCCGGCTCATTTAAGGACGGTGAGATCCGCATCCTTTCTTACGACGAGGAAGGTCAGCTGAAACAGGTGGCGCATGCGGGAGTTCTCGATTTCCAGACGGAACAGCTTGGTATCTGGCGCCCGATCGATAGCAGTTTGCAGGGAAAACTGGACGCGTCTAAGATCTGTTCTTTTGACTCGGAGACTATGCTGATCCTCAAGAGCGGAGAGATCGTTTCCGACTTGAATGCTGAAACTTTTTCTCCGGTTATTCCGCCTGAAGAGGATTTATTCGCGGATATTGCGCTGAAAGACTCCCGGTATTATGCGGTTACGAAGAAAGGCGCTTTCTACCTGTCTACTAATGGAAAAACGTGGGATGTGCTTTCTTCCAAGACAGATGATCTGGAAGTCAATGCTCTGGCCAGCCTCGGAAAGCTTGCCATCGCCTGTGGAAACGGCGGAAAGTTGATCGTTTGCGATACTACGGAGGTCATAAGACCTTCCTCCGGGACGGAAAATGATCTTTTTACAGCGGCTTCAAATGATAAAAGAGTTATTCTGGCGGGAGATAACGGTTATGCCTGTACGACGGTAAACGGTACCATGTTCCGTCAGCTGTCCTCTGATGAACTGAGTGTCAGAGAAGGTGACAGATGGGTGCTCTCGGATTATACAGAGGAAGAAGTCATATTGATCGGGCAGCACGGTGAAGTGGCCATTGGCGAATACTCGGAAGAAAAAGACCGGTTCTCTTTCAGCCGCTACGATGCAGTGCTTCCGGCACCGATCGAGCCGAAACGGATCGCTTGTTTCCCCGGCGGGGACATCTGGGTCCTGACGGATAACGGATTTATCTACGCGTTTTCCAGAAGTGAGGATAACTGGCATCAGATCTTCGCGGAAAAAGATAATAAGATCGATGCGATCTGCCGTTCTTCCGGAGACAGCATCCTGATAGCCAGAGGTGGTACCATCTATACGGCATCGATGTTCACGAAGGTGACACTAGATCACTCGATCGGTGAGGTCGAGATCCAAAATGGTGATATGTGCCTTCTTTCTTCTCCGAAGCCTTCAGTCTCCGGTTCCGGTTCGGATGTTTGGAATGCTTTTGGAAATGGCACCAAGACACAGATAGTTTCGTCTGCGCCAAAGATGGCCGGTGAAAAATCACTTCGTGTTTCCTCCTCCGAGTCAGACAGTTCCGAGGCACATTTTATTTCTCAGGTGATATCCAGAGATGAAGTGAGTCCTTTAAAGGAAAAAGTATTCTATCATGTGAGCTTGTGGCTGAAACAGAAGAATATCGAGAAAGAAGAGGTCATGGTATGGATCTCCGGATTGTCAGAGCCTATCGGAACGACATTTACAGATGTCAGCGGTAACTGGAAAGAGTATTCTTTCACCTTCGCATGGCCGTCGGAGAAGATCTCTTCTGAAGATATGGAGATCCGTCTGAATATCGGCTTTTACGGAAGCGGTGATATGTATATGGATGCGGTACGCCTCGAGAGAGATTCTTACTCGACACAGAGCATCAAGCCGGATGTTGTGAATATTATCTCCGATACGCATCCTGAGTTCCTGCGTCTTCAGAACCTGGGACTTGGCCGCATCGGGAGAAAGATCTCGTCTAATCTTCCTATGAACGGCAATGAACATATCACTGTAGCTAAAGATGGTACAGTGACGGATGCGGGAGTTATCTCTCTGGAATCTACTCTCCGCCTTGCAAAACAGGTCAGTGCAAAGCCTTGGCTGGTTATCGATTCCTCCTTTAGTGCGGAAGAGATGGAGGTGCTTCTCGGATACTTAAGCGGAGGTATCACGGATTCATACGGAAAGATCCGTGTGGATAATGGTACGGCTGTGCCGTGGCATAAGCAGTTTGAAAAAATCGTGGTGGAGTTTTCGGATCAGGATGAACTGTTTGAGACAGATCTGCAGAGAAAAGCATATGTGGATTATATGATCTCGCTTATCATAAACTCCAAATATTATTCGGATCTGAAAGATAGGATATTCTTTGTGGACGGAATGAAGTATGAAAGCGGTACGATGATGTCCTCCGCCGACTATCATGTATCGTCCCTGTATATCGGAAATAATAGTGAAAACAGATACTCTGATGCATCTGTAAAGGATATGAGTACCTTGATCAGCAGTGCCTACACGGACTATGTGGATGCTATCCCGCGTAATGCTTCGTATATGCAGGATACGGTAGGAGAATGGATCGGAGATCTTTCCTTTTCTATCGTTTCCAGCCGTGTCTCGGAAAACCAGATCGTTTTCGATGAGACATCGCTATCTGCGGCAGAGATGGTGGAACTTCTCTTGGAGGACCTGGGTGACCATACATCGATGATAGCGGTAGATCTTCCGATCAGCCGGATGGGCGGAGATGCGGACGGAGACTATCTCTTCGCGAAGGATAACGACTCTATGGCGAACAGGAAGATCAAATCGGGAAATATGGAGACGATGATGCGCCTGGTCGGAGTCCTCACGAATGCGACGAAGGGACAGCGTATCGATACGTCCTGGACGGTTCCGCTCTCGCATAAGAAAGACGAGAATTACTCGATCGGGCTTCATTCTTTTGCATATGAGTCGGATGGATATATCTATCTCATCATTACGAATCCTACAAAAGAACAGCAGCAGTTCCTTATCGAATCGCATGCATCGGCCAAGAATATCTCGGTGAAGCGTTACTCGGAAGAGGGAAAAGAGATAGCACTCGCATCGACGAAGAACTTCTTAAGCGGGAATGAGAGAAGGTATACACTTCAGCCGGGACAGTTCTGTGTAGCTGTGATCACGGTGTAACGTGATAGTTATCCATTTTTTCTAAACAAATAGAAAGAAAACATGATATAATACGTTTGGTTTTATGCGTGGCACAGGATGTGCTTGCATATTTGTAGTTTTGATCAGGAGGGTTTCAAATATGATTTGTCCTAATTGTCAGTCTGAGTTTCCGGATGGAGTAAAATTCTGTTCTGCTTGCGGAACACCGCTTATTGCTCCGGTTGAAAGTGTAGTAGAAGCAGTGCCTGAGGTAAAAGAAGAGATCTCGCCGGTCGTTGAAGCCGTTCCGGAAGTTCAGGAAGTTCCTACGGAAGATATGCCAAGTGCATCGTTTGATCCGGGTGCCCCGATTGCGATGCCGAAGCAGGTCGCTGAGGATGTTCCTGTTGCATCTGAAATTCCTTCCGATACTCCTGTAGTAGCTCCGATCGAGGAGGTCCTGCCCGAATATCCGCAGACCGCACCGGTTGTGCCTGAAGCAGCTCCGGCTGTCCAGACACCGAATATGTTTGAAGCGCCTGTAAATACGGCTCCTGTCGCTCCTTCGGCACCTGCAGCAGCTCCCGTGCTTGCTCCTTCTCCGATCGCTCTGACACCGGAGACTGTTCCGGCACCTGTTGTTTCCGCCAATGACACATCGAAGTCTTTCAAAGAGACTACTTCCGCCGGAGAACAGAAGATCCTGAAGACAGGTTCCGCTTTCTGGCTCAGTCTCCTTTTTGCCATTCCGGTCATCGGTATGATCTTCGCGATCATCTTTGCCGCTTCCGGCAAGAAGTGCCAGAGCCGTAAGAACTTCGCCAAGGCTGCTCTTATCTGGCATATTCTTCTTATTATCATCGCTCTTTCGCTTGTTGTCGTTTGCCACTTCCTGGCACCGGATCTCTTTGATGCGGTAATCAACGGTTCTGCATATGATGTGATCGATGAACTCGATAAGATCTTCCCGTTCATCGCATAATAGGGAAGGAAACTGCTCTTCCTTTGAGATAAAAAGGAATTGCAAATGCTATCTGCCTGTTTAGAAGTTGTAACATTGTTTCACTAAAATGATAGCTGTGGATGATTATGATAGCATCCGCAGCTATTCTTTTGTGAGGTGAAACGCTATGTTTGAGAATGAAGAATTGATTTCCAAAAAGCAGCTCCTTCGTGTGGCCCGCATTTCCTACGGTACACTGTACCGCTGGAAAAGAATGAATCTTATCCCGGAGAGCTGGTTTATTCATAAGGCAACAAAAACCGGACAGGAGACGTTTCTTCCCAGAGACCGGGTACTTGCCCGCATCGAGCGTATCCAGGATCTAAAAGGCGAGCTCACGGTAGAACAGCTCCAGGAGATCTTCTCTCCGAATGTAAAGAGCTTCCTGATCCCGGTAGAGGATTTTGTAAAACTGAATCTGGTGTCTAAGATCTCTATGACAGTATTTACGTCCTGCTTCCCGGACAAGAAAAACATGAAGTTTGATGATGTCTTCGGTGTATATGTGATCGATCATCTGATGCGCCTTTCCGGAATCTATCTGGAAGATGCAAAGCAGATCCTCCGTATGCTCAGCAAGTATCTTGCAAGTCAGCCGAGTAAGGAGTATCAGCTGTTGCTGCTGCGTAAACTCGGTGTTCCGATGACACTTCTTGTAAAGGAAGATGAGGATATCCTTCTTGAGGATAATACTGAAGTCGTGGCTTGCGCCAATCTGTCTGATTTTGAAGAAGCACTTAAAGGACAACTGATTGCATAACCTGGAGGTAAGCTGTGGAAAACGTCAACTCATGCTTCGAAGTATTAAGTGATTCCACCCGTATGCAGATCCTTTCGATATTATCAGAAGGGAAAAAGCTCCGCGCCAAGGATATTCTTGAGCATCTTAAGATATCTCAGCCGACGCTTTCGCACCATATGCAGCTTCTTGTCTCGGAGGAACTTGTATCGGTCAGGAAGATCGGGCGTGAGTGCTTCTACAACATTAATGAAACCAGTATTCTTTCAATGATCTCAACTCTTCAGAATCTCGTTTCTCCGAAGAACGAAAAGGGAGAAAAGATAGAGAAAGACGAGAAGGAAGAAAAAGAGAAGAAAGATAAAAAAGATAAGAAAAAGAAAAAGAAAGACAAGAAAAAATAGTTCACAAATTATTCCGAATGGAATATAGTGTAATAAAGTAAAAAAACAAACGGAGGGTTGTTTTATGTGGAAAGATTTTAAAGCTTTTCTTATGAGAGGAAATGTTATCGACCTCGCTACCGCAGTAGTTATCGGTGCTGCTTTCGGTAAGATCGTTACTGCACTCGTTGATAACATCATCATGCCTTGCATCGGTATGCTGACATCCGGAGTTGACTTTGCGAACATGAAGTATGTTTTGAAGGAAGGCACTCTTAATGCTGAAACTCTGGAAATGGAAGGCGAAGTTGCCATCGGCTACGGCGTCCTGATCAATGCGATCATCCAGTTCATCATTATCGCTTTCGTTATCTTCATCGTTATCCGCCTTATGAATAAAGCGAAGGATAAGCTTACAAAGAAGCAGGAAGAAGAGAAGAAAGAAGAAGAGACACCTGCAGATATCGCTCTTCTTACTGAGATCCGTGATCTCCTTAAGAATTCCGATAAGGCAGAAGAAGTTGCTGAGAAGCTTGCTGACGCAAAATAATCTTCTTATGATCTGAAATCAGAAAGATCCTCTCCTCGCGGGAGGATCTTTTTTGTTATTTGATAATATTGTTGTATTTTGGAAATTTTGAACCGCTTCGTCATTCTGTATGCTGAATGAGTTGAAAACGTTCAGTTTCCTAGCCTTTTGCCATGTTGATTTATATGGGGGGCAAGGCTATAATGCATATTACGCAATAAAATATCAGGAGGAATATATGGCTAAAGTATCTTTTCAAGAAGATCTGTGTAAGGGCTGTGGCTTGTGTGTATATGCTTGCCCGAAGAAGATCCTCGTGCTCGACAAAGAGCGTCTGAACAGTAAAGGCTATCATCCTGCTTCCTGTACCGATCTTTCCCAGTGCGTCGGCTGCGCTTTCTGCGCGACCCAGTGCCCGGATTCTGTGATCACGGTAGAAAGGTAAGGTGGAGACATGGCAAAAAGAGTATTGATGAAAGGTAATGAGGTAATCGCAGAAGCGGCGATCCGCGCAGGATGCCGTCATTATTTCGGTTACCCGATCACACCTCAGACCGAAGTCATGCACTACATGGCTCGCGAGATGGAAAAGCACGGCGGTACATTTGTACAGGCTGAGAGTGAAGTTGCTGCGATCAACATGGTTTATGGTGCGGCTGCAACAGGAGAGAGAGTTCTCACATCTTCTTCCTCTCCGGGAATCTCCCTCAAGCAGGAAGGTATCTC
>DFFH01000023.1 GCA_002368805.1 Mageeibacillus sp. UBA3781 | reverse complement strand
TAGAAAAAGGGGGCTCATTGTTTTGAGCCCCCCTCACAAATATTGACCTTATCATCCATTGAGAAGAATAGCAATCTCATTTACTTGTCGGGTCATTCACCACACCAACGAAAAGAGGTGCGCCGGTATCAGAGAACACCTCGAAGATGAACGGACGGTCGAATACAAAGGTGTATTTAGCTGACGGAGCGCATTCTTCAATGACCATTGCTATCGTGATAGCGGCACCTTTTACACCTTCTTCATCGATCATGACACGGACATCCTGTTCCACCTGCTTAACATAGATCTTATCATTCGGTCCCTGATCCGTAATCGATCCGAAGTTTCCCCTATTTTCGTCAAATGCGTCGTGGATCCCGAGTTTCTGGAGTTCATCGATCATGTCGTTTTTATACGATACATCAAACTTCGGAAGTGACAGGTCGACCATTGCCTCCCCAAAAACGTTTCCACCTGTATAACTGTTATTCAGGAACTCCCTAAAGTTCTTATCTTTCAGCAGTTCCTGTGCGGAAGTATCTTTATCCGGGAGGATCAGCCGCATCTTTCCATTGCCGGTGACCGGAAGTTCAATCGCTGTATAGCCATCACCGGTGTGGCAATCGAATTTTTCATATTCCATATTCATGAAGTCGCAGGTGACATCCCCGGTCGGAGCATGGAATGTTCCGGGCTTCGTCTCATCCTCATGAAATCTCATTCCCCACTTGCCACTGTAGTTGATCGTTGAGGCGACCATCAGAAGCAGATCCGGATCCATACCAAGATCATCCACATAGTCGGTAAGAAGACTGTCTGTCTGGCGGTTGAGCCAGTTTCTGAATTCTTCCACATACTTTTCATCTTCCGGATCTCCGCTGAAAACAGAAGCGAGATATTCCGTCGCGATCCTCTCTACCGTGTCATTCTTATATTCGAAATGATCACTCATCCAGATGGAATTGGCGAGCAGGCATTTCGCAGCGCCGTCATCTACATAATTTGCCAGGAACAGTGCTTTTGAAGTGGAGCGGAGCGTCTCGATATCCGGCACACCAAGAAGATCGAGGATCTCCTGCCTCGTATTGCCGTCGGCCGCCTCGGCAACCATACACATGCACAGATACAGGCTCAGCGGGGAATATACGAAGTTCTTATCTTCTGCCTCCTCGGCAAAAGTACCCGTGCTCTTCTCCAGGAATTTCTTAAATCCATCCGCGTATCCTTCCGGCTGATTCCTGAATTCTTCGCGGGATGCCCACCACTTTTCATATTGTTCGCGATAAGCATCAGGATCATAATCATCACCTCGCAAAACGGGAGAAACCGATTCCGGACATTTCGCCATCTCGGGATATACCGCTTCCGCTTTGACGGCTCTATTCTTCTTTTTATACAGCACCTTCGGAAGTGCGATAGCGACCACAAGGATCACAGCTGCCGCTGCGATACCGATCTCGATCCAGAATGCTTTTCTGCTCTTACCGGTCTTTTTATGCTTAACCGGCGCTGCACTTTCTTTCGCCTTCGGCATCTCAGGGATAAGTTCTTCATCGATCATACCGATCGCATCGAGTAATTTATCTTCGTTTTTCATTTTTCGAAACCTTCTTTCTTCAAGTATTTCTCCAGTTTCTTTCTGGTCCTGCTAAGAAGCATCTTCACAGCATCAGAAGTCATGCCGCAGTGATCGGCAATATCGGAGACCGGCATCATGTACCAGTACCGGAAAAGGAATATATGCCGGTGCTTTTCCGGAAGAGAAGAAAGAAAAGAATTAAGGAGATCTTTGAGCACGAGAGTATCCTCGATGGGATCTTCCGCGCCGATGCATTCGCTCAGTTCATCCAGACAGATCGAGGTCTGTCCGCCGCCGTGTTTCATGGATCGTTCTTTTCTGTACCGGTCGATCGCCAGATTTCTGGTGATACGTCCGAAGTAAACAGACAGCCGATTAGGCTTTTCCGGCGGGATGCTGTTCCATGAGCGGAGCCATGTGTCATTCACACACTCATCTGTATCCTCTTTGCAGTGAAGGATATTATGGGCGATCGCCCGGCAATAAGAGCCGTACTTCTTCTGGCTCTCCGTGATTGCCGTTTCATCACGCTGAAAGAATAATTCGATAATGCTTTTATCTTCCATGGCTTTTGCTCCTGTTCTTTCATCTCAATTATATAGACGGAAACCGGGAATGAGAAGTAACACGAGGCAACAAAAAACTCCCGATCCATCTTGAGATAAATCAGGAGTTGTTAAGTCAGATGATTTCCTTGTGTCAGGATTGTTCCGGGGTGTACTCGAACTGGTAATCCGGATCTCCCAGGACTGCGCCATCGAGTTTAAATGTCAGGTCATTGATCTCGGCATCTCCGGGAACACGGAAATAAAGGGAGATCTCTTTTGCCTTGTAGCTGGTTGCCTTTTCCGGCCAGTATCCGCAGATGTTATCCATCTTGACATCGCCCCTGTACATAGAGCAGCCACCGGCTACCCACACGAATACCTTCTGGCGGAGCTCTTTTCCCTCGATCGCATCCGTCGGGAACTTCTCGGGAGAATATGCATTGAGTTTGACCTCGACGATCTTATATCCTTCATACTTTGCTGTAACACCATTGATCTTTACGGTATCCACAAACTGCATGCTGATCACTTCGCACTCGGCCTTCTTCGGTTTTGAATCACATCCGCACAGGCCCATCAGAACAGCCGCCATCAGGAGTACGGCAATTACCTTTTTACATGTTGACATACGAACACTCCCTGATCCAATCATTGATTATCTGATCGTTATTGTATCATAATCCGGAGAGAGAAATTTATATGAAGTTTTTATGTATCCGCTAGTCTCTGGAGTTCACTTTGGACAAAAGGCAAACCGTCTCGGCAGTATCTTTAGATTCCAAAGGCAGTTCTGTTATCTCTTCGCCATTGACCGGAATCGGGAAATTAAACACGATATTCCTTATCCAACACCCATTCTCAGGCTTTTCCGGATAAATATCAATACTTTCCACAAACGCTCTCATGAATTCCTTTTTCTCCGCTTCGTTGAATTCATCATACAATTCATCGAAGGTAAGAAGCAACTGATAGATGTTATTGCCGGTAATGTTTTCCTGTCGGATATGCTTAATTTGTTCCTTTGTCTCATCCATCTGATTCTCTATGTCAACAAGAGTATCGTACTGCAGGTCGAGTCGCTTCTGAAGATCAAACATTTTCCGATCATAATGCGGATCCATCACATCAAGACTATCCATCTGACGTTCTATGCTCGATTTCGTGCCTAAGGATTGGCGCAGATTGTCCTGTAGTACAATCATTTGCTTTTCCATATCCTTAGTATCCACAGCGGCACCTATCTTTTCTGTAATCGCATCCTTAAAATCCTGTCTGGTAACCATAGCGGATATGATAGAAGCCACCATCTGATTCATCTCAGACTGCTCTATATTCGTTCGGAAATCACACCTATGGCCGGTTGCTCCCAAAGTATTCTTGCAATAGTAGTAGAATCGCGTTTTGTTATCCTTGCCATGTGCCTTAGCCATATTCCCATAAAGACTTTTTCCGCAGCATGGACATTTTAGGATACCTGACAGAATGTGCGCGTGATCAATATCATGAACCTTCTGTCGTTTATAAGCATTTTGTTTTCTCTTCTCCTGGGCAAGATTCCAATCCGCCTCAGAAACTATTGCCTCATGCTCTCCCTCGTAGACAGGGAAATCGGACTGTTCCACTTTATGCATCTCATTTCTGGTTCCGAGTTTCTTTTCTGTTCTTCTGCGCCCATATGCAATCTTTCCCATATATATCGGATTATCAATCACATCCTTAACAAACGCAGAGGAGAACCCTGAAATAGTATTGTTTTGTCGTAATTTCTTCTTATATCCGTGGTTGTTAAGATAACTCGCTACGCCGTTTATCCCATCTCTTGTATGGATATAGCGGTCAAATATCACAGTTATGATTTCCACTTCATCCTCTGCTATCATTAGTTTGCCATCAACAAGCTTATACCCATATGGCGCAAAACCGCCATTCCATTTACCTTCGCGTGCTTTTTGTTCACGTCCTGCCATGGTCTGAGTTCGGATATTCTCCCTCTCGATCTCAGCAACAGCAGAAAGAACGGATATCATAAGCTTACCTGCATCCTTGGAACTGTCAATACCATCTTCCACACAGATAAGATTCACTCCGAAGTCCTGCATAATCTGTAAGGAGTTCAGGACATCAGCGGCATTACGACCGAAACGGGAAAGTTTAAAGACGAGAACATAACTGACTCCATCCTTGCACTCCTCAATATCAGCCATCATGCGTGAAAACTCGGGTCTGCCCTGGATATTCTTACCAGAGCAACCTTCGTCAGAATACTCAGCAGCAATCTCCCAATCTTGATATTCAGCATACTTGCGAAGCTTATCTTTCTGGGCATCAAGACTGAAACCATCGACCTGCATCATCGTGGAAACACGGGTATAGATGTAACATTTCTTTTTATTATTCTTCATTACTATCTCCTCCCGGGAGCTTGGGCAGGTTATCCAGACTTACCTGATCGAGTGTCTGAAGTTGCTTAACAGCTTGCTCTCTTATCAGAACAAGACGTTCTGACATCTGCTTACCTTGTTCAATAAGAATTGCATTATAGCTTTCCATATTGGCCAGAACAAGAAGCTGGTTCAGGGTAGCATAATCTCTCATATTGCCGTTTTTATCAGGATTTTCATCTCGCCATTCTTTGGCTGTCTTACCGAAAAGTGCAACATTAAGCATATCTGCTTCACTTGCATATTTATATGAGATTTGCGTTTGTGTCAGTTCAGGCGGGATCAGATTATCCTTAATTGCATCGGTGTGGACACGGTAATTAAGCTTGGCAATCTCGCGGTGAAGGTTCCACGCAAGAGACAGCCTGCTACTTTCATCTCGTCTCAGTCTCTGGTAGTCCTTCATGATATAGAGTTTGAACTCGGCAGATACCCAAGATGCAAACTCAAGTGCAATATCAGAATGCGCATAAGTACCGCCATAACGACCGGCTTTTGATGTTATTCCTGTTGCATTTACTGAGTTAATCCACTTTGAAGGCGACATCGTAAATGCATTAAGTCCAGCTTCTTTTCTAAACCCCTCGAATTCGAGGGGGTTAAAATCCGGATTGTGCAATCGTTCCCATAACCCCAGAAACTCCAGTGTTTCTCTATTTCTCATCCAATTACATATAGTTGCGTTAGGATCATCGCTCTTGTACTTTGCAATATCCGTTAATGATATAAACTCATTCTCGTAATCGGTAGTGTATATACCGATATCAAATCCTTTAGCGTGAATAGTGTCTTTGATGGGTTTGTTAGCCATATTATCGTTTCCTTTCTAACCGTGTGCGATTCAATGCGGTTATCTCTATCGCCTCGAATTCGAGGCAGTTAATTCTTATCATCCTTCTTGTTTTTTATGAGATTCTCCATACGGATGTAGTATTCCAGAAGGCGGAGAACATATTCCGGTGCATGACGATTGTCTCTCTCCCAGTCAGTAACTGTTCTGTACGGGATTTGGAAATAATCGCAAAACTCTGTTCTATTCATTCCTGTCATCTCCCGAAGTTCCTTTATCTTTGTCTTACAATCCATGGTCATAGATCTCCTTTATATTTATGCGTCGCGTACATTATATCAATATAACAAAGGGTACGCAACGCATAAATGCGCAATTCCTGTCATTCCTAGTTCTATTTTTTCTTATCCTTCGAAGATATGCCTTCTTTTACCCGTTTTCTGTATCCACTAAATCGACGCTCTCTCACAACTGAATCCGCCGAAGAATGAACAATAACTTCGCCCTTTTTCAAACCCAATGTTTTCTCACATTTCTGCTTCAAAAGAACGCGCGGCCCATATTTAATCATCAATCGGGACACTGTGCTCAGCCAACGATCAAACGCCGCATCATATTGGGGGTTGTTATAGTACCTTTTCATAAGACAAGCTCCTTTCTTACATACTCATGACCGGACCATCCCGATCGTCTTTTTGTCTGTTCTTCCGTTCTCTTACGGGGTGAGGATGAGGTGTCTCATCTTCCTTCGGCTTCGAATCGAAGATGCTCATAATATCCGCAGCAAGGTAAGCACTGCTGCAAGCAATGTCGTAAGCAGACACGGAGTCAGTATCCGGTGATACAGTTTCTCCGTATTCTCCTGCATCTTTTTCTCCATTTTCTCCTGCGCCTCCTCCAAAGCCGAAGCATATTGCTCGTTCAGATTCCCAGCCTGTCGATCCATCTCTTCCTTCCAACTCTTCGCCTGAGCCTGCATTTCCCGCTTTATCTCCACCGTTTTCTGCTCCAACCAGTCCGACTTTCTCTCGTAGTACTCCCTCAGTTCCTCGTAGAATGCTGCCATCTGCTCGCGAGTAACCATCTTCTCCATCAGCGCCAGTTGAGAGTAGAACCCCGTTAGGAGTGCCTTCCAGTTTTCCTGTGTGATCATAAAGCATGGTGTCGGCTTCTGCGCCTCGGCCAAATTCTGAGCCGCAATACGTTTCACTTCTTGCAATCTCTTGTCTGATTCTGAATTCATTTTCCATTGCCTCCTTCAGAAATTTATCTTCATGTAGTCTTATGTCCCTGCACCGGTATCCATTCGGGGTGGTGTAGGTAATATATTTTCTTGTATCTGTCCAGTTCACTTCATATCCGCGCTTCTTCATAAACTCCAGAAACTCATCTTTCGTTTTTGCTTTCCGCATTCCGGCTTCAATCGCAACGATAAGATTCATCTTCCAGCTTGAAGACTTACACGCTACACGGTATTCTCTCGTTCCAATGCCCGCTGTTTTCTTCTGTTCTTTCGGTTTCACGATAGAGAACCCGTGCTTTAAGCAGATCGAATCAGATGCTTCTCGCAGCTTTCGGATGTTGTCTTTTGACGAATGGTACTTCAATCCGTTCTCAAAACTGACACTGTTCACCACAAAATGGGAGTGGATGTGGTGGGCATCCACATGGGTCGCTATGAGCACTTCATACCCTTTGAACTGCTCTTCGGCGAATTCAATCGCAATTTTATGAGCCTGTTCCGGAGTGATTTTCTCGTCGGGAGAGAAGGATTGATCCAGGTGATAGTACATCCTTCCACCGGTCTTCCCATACAGTTTCTTCGTAGTCATCATGTCCAGATATGGGTCCTGCTCCGAGCAGTTCATGCCGTACACAAGCTTCTGTCCTTCGTACATTGTCTTTTCATACTGCATGCAATAGTCAAGTGTCGCTTGAAGTCCCCCGCCACCCGGATGACTTCCGTTGGAAAGTATGTTTACGGTTGCCATCAGCGCCACCTCCTCCGCTCCAAAAGATCATTCAGAGTCCGGGTGAGCTTGTGATGTTCGGCGATCATTTCGTCCAATCCGGCAACAGAAATCTTGTCTGCGTTGGCCAGATGAGCCAGCTGGTTGAGATTATTTCCGATGCGTTTTTGCTCCAAAACCATCTCATCCAGACCGGGAATGACAAAGATCTGCTTGCCCAAGCAGCACTGAACTACATACTCTGAGATGGTCAGATACGATTCCAGGGCCTTCAGTTTTATGGTCTCATGTGTCGCTTCATCAACACGGATGTGTATGTTTTTATTCTTCATTTTGTTGTTCCTCCATTGATCATTTGCGCTTCGCGCGGTCTCAAAAGTTGGAAAGTGGGTTCGGGCTGCCGCCCGACAAGCTGCGGTTGTGTTCACAACCGCGATGCTTGCCTTTTACGTGATGCACTTTCCTCTTCTTCCGCCGTGCCCCGGCGCGGTTTCCATTTGTTCTTTCCGTTCTTTTTAGGAAACGGCTTCGCCGTTTTAGTAGCTGAAAAAGAAAACTAACCTCGTTGTGTAGATATCAGATCTGAAGTGATGATGTTTATCTACAAAGTGACGATATAGAAAAATCCGAAGACTGCTACTATGGGGGCTCTTGTGACGAAGTGACGATATCATTGTCTTCAGAGGCAAGTGACGATTCATCTTTATCTCCCTCCGCAGGAGAAAAAGTCGTCACATCGTCACTGTTCGTCACAAACTCCTGCGGCTGTATGTTGTCTTCGATCAACGGAGGTGGGGACATGTTCGTCACTTCATCACTTATCAGAGAAAAACTGAAGAATGCTCCCTTGTTTCCTCTTGACCGTTCGAAATCGATCCCCAGCTTCGCAAGTTCTCTTCTATGGTTGAAAAGTTTCCCACTGAGGGATTGAGGTTTTTTCTCAACACCGATCCGTTCGCAGAATTCCGTAGCCGATCCAAAGAAAGATCTTTCCTTTCGGATGAACTCGACTGTCTTTTTTAGATCCGGATCACTATTAATCACATCCTCCATCGGAGAACTCTCGTGTATCATCTTCCAGATGCAGGTTTCCTCATTCAATCTGACCGTCCACATATGTTGTCCAGTATCACGGCACTTAGCATAGAGCTTCACTTCGTCATCAGTAAACTTCTCCTTCCGGAAAACGAACGATCCATCTGCCGCGGCAGACAACCCGTTCGTTCCGGCAATATCATCAAACGGATCCTCGGATCTCATCTTCCTTACGTGATGTACAATAAGAAGTGTGATATGATAATTATCTGTAAAGTGATGAAAAGCATTCAGAATCCTGTAGTCATCTATAAAAGCATTGTTATTGGCAACGGCTAGTTTGGCTCTTAGCGCTGTCAATGAATCGATGATGATTAGACCGATCTCCGGATGCTTTTTCATTTGTTCATCAAGTTGCTTAATGATGCCTTCCTCTGTCGAAGCGATCTCTGTAGCGTAATAGAAATCCTTCTGCCCCTCTTCGCCGATCTTAAACATCCTGTTCTGAAGACGGAGCTCTCCATCCTCGAGACAGATATAAAGGACGGCCGCTCTTCTCACATCGTAGCCCCAGAATCTTTCACCCTTGCAGATATGCAATCCCATATCAAATGCGAGCCAGGATTTTCCGATCTTTGAGCTACCGCAGAACAAGAGTGTTCCTTCAGGCGGCAGCATATGCTCGATCAGCGGATCTCGCTGCACAAATTCTTTTTCCGCCAGTTCCTGCAACGAATGCTCTTCCAGCGGCTTGTATTCTTCATCTTCTTTCATAAATCAATATCCTTTCGCGTTTATTAATGCCTTCTCAGAGCATTTTCTTTGCTGTGATTGTTTTAGGAGCTTTACTGCTCTCATCTCTTTGCCCGTATTTATCGTCCACTCCCGGGCTGAAGTCTCCCCCTGAGGGGGGCTTCGGATCTCCAGCTCCCAGGGAAGCTATCCCTTCTTGCTTCAACGCTCATTGGGTGTGACGGATCACGATGCTCGTTCATCGCTTCAACGCTCAGCCTGTGACTACGCGCAAGTGTCTTTGTAGGAGTTGAAATTGCTATTCAGTTGTCAAGGTTCACGGAGGGCGAGGATCCTCCTATGGGTTTCAAATCACCAGAAGGGAAGCCGTGTATCCTCTCGGGGATACAAAAAGGCACCAACAAAATAGACAGTAGTTTGGGCATAGATCGCCCTTACCAACCGGGCTCCGATCGTCAGGACACAACTTGCCCTTACCCATCGGGATCCGATGTTCTTCTGATCCAATTTGCTGGTGCCTCTTGCTGTACCGATGTACGTGCCTTGTTTTTCCATATCGCTAATACACACGCTCAACTTGATTTCGTATCGTCAAGCAGACGGCCTCCTTTGTTTGGTGGTTTGAGTTTTCAAGGTGCAATAAAACGAACAATCGTTCTTGTGAAATGTTATATCATCTCGCTAGGTTCTTGTCAAGAACATTTGTTCTAATTTGTGTGAACAAAAACCTCCCGGAAATTACGTGAAAATCACAACATCACGGAAGGTTGTTAATCAAAAATGTATCCTATTACTTTAGGAAAGAGTATGCTTTATCGAGGATTAACAGATTTATGAGTGCACGCTGAGTAACGAGATTTCATCTGTTTATTTTCCCATCCTCCATGTGATAAATAACATCAGCATGTTCGGCAATGGCCGGGTCGTGAGTGACCATGACAATTGTTTTTCCATATTTTTCATGAACCTTATCAAGAAGCGCGATTACCTCTTCACTATTCTTTTTATCAAGATTACCCGTTGGTTCATCACAGAGGATCAGTGCCGGATCATTCGCCAGCGCTCTGGCTATGGCAACTCTCTGCTGCTGTCCTCCCGACAGCTGAAGCGGGGTGTGATCAAGCCGTTCTGAAAGGCCCAGAATCTCCGTCAGCTCCTTAATGTACTCCTCGTTTACTTTTCTTTTGGATATCAGAACCGGAGTAACGATATTCTCCATAACCGTCATCTCATTTATGAGATTGAACTTCTGGAACACGAACCCGATTTCACAGCAGCGGAATCTTGAAAGTGCTGTATCTTTCATCTGTGATAGATCATTGTCATTTACAAGCACTTTTCCGGAAGTAACCTTATCCAATCCTCCGATAAGATGAAGAAGCGTTGTTTTCCCACAGCCGGATTTCCCCATAATCGCAACGAATGTTCCGTCTTTTATCTCCAAGTCTACTCCATTCACAGCATGGATTACATTATCCCCGACTTTATAGTCTTTATGAAGATCAACAGTCTTTA